>SFCS01000043.1 GCA_004558485.1 Ruminococcus sp. | reverse complement strand
GACCTATGTAACCCATTCCGACGCGGGCGAGGGGCTTATCTTCTACGGCAACGTGATTTTGCCCTTTATTGACCGTTTCCCGCAGGACACAGAACTCTATCGCGTGATGACGACCAAGCCCGGCGAGGTGTCGGCATGAGGATAGAAACGGATAAAATCTATTGCGGCGACAGCTTGCAGGTGCTTCAAACCTTGCCGGAAAACTGTATTGACTGTTGCGTAACGTCCCCGCCCTACTACGGCTTGCGGGACTACGGCGCAGACGGGCAGATCGGGCGGGAAGCAACGCCGGAGGAATACGTTTCCCGCATTACGGCGGTTTTCCATGAGGTAAAGCGGGTGCTTACGCCGGAGGGCACTTGTTGGCTGAATATCGCGGACACTTATTGCGGCACAGGCAGCAAAGCCGGCCACCAAGACCCCAAATATCCCAAAGGCAGGAACGGGCAGCAAGTGGCGGTCAACCACCGCGCCCCCGGCTGCAAGCCCAAAGATTTAATCGGTATCCCGTGGCTTGTAGCCCTTGCCTTGCGGGGCGACGGTTGGTATTTGCGCAGTTCTATCATCTGGTACAAAACAAACCCCATGCCGGAAAGCTGCAAAGACCGTCCGACCCGCTGCTATGAGTATGTATTTTTGCTCACCAAGTCGAAGAAATATTACTACGATTGGCAAGCAGTAGCCGAGCCGATAGCCCCCGCAACGGCGGAGCGGCTGAAAAGCGGCGTTGGCAAAGGTAACAAATATGCCGTTACTGTTCCGGGGCAGAACCAGCCTCAGAAAATCAACCGCCCCCGCGAAAAGGGCGCATACGCCGACGAGTTGATTTCCCCCGTCCGCAGCCGCCGCAACGTTTGGCAGATCAACAACGTTGCCTATCGCGGCGGGCATTTCGCGGCATACCCGCCCAAACTTGCGGAAACGTGCATTTTGGCGGGCTGTCCCGTGGGCGGGATTGTCCTTGACCCCTTTTTAGGCAGCGGCACCACCGCAGCGGCGGCAAAGCACCTTTCGCGCCGCTATATCGGCATTGAGTTAAACCCCGAATACTGCACCCTTGCAAAACAGCGGATTGGAGGTGATGAAGATTGAGCAAGGAATTAAAAGCCCCCGACAAGGTAACGCAGAAAATGACCCGCGACGGTGCGGTTGCGGAAAACCTCACGACGGGCGAAACAACGAGTATCAGCGAAAGGCCGCAGGAGGAAAACTATGCAGCTCCCGCAACGGCGGCAGCGGAAAAGGCTTTTCAGCATATCGGCGCAGAGGTTGAACGGCAAGCGGCAAAGGGCGCGGAGAAAAAAGCTCTTGACGCGGCGCAGCTAAAAACCCATACTTCCCGCTTGCAGTTTTCCGAAGCGGAACGGGCAACGCCGGAATTGCAGAAAGCTATCCGTAAATCCGAGAAAGCGGCAGACCGTTTAGACGCAGCGCGGGCGGCTATCCCCAAGCAGACCAAAATCAAGAAAGAGCGCGTTTTTGACGAAGCGAAAGGCAAGGCAAAAACGCGCCTTTCCTTTGAAAAGACGGATAAGCCCCCAAACGGCAAGTTGCGGCATAACCCCTTATCCCGTCCGGCGCAAGAGTTAAACAATACCGTACACGGGAAAATCTACGAGGTAGAGAAAGAAAACGTCGGTGTGGAAAGCGGACACCGGGTAGAACTCGCGGGCGAGAAAGCGGGCGGTATGGCGGCGCGGTCAGCAAAGCGCAGCATACGCAGCCATAAGCTGAAACCCTACCGGGCAGCGGCGGTAGCGGAGAAAAAAGCGGTAAAGGCAAACGCCGATTTCCTCTATCAAAAGGCGTTGCACGATAATCCCGCCCTTGCGCACTCAAATCCCGTTTCCCGGTTTTGGCAGAAGCAGCGCATTAAAAAGCAGTATGCAAAGACGCTGAAAGCGGGCAGCAAAGTGAAAAAGACCGCCGAAGCCACCGCAAAGGCAGCGAAGAAAACCGCGCAGGAAACCAAACGGGCGACGTTCTTTGTCGTCCGGCATTGGAAAGGCTGCTTGATTGTGGGCGGAATTGCCTTTATCGTGCTGCTGCTTTTCGGCGGGCTGTCCTCTTGCTCCCTCTTTGGCGGCAACAGCGGCAGCGGCTTGATTGCGTCGTCCTATCTCTCC
>SFCS01000042.1 GCA_004558485.1 Ruminococcus sp. | reverse complement strand
CCCCGGAGGGGAAGGGGGGTGGGGGGATGGGGGCGGAATCAACGCAAAAAGGCAGGAGCGGCGGGCGGCAAAGAAGACAAGCCCGCACCGGAGCTTACCGCAAAGAAACAGAAAAGAGCCGCGCACGCACGGCTCCTTCCTGCCCGAATCAGCAAACAAAAAGTTTACAAGTAAACGGAAGGTTTCAAAACCAGGACGAAATCGCCCATTTTCCACTCAAACTATCTGGAAAATCCCGAAAACAAGATAGTCCGTTTCCGGCACATTCCAGAGAATAGGATGATCGGGAGCCTGCTTGCGAAGCTCAATCTGCCGCAGACTGACACCCGCATCCTCGGCGGAATTGTGCAGCATCTGCAGGAAATTGGTGTCGGTCATGAAATGCGAGCAGGAGCAGGTCGCAAGGTACCCGCCGCGCGGCAGAGCCCGCATGGCTGCCGTGTTGATGTCCCGGTAGCCGCGGATGGCGTTTTTCAGCGTGTCGCGCGTCTTGGTCAGCGCGGGCGGATCCAGGATAATGAAATCAAACGGGCAGGCGCGCCGCCCACGCTCCCCCAACGCCCGGAGGTAATCAAACGCGTCGGCTTCCGTGTAGCGGATGCGGTCGGAAAGCCCGTTGCGCCGCGCGTTGGCGGCGGCGACCTCCAGCGCGGCGGCGGAAATGTCCACCGATTCGACCTCCAACGCGCCCGCCGCGGCGGCATTCAGCCCGAAGGAGCCGGTGTGCGTGAAGCAGTCCAGCACGCGCCGCCCCCGTGCGATGCTGCGTATGGCGCGGCGATTGTATTTCTGGTCGAGGAAAAATCCGGTTTTCTGACCCTCGCGGTAGTCCACCGTGTAGCGAATGCCGTTCTCGGTAATCTCCACCGTCCCGGGATCCTCCGCCTCGCTCCGCAGGGAAAGTCCGGGATACGTGTAGCAACCGGTGAAGCGCGTAAGTCCTTCCCGCTCCCGCACGGCGCCGTCACAGCGCAGGTACACGGTGCGGATGACCTGCCCCCAGTCCTCCCGCAGGATCGTGACAAGCGCGGGCAGCAGTCTGTCCAGCCGACGCTCGGCGCCTAGTGACAGAACCTGCACCGACAGCACGTCCTCGAACCGGTCCGCGATCAGCCCCGGCAGCCCGTCCGCCTCCGAGAAAATCAGGCGGCAGGCGGCGAGATCTTCTTCTCCCATCACGCTTTTCCGGTAGTCCAGCGCGTAGCGCAGACGGCGGTTCCAGAAGGCGTCGGTAAAGGTGTCGTTGGCGTTGCGCGAAACCAGACGCACCCGCATCCGGGAGCGACTGTTCCAGAAGCCGGTGCCGAGAAAGCGCCCCTTCGCGTCGCGCACCGTGACCAGGTCGCCGTCCTGCGGGGAGTCCTCCCCCGCGTCGGGCGCAGGCTCAACGGCGGTTACATCGCCGTCAAAAACAAACACGTACCCGCCCCGCAGAGCGCGCTCGCCCTTCTCGCTGACCCGGACTGTTCCGGTCGGGCGTTCGGTCGTGCCGGGCTGTATCGGTTCTACCACGGCTGGATTTGCAGTTATTTCCATATTCTCCGTCCTTTCGGTTTCGGTTTTTCCTGTGGTAGTATAGCACAATCCGGCGAATTTTGCAAGAGGGAGAACAAAAGAGTCCTCCGGCGCGGTACCTCCGCCCTCCTTGCGTGGTTCCGGCGCACGCAAGCCGGCGCCGGAACCGCGCTGGTCTGCTGACTTGCAACATCAAAAAGCATTATGTACCAATGCAAAATCCTGCGATCCTCCGCGCCCTGCCGCCCGTCCTGCGCCGCCTTGCCGGAGCGCCGTGGCGCAATTTGTTCAAATTGCCGGAACGTAGAAAAAAGCTCTTCGTTTTTGTATATATTGACGAACGCCCGCAAGTCCCGCCGAACCCCTGAATCGGCGCGCCGGAAATCCCTGCGACGCGCGCCACGGGAGATTGTAAACAAAGCCGCACGTATTTGTAAAAAAATCGGCAGCATTCCGCAAACGAACTGTAAATAAACCGCGATTTTCCCGGTAACGGAACCCGTACAACCGGTGACGGGATGTGTCAAGGCGGTGAGCAGACCGTATACATAAAAGCAGTGACCGTGAGCGGGAAGTTGAGTACATACCATGAACGGCAAAACGGGTGGCAGAATTGCCCTTCCGATGCCGCCCTTATAAGGTAGG
>SFCS01000001.1 GCA_004558485.1 Ruminococcus sp. | reverse complement strand
TATACTAAATAAATATCAATTTGTCAAGAGAAATTTATCATTTTTTCGCGCCTGTCAGCGGAATTTGTCCACGATCCACCAAAAGATCTCCACGACCTTGAACCGCACAGCGACCCCCTTTTCCCCCGTCACAAGGGACATCTGTCGGTCGTCCAACACATCCGAGAGCGCCTCCTCGTTCACCGCCGAGCGGATGCACAGCGGCGGATAAATGACGCACCACCAGTTTTTTCCCTTTCCCTCGCCGATGACAAAGCGCACCGCCTCATACATGCCCGCGGGCATGGTCACATTGCCGTACTGCCGCGTTTCAAAATACATCCTGCACCGCTTCACCTGCACGGGATAGGCGTACCCGTTCTTATACACGACCTCCTGCGCGATCTCCTGCAGCGCGGGCAGACGCTTTTCAATTTGTGCCAGTGCCGCCGTTTCTCCGTTTGCACCGTCAAACCAGCCGTCTGCCGCCGCGGTCACGGCGTCCCGCACCTTGAGCTTGAGCGTCTGATCCTCCGCCGTGTCGGAATTGGCAAGAATGTGCAGCCGCACCACATTGTCGCGCACCGCCTGGCACTGCCCGTCAAAGCCGCAAAGCGACAGCAAAATGCACAGTGTTACCCCGCCCGCCAGTGCTTTCAGAAACCGTCTCATATATGATCCCTCCGCTTTATTCCTGAAAGCAGTTTTGACGGAAAACTTTTCCTGTATACAAATTTGTTGCGCAAGGGATAAACAGGGCATGAATTTTTGCACAGCAAGAGAAGCACTGTCCGCGCCTCGCAGAGCCAAATCCCTCTCGTCGGCACATACATCTGCGCCATGCACCCCTCCGCATAGAAAAAGAGGAGCGCCGCGCGCTCCTCTTTTTGTTTTCTCGGATCAATCCTCGGTTTCGTCCTCGTCCTCGTCATCCTCGATGTCAAATTCGAGATGCTCACCGCAGTTGGGGCAATCCACGCCGCCGTCGAGCAGTGTTTCCTCGTCCACTTCAAAGGACTCCTTGCAGCTCGGACAGGTGACATCATAGAGATCGTCGTCCAAATCGTCACAGCCGTCGCAGCCTTCACAGTCGCCGTCGCACTCGTCGTCCAGCTCCTCATATACCACATCTTCAAGCGAGCTGAGATCCTCGTCCACAGCGTCGACCTGCTCGGTCAGCTCCGCAACATAATCCTCAAGATCGGCATGATCCTCGGCAAGCTCGCCGAGAACCTCCACAACCGCCTTGAGCAGCTTGCCTTCCTTGGTGCTCTCGTCGATCTCCATGCCTTCAAACAGTCCCTTGAGATACGCTACCTTTTCAATCGTCGTCATACTTCGTTCCTCCTAACTGTTATCTGTATACGAATGGTTTATGCGCGCTCCATATATTCGCCGGTGCGGGTGTCGATGCGGATCATTTCACCCTCGTTGATGAACAGCGGCACACGCACCTCGGCGCCGGTCTCCAGCGTGGCGGGCTTGGTCGCGTTGGTCGCGGTGTCGCCCTTGAAGCCGGGATCGGTCTGCGTCACCTGCAGCTCCACAAAGTTCGGCGGCTCAACGCCGAACACCTTGCCCTTATAGGACATGATGCGGCAGACCATGTTTTCCTTCACAAACTTGAAGTTGTCGGACAGCACATCCTTGTTGATCGGGACGAGCTCATAGGTCTCGCCGTCCATGAAATAATACAGATCGCCGTCGTTATAGGAATATTCCATTTCCTTTCTCTCAACATAGGCGGTCGGATATTTGTCGGAAGGGTTAAAGGTCTTTTCCACCACCGTTCCCGCAATCACATTGCGGATCTTGGTGCGTACGAAAGCCGCGCCCTTGCCGGGTTTCACATGCTGAAATTCAATGATCTGATAGACATTGCCTTCCATTTCAAAAGTAACGCCGTTACGGAAATCGCCTGCTGATATCATACAAGTATACCTCCAATTTTATAACTGTATTCTATTTTACAGCACTCTGCCGCTTTTTTCAAGTATAATCCTGAATTTTCCTTGAAAAAATCACATATTTTGCCGTGCCGCCTCATATTCTTTGCGCATTGTCGCGGCATCGGCGGTCTGCGTGCCGTCAGACTCGCAGATGACCGTCGGCGTCAGCCCCCGCTCCGCTAAAAGCGCCATGAGCGGTGCAGGCTCCGGCCCGAACACCGTGTCGGCAAAGGTCAGGTGCTTTTTCTCGCCGCCCGCCGTGTATTCAATCTTGGAAAAATGAATATGGAACTGCTTTACGCGCACGCTGCCGAGCCTTCTTTCGATCTCGTCGAGAATGGCGGCAAACGCCGCGCTGTCCTTCAGTGCTCCGTGCTCGCGGCTGTTGAGATGACCGAAATCAACGCACGGCAGCATCCGCTCGTCGAGACTGCACATTTGCAGCACCTCGGAAAGCGTGCCGAGCTGATTGATCTTGCCCATGACCTCGGGACAGATGTGCACGGCGGAAAGCCCGTTTTCGTCCAGCGCTGCCTGCGCCTTTTTCAGCGTTTCCATCGCAAGCGCCGTCGCATCGGCGCGCGGCAGTCCGCCGAGTCCGCCCGGGTGCACCACGATGCGGTCGCCGCCGAGCTTTTGCACCGCCGCGGCGCTCTCCAAAATATACCGCACGCTGTTTTCGCGTTTTTCCGGCTCTTTGGACGCAAGCGAAATGAAATACGGCGCGTGCAGCGACAGCTGCACATCGTTTTCCTCTGCGGCGGCGCGCAGTGCCTCTGCCGTCTTGTCACTGAGGCGCACCCCTCTGCCGCACTGATATTCATAGGCATTCAAGTCCCACTGCCGCAGCCATGCCGGCTGCTGCACCGTCGCGGTGTTGCCCGCCTCATAAAAAGCGTTGCAGTTTCCCGCCGGCCCGAACCGTGCAATCATGTCTTTTCCTCCGTTTCTTTCCAGTGCCGCATGATGCGGCGCTCCCATTTCCGTTTGAAGTGAATGAACGGCTTATCCGTTTCGGGGGCAAGCGGCAAGAGCTGGATCACCCGGATGCCGGCGCATTTTCCGCCGAGCACATCGGTGAAGATCTGATCGCCGATGACCACGCACTGCCGTCTCTTCAGCCCCAAAGACCGCGCCGCCCGCCAGAAGCCGAACGGCAGCGGCTTTGCCGCCGACGCCGTGAACGGTAGACCCAGCCTTTTTGCAAACGGCTGCACCCGTTTTTTCTTGCCGTTGGAGACAATGAGCGGTCGCATCCCCGCTCTCATGACCGTTTCGAGCCAGTCGGCGACGGCGGGCGACAGCTCCTGGCTGTCGTGCGCGGTGAGGGTGTTGTCCACATCGAGCAGAAGTCCGACAACGCCCATCTCCCGCAATTCCTCCACCGTGATCTCCGTGATATTCTTTTTGAGCAAAAACGGATGGAACACACCGCTCCTCCTTCCCGGACAGACAAAGACGGGCTTTGTAAAAAGCCCGTCTTTAATGAAAGCTTATTTGAATTTTCTCTTGCGCGCCGCTTCCGATTTCTTTTTGCGTTTCACGGACGGCTTCTCGTAATGCTCTCTTTTGCGCACCTCAGCCAAAACGCCGGAACGCGCACAGGATTTTTTCCATCTGCGCAGGGCGCTGTCCAAGGTCTCGTTCTCTCTTACGCGAACTTCTGCCATAATCGATTCCCTCCCTCCGCTGACAAGCAGGGGTTTTTCATACATGCTATTATACAATACCGAAATAGCTCTGTCAAGGATTATTTTGCAACAATATTCACCAATTTGCCTTTGATGTAGATTTCCTTGACAACCGTCTTTCCGGCAAGCTCCGCGGCGACCCGCTCGTTTTCCTTCGCGGCGGCAACGGCGTTAGCGGCAGAGATTTCGGGATCGACCATCAGCTTTGCGCGGATCTTACCGCACACCTGCACGGCAATCTCCACCGTTTCCTCCTTGCAGCACGCCGGATCAAACTGCGGCCAGCTCTGCTCGGCGACCGTGCCGCCCATGTGCTGCCGCTCCCAAATCTCCTCCGTCATGTGCGGAGCAAAGGGATTGAGCAGCGTGAGCAGCACGCGCAGCTCGCCGCGCGTCACGCCGTCTGCCGCATAGAGATCGTTTATGAGCGCCATCATGGCGGCAATGGCGGTGTTGAATTTCAGATTTTCGATGTCCTCATCCACCTTGCGGATGGTCCTGTGCACCGCCGACAAAAGCGCGGGGCGGATGTCCTCCTGCGGCAAAAGCTGCTCCTGCAACCCCCACACACGCTCTAAGAAACGACGGCTGCCGCGGATGCTGGCGCTGGACCAGGGCGCCGCCTTCTCAAAGTCGCCGATGAACATTTCATACACGCGCAGCGTGTCCGCACCGTATTCGTTGACAATATCGTCCGGATTGACGACATTGCCGCGCGATTTGGACATCTTTTCGCCGTTTTCGCCGAGGATCATGCCGTGGCTCGTGCGCTTGGCATACGGCTCAGGCGTGGACACCACGCCGATGTCATAGAGGAATTTGTGCCAGAAACGGCTGTACAGCAGGTGCAGCGTGGTGTGCTCCATGCCGCCGTTATACCAGTTGACGGGCATCCAATAGTCAAGTGCTTCCTTGGAGGCAAGCGCCTTGTCGTTCTTCGGATCGGTGTAGCGCAGGAAATACCAGGACGAGCCCGCCCACTGCGGCATCGTGTCGGTCTCACGCTTGGCAGGGCCGCCGCAGTGCGGGCAGGCGGTGTTCACCCAGTCGGTCATCGCCGCCAGCGGCGACTCGCCGTTGTCGGTCGGCTCATAGCTTTTGACCTGCGGCAGCATGAGCGGCAGCTCCTCCTCGGGCACCGCCACAAAGCCGCACTTGTCACAATGGACGATCGGGATCGGCTCGCCCCAATAGCGCTGACGGGAGAATACCCAGTCACGCAGCTTGTAGTTGACCTTGCGCTCGCCGATGCCCTTTTCGGTCAAAAAGTCCTTGATCGCCTCTTTTGCCTCGTCAACGGTCATGCCGTCTAAGAACCCGGAATTGACCATGATGCCGGTGGCGCAGTCGGTGAACGCCTCTTTTTTCACATCGCCGCCCTTGACGACCTCGATGATGGGCAGACCGAATTTTTTGGCAAATTCCCAGTCGCGCGTGTCGTGCGCGGGAACTGCCATGATGGCGCCCGTGCCGTAGGACATGAGAACATAGTCGGAAATGAAGATCGGGATCTCCGTGTCGTTCACGGGGTTGATCGCCGTCACGCCGTCAAGGCGCACACCGGTCTTATCCTTGGCGACCTCGGCGCGTTCAAAATCGGATTTCTGCGCCGCCGCCTGCTGATAGGCTTTGACCTCGTCAAGATTTTTGATGTTTGCCGCCCACTTCTCCAAAAGCGGATGCTCCGGCGAGATGACCATATAGGTCGCGCCGAACAGCGTGTCGGGGCGGGTGGTATACACCTGCAGCGGATCACCGAGGGTGGTCTTGAAGGTGACCTCGGCGCCGGTGGATCTGCCGATCCAGTTGAGCTGCTGCGCCCGCACCCGCTCGGGGTAATCCACCAGCGACAGATCGTCGATGAGCCGCTGGGCATAGGCGGTGATCTTCAGCATCCACTGGCTCTTGACCTTGTGCACGACCTCGCCGCCGCAGCGTTCGCAAACGCCGTTCACGACCTCCTCGTTGGCAAGCACGCACTTGCAGCCGGTGCACCAGTTGACCGACATTTCCTTTTTGTATGCCAGTCCCTTTTTGAACATCTGCAAAAAAATCCACTGCGTCCATTTATAATACTGCGGGTCGGTGGTGTTGATCTCGCGCGTCCAGTCGAAGGAAAGACCGAGCGACTGCAGCTGTGCCTTGAAGCGCGCCACATTCTTTTCGGTCACGACGGCGGGATGGATATGATTTTTGATGGCATAGTTTTCCGTGGGGAGACCGAACGCATCCCAACCCATGGGGTAGAGGACATTATAGCCCTGCAGACGGCGCTTGCGCGCCACGATGTCCAGCGCCGTATAGGAGCGCGGATGGCCGACATGCAGCCCCTGTCCGGACGGATAGGGAAACTCCACCAGTGCATAGTAGGGCGGCTTTTCATGGCTGTCCGACGCGGCAAAGGTGTTCTCCTCCACCCATTTTTTCTGCCATTTTTTCTCGATCTCACTGTGATTGTAACGCATTCAATTCCCCTCGGTTTCCATATAGTCGGTGATGTCGACGGCTTTGCCGTCCTGCCACAAATGTTCAAGGTCATAGAAAAGGCGCGCATCCTTCGTGAAGATGTGGATGACCAGTGCGCCGTAGTCCATTAAGATCCAGTTGGCGGCGGCATAGCCCTCGATGCGCAGCGGGGAAAACCCCGCCTTTGCCATGTCCTCCTCCACATAATCGCACAGTGCCTTCACCTGCGTCGTGCTGCCGCCGGTGGCAAAGACAAAGCGGTCGGCGATGGGAGAGATCGGCTCGACATCGATCGCCGTGATGTCGCGTGCCAAATGCTTATCGAGAGAGTGCACCGCGCACTCGAGCAGTTTTTCTGTCATTCGCTTATGCTCCTGTCGTGGCGGCAGTCGTCGGTGCCGCCGTGGTCACGGTATTTTTCTGTTCAACGGTCAGAGCGGACAGCTTTTGTTCCTTCGTGTCCGTCTCCCCCTTGGCGGAGGAAATTTCGGAAATCTGCAAATGCTCTTCCTTCATTTCGAGTCCGTAGGGGTTGAATTTGCTTTGCAGCAGCGCCAGCGCATCCGCGCGGGAAACGCCGTAGTAGGTGGCGCTGCCCTGCTTTGCCACCGTTCCCGGCAGCAGATACACGGCAGAGTTTTCAAGATCCAGCTTTTTGAGGCTGCCGATCAGCTCCGTCAGCGCTCTGGCAAAGGTAACATTGTCGGTGCCGCCGGAATGGATCCCCGCCAGCATCTTCGCCACCGAGGCGGCATCATTGTTGGTGCGAATCGGCGCAGCGCCGGACATCACGGTGGAAATGACCTTGTCATACAGCACATCCTCGTCCATGGCGGACAGGCGGGCAATGAGCGCCGCCCACACCTTGCGCTGCCGCGTCAGGCGCTCGAGATCCTTTCCGGGCGTGCCGTTATAGTCATACTGATGGGCATAATACAGCACTGCGTCGCCGTCGAGCAGCACCGGACCTGCGGCATAGCTCACATCGCCGATTTTCATCGCCTTTTCGAGTTCGATGTCGATGCCGCCCGCATAGTTCACCATGTTCACAAGCGTCTCGCGGCTCAGGATGAAATAGTTATCGACCGGCATGCTGTACTGATCGTTAAAGACGGACAAAAGGCTTTCGACCGACGAGCCGGTCTTTTCGGTGAGCGTCGTGCCGCACACCGTGTGCTTGCCGTCCTTGCGCTCCGGCTCAAACACCTGCTTGCGGCAGGTCTCGCACCACACGAGCGGCGTCGGATTGTTCCAGACATTGCCGATGCGGGAGACCGTCCACGCGCCGCCCGTGCCGATATAGGTATCGGTCGGCACCTGCAAAAGCTGCACCGTTTTCGCTTTCTTATCATAGCAGACGAGCGTCAGCATATCCATAGCGCTCGTCTCGTTCTCGCCGGTCACACCCACTAAGAAATACGACACCTTGCGCTCCTGCGCCACCGGCGTGGTATCATAGGTGTTAAGCGTCACATCGTGCTTGTTGCCGCCGGACGAAAGACTGGAGACAACGCCGAAGATCATCACGCCGATGAACGCCAGCGACAGCAAAACCAAAATGGCGACCAACACCCGCACGATGACCGTGCCCGCGGTTGCCTTTTTCTTCTTTTTCTTCGCTTTCTTGGAAACACCGGCGGTGGAAGCAAGGCTCACCTGTTTTTCCCGCCTTTTTTCTCTGTCAGCCATGTTGTCCTCCCTCTGTCAGTTCCTGCAACGCCGCCAGCGTGTCGGGATGCACCCGCGCGCCCTTCTTTTGCAGGTCGTCAATGGTATAGCGCAACGCATACCGCATCGCGTCCTCCAGGGAAACCTCCGCCAGCGCCCGCATTTTATCCACATCGGGATAGCTGCGGTCGGCAGAAATGAAGTCCGCGACGAAAACGATCTTTTCGAGCAGGGACATCCCCGCCCGCCCCGTGGTGTGATACCGCACGGCGTTCAGAAGATCGCGGTCGTCGATATGCAGGATATGCTCGATAAATGCCGCGCCGGCGCGCGCGTGCCAGAGCTTTTGCGCGTCCTTTTCGACATCATCTAGCAGTATACCAAAGTCTTTGAAAATTTGCAACTGTTCCGACGGAGAAATATCCTTCATCACATCGTGCAGCAGTCCCGCCACACGCGCCTTGTCGGGATCGCCGCCATAGCGGCGCGCAAGATGCTCGGCGGACTTTGCCACCTCCAGCGAATGCAAGAAGCGGTGATCGCTCTCCCGCCGCCGGATGATCTCGATAAACTGCGGTTCCATGCTTTTGAGATCCATTGTTTCCCGCCCCCGATATAAGCCTTTTTCAGAGATATATGCCGCAACGGACGGCGGCAGCATGTCTGCCGTCGCATCCCCCGCCGCGATCGCCGCGCGGATGGCGGTGGAGGAGATGTCCCCCACCGGCGTCCTTGCGATATAAAACCTGCCCTCCCGCGGCAGCGTCGCGGCATATGCCCGCAGCTCCTCTGCGCCGATGCCGTCGCGCGGCACGGTGCACACCGTCGCCATTGCGAGGATTTCCTCAAAATGGTACCATGTGCCGAGCGTCAGAAACATATCCGCGCCCACCAGCAAAAACCACTCATCCTGCGGGTGCTCACCGCGCAGCGTGTGCAGCGTGTCCGCCGTAAAGCTCGCGCCGCCGCGCCGGATCTCCATGTCCGAAACGAAAAGACGGGCGTCCTCTTTTGCCGCCAGGCGGCACATGGCGAGCCGATCCGCGGCGGGCGCCATCGACACCTTCAATTTATGCGGCGGGACAAAGGTCGGCATGAGCAGCACCCGATCGAGCCTTAGCGCATCCGCGACAAGCTGTGCCGAGCGGATGTGCGCTGTGTGGATCGGATCGAAGGTGCCGCCGAACAGTGCGACCCTCATGCCCGCGGCAGCCGCAGCTGCGGCTCCTTGGCGGGACGGTAGAGCACAAAGGTGCGTCCCATCACATGCACCACCGTGGCGTCCACCGCGGCGGCAAGCGCCTCGGCTGCCTCGCGGGCGGTCTGCGGTGCGGACTCCAGCACCTTGCCTTTGATCAGCTCCCGCGCCGCCAGCGCGTCATCCGCCTGCTTTTCGAGTGTTGCGATCACGCCGCCCTTTCCGACATGCACGATCGGCTGCAAGCCGTTTGCCATCGCGCGCAAAAAGGCGCGCTGTTTTCCGGTCAAAGTCATTTTTGTTTCTCCGTTTCTCCTTACTGGTGGTAGGTCTTCATATATGCCGTAAGCTGCGGCACAAAAGCCCGCAGCGCCTCGCCGCGGTGGCTGATAGCGTCCTTTTCGGCGGCGGAAAGCTCGGCAAAGGTCTTGCCCGCATGCGCATCCGGCAAAAACACGGGGTCATAGCCGAACCCATCCGTGCCGCGCGGGGCGAAGGCGATTTTCCCCTCGCAGGTCCCCGACGCCGTCACCATGTCGCCGTTCGGGAACACAAGGCACACCGCACAGACAAAGCGCGCCGTGCGTTTTTCGGCGGGAACGCCCTCAAGGGCCTTGAGCAGCTTTTGCATGCGGTCGGCGTCGGTGGCGTTTTCGCCCGCATAGCGCGCGGAATACACCCCCGGTGCACCGTCGAGCGCATCCACCGCCAGTCCCGAGTCGTCGGCAACGGCGCAAAGCCCCGTGAAACGGCAGGCATCCGCCGCCTTGATGAGCGCGTTTTCCGCAAAGGTCGTGCCCGTTTCCTCCGCCTCGGGCAGCGCAATGCCGAGCATACGGTCGGTCACGACCTCCATGCCGAGCGGCTGCAGAATCCGCCGAATTTCCTCTAGTTTATGCACATTATGCGTTGCCACGATACACTGCATACTCATTCTCCAAACATACCGGCGGCGAACGCATCCGGATCAAACGGCTGCAGATCGTCGATACCCTCGCCGACGCCGACAAATTTCACCGGCACCTGCAGATCGCCGCGCAGTGCCAAAACCACGCCGCCGCGCGCCGTGCCGTCCAGCTTTGTGAGCACGATGCCGGTGATACCGGCGACCTCCTTAAATTCCCGCGCCTGGCTCACGGCGTTCTGCCCCGTGGTCGCGTCGAGAACAAGCAGCACCTCTTTGTCCGCATCCGGCAGCTCGCGGTCGATGATGCGGCTGATCTTGTGCAGCTCCTCCATGAGGTTTTTCTTGTTGTGCAGTCTGCCCGCGGTGTCGCACAGCACCACATCGCATCCGCGCGCCTTTGCCGCCGCGACGGCGTCAAACACGACAGCGCCCGGATCGGCGCCCTGCATGTGCCGCACGATGTCGACTTCGGCGCGCTTTGCCCAGACATCGAGCTGCTCGATCGCTGCATCGCGGAAGGTATCCGCTGCGGCAAGCAGCACCTTTTTGCCGTCGTTTTTGAGATTATAGGCGAGCTTGCCGACAGTCGTGGTCTTGCCCACGCCGTTGACGCCGATCATGAGAATGACCGACGGACGGGTGGAAAGATGCAGCTCCTGCCCGCCGCGCAGCATGTCGGCGACCAGCTCCTGCAGCAGCGCCCGCACCTCGTTCGGGTCGGTCACCTTGCGTTCCTTCACCGCCTGCTCCAGCTTTTCGCGCAGCAGTGCGGCGGTGGTCGTGCCGACATCGCTCATGATGAGAATTTCTTCCAGTTCATCCATCAGCTCGCGGTCAATCTTCGTGAAGCCGCGCAGCATGTCGCCGATCGAGCCGGCAACGGCGTCGCGCGTCTTTTTCAGTCCGCCCGCGATCTTTTCAAAAAATCCCATAACATTACCTCTTATCCGTTTTGCTGCTGCAATTTCAGCCCGAGTTTTTCTTCGACCTCGCTGGCGCGCAGCTCAAGGAGCTTGGAAACGCCGCGCTCCTGCATCGTCACGCCGTACAGCGTGTCTGCCTCCTCCATCGTGCCGCGGCGGTGGGTGATGGCGATGAACTGCGTCTTGTCGCACATGCGGCGCAGATACGCCGCATACCGATCGACATTCACATCGTCAAGCGCCGCCTCGATCTCGTCGAGCACGCAGAAGGGCGAGGGCGTGACCTTCAAAATGGCAAACAGCAGCGCGATCGCCGCCAGCGCCTTTTCGCCGCCGGACAGCGCCGCAAGGTTCAGGATGACCTTTCCGGGCGGCTGGATATACATTTCGATGCCCGAGCCCAAAATGTCGTCGGGATCAGACAGCTTCAGCTCGCCCTTGCCGCCGCCGAAAATTTCGGAAAACACGATGCCGTAATAATAGTTAATCTGCTTAAAGCGTTCGAGGAAGATCTCCCGCATATGTACGGTCAGATCCTCGATCTGCCGCAAAAGCTCATTGCGGGAGGTCTCGACATCCTCCACATTGGTCTTCATGAACTGATAGCGTTCATTGACCTCGGCGTATTCCTCGATGGCACCGACATTCACATTGCCGAGCGCGCGGATCTTGTTTTTCAACTCCGTCACACGGCGGTTCGCAGCTCCCACATCCTCGATGGGCTTTGCCACTGCCTCCGCCTCCATGCGGGTCAGCTCATATTCCTCGTACAAGCGGCGGGTGAGATCGTCGGTCTGTTTCTGGACAGAGACCTGCTTTTCCTCCAGTCGCGCGACCTCCTGGCCGAGATGCTCCCGCTCCTCGTTCTTTTCGCGCGATCTGCGGCGCAGCGCGGTCTGTTCCGCCTCGCCCTCCTGGCGCTTGGCAATGAGTGCCTCGATGTCCTTTGTCGCCCCCTGCGCCTTTTCACGCAGCGCGGCGGCGGCCTTTTCCGTCTCCTCCACCTGTGCCGCGATGGCGGCGTTCATATCTTTGAGCGCGTTGATCTGCTCGCCGAGCGCCGCACGGTGACCGCCCGCGTCGGCGCGGCGCGCCTCCAGTGCCTCGATCGCCTGGCGGATGCCCTCAATCTCCTTGGCGGCGGCAAGCGCATCCAAACGCGCCTGTGCAATCGCCGCCGACAGCGCCTCGCGCTGTTCGGCAAGCGCGCGCCGCCCGCCCGAACGGTTCTCGATCTCCGCCTCCACCGCCTCTTTTTCGGCAGTGACCTTTTCGATCTTTGCGGTCGCGTCCGCCGCCTGTACCTTTGCCGCGGCAGCGCGTTCCTGCAGGGCGGCGATCTCCGCCGTGTGCTCCTCGAGCGCGGCGCGGTTTGCCGCCGTCTGCTCCCGCAGGCGGCGCACCTCTCCCTCGCAGCGGATGCGATCCTCACCGGCGGTGACAAGCTCACCCTTCGCGCCGGTCAGCGCCGCCTCCACCGCCGCGATGTCGCGCTTTAGCTGCTCATAGGTGTCGGTCGCCTCTTTTGCCTTGGCAGTGAGCGTTTTTGCCTCCGCCTGCAGCTTTTCGATTTCCGCACGGCGGGACAAAAGCCCCGCGCCCTTGATGCTGGAGCCGCCGGTCAGCGAACCGCCGGCGTTGACGACCTGTCCGTCCAGCGTGACCACGCGGAATTTATAGCCATACTTGCGGGCGATGGCGGTCGCATCGTCCATATCCTCCGCAATCACCGTTCTGCCGAGCAGGCTTTCCGCGATGTCGGCATACTGCGGCTCATAGGTCACAAGATCGGCGGCAATGCCGACAAAGCCCGCCTCGCCGCTCGGCTGTTCCCGCAGCCTTGTGCCGCGGATGTTCGACAGCGGCAGGAAGGTGACGCGCCCGCCGTGGGTCTCCTTCAAAAAGCGGATGGCGCGTTTGGCGTCCTCGTCGCGGTCGCAGACAAGGTTCTGCGCCGCCGCGCCGAGCGCCGTTTCGATCGCCAGCGCATAGTCCGCCTGTGCGTGGATGAGACGCGACACAGGGCCGTGGATGCCGCGCAGTGCGCCGCGTCCCGCCTCCTTCATGACCGCCTTAACGCTTTGTGCAAAGCCGTCCAGATTGCGTTCCAGTTCTTCCAAGAGCCGTGCGCGGCGGGATTTTTCCTCCGCATCCAGCGTCAGCTTGTCCGCCTGCGCCTTTGCCGCGTCCACCTTGCCGATGCGCGCGTCATACCGCATCTGATAGCCGCCGACCGTGTTTTGCAGCGCCTCCACCTGCTCGTTGCAGGCGGCAAGCTCCTTTTCCACCGCGTGCAGCTGCTCGTCCGCCGTGCTGCTTTGCGCGGCCTTGAGCGCCACGGCGGCCGTCACCTGCGACAGGCGCAGCGTGATCTCGGCAAGCGTCGAGTCGCCGGTGCTGACCTGCACCCGCAGGTCGGAAAGCTGCAGCGCGAGTGCCGCCGCCTTTTCGGACAGCGCCTGCACCTCGCCCGCCGCCGCCTCGCCGGCGCGGGACAGCTCCTCCATCTGCTCCGACAGCGACAGCTGCTGCTGTTCGGCGGCATGGATGGCGGCATTTTTCTCCTCGATCTCGTCGTGCTTTGCCGCGATGTCCCCGTCGATATGGGCGTCGCCCGTTTCGGAGTCGGCAATTTCGCCCTCGATGCGGGCAATGTTTTCCTCGTTGTGCGTGATGTCGTTTCGGAGCACCGCCGCGCGGCTGTCCTCCTGTGCCGCCTGCTCGATGAGCAGTTGGCTCTGACGGCGGATGTCGTCCATCTGCACGGTGAGCTGCTGTGCGGCGGCGGCGATCTGTTCGATTTCCTCCTCAAACTGCTCCTGCGCCGCGCCCGCATCCTCATACTGCGTGCGGGCAAGCTCCAGCTTTGCGTCCAGCTCGCGCAGCACGCTGCGGGAGGCGTTCATGGTGCGCAGCCACAGACCGATCTCCAGCTCCTTTTTCTCGCCGGCAAGCGTCAGATACTGCTTTGCCTTTTCGCACTGCTGTGCAAGCGGGCCGACGCGGCTCTCCAGCTCCTGCAAAATGTCCCGCAGGCGCACCAAATTCTCCTCGGCAGCCGCCAAACGGCGCTCCGCCTCGTTTTTATGATAGCGGTATTTGGCAATGCCCGCCGCCTCTTCAAAAATCTCCCGCCGCTCCTGCGACTTGGAGGAAACGATGTCCTCGATCCTGCCCTGTCCGATGATGGAATAGCCGTCTCTGCCGAGACCGGTGTTCATAAACAGCATCTGAATGTCCTTGAGGCGCACCGATGCGTTGTTGATGAGGTATTCGCCCGCCCCCGACCGATAGCAGCGGCGGGTGACCTTCACATCGTCCGCGTCAAAATCCAGCGCGCGATCGGTGTTGCTGATGATGAGCGACACCTCGGCAAAGCCCACCGGCTTGCGCAGCGCGGTACCGTTGAAAATGACATCCTCCATTTTGTCACCGCGCAGCGCCTTGTTGGACTGCTCGCCGAGCACCCAACGGATGGCGTCGCTGATGTTGGACTTGCCGCTGCCGTTCGGGCCGACGACGGCGGTGATGCCGTCGCTGAAATTGAGAACGGTCTTATCGGGAAAGGATTTGAAGCCGTGCAGCTCCAATGCTTTCAAAATCACAGTGCGTCATCCCCCTTTCAGCGATAGCCCATCAGCGCCAGCGCTTCCTTCGCTGCCTGCTGCTCGGCGTCCTTTTTGCTCCTGCCCCTGCCTGTACCGATGATGTTCGAATTGAGAAACACCTGCACCGTAAATTGCTTGTTGTGATCCGGGCCGGACTCACCCGTCAGGACATATTCCAGTATCTCGCCGGGGTTTTGCTGGATGATCTCCTGAAGAGTGGTCTTATAGTCCTTGAAATGGCGGCGGCGCTGATTGCTCACCTCCGGCACCACAAAGCGCAGCACCAGCTTTTTTGCCGGTTCCAGTCCGCCGTCGAGATACACGGCGGCGACAATCGCCTCAAAGGCGTCCGCCAAAATGGACGGGCGCTCGTTCCCGCCGGTGTGCAGCTCGCCCTTGCCGAGCCGCAGATAATCTCCGACATGCAGCTGCAGAGAATAGGAATGGAGCGCCTTTTCGCACACCACCGCCGCGCGCAGCTTTGTCAGCTCGCCCTCAGGCCCCGTTTCCTTCTGAAACAGCTCGTTGGCGGTGATGAACCCGAGCACCGAGTCTCCCAAAAATTCCAGCCGCTCGTTGCTGGCAAGATGACGGTCGCTTTCGTTGGCATAGGAGGAATGGGTCAGCGCGTTTTCCAGCAGCGACATATCTTGAAAGGTATAGCCGAGCGCCTCCATAAGCGACGCCAAGTCCTTTTGCATATACATCCTCCTTCATTCTTCCTCTTTTGCAGGCGTCACCGCCGCGCGGATGGCGTCCACCGCGCCTGTCTCCACAAAGGTCGCCGCCTGATGCAGCGCACCGTAGATGACTGCCGCGTCGGCGTTGCCATGCGCCTTGATGACCGGCTTTTGCACGCCGATGACCGGCGCGCCGCCGTATTTCGAGGCATCGAGACGGGATTTCAGCCCCTTCATATGCGGCAGCACCATCGCCGCCGCCAGCTTTGTCAGCAGATTGGTCTTGAAGATCGCCTTGAGGTTGTGCATCAGCATGGAGACCGTGCCTTCCATGGCTTTTAGCAGCACATTGCCGGTGAAGCCGTCGGTGACGATGACATCCGCCGCGCCTGCCGGCACATCGCGCGCCTCCACATTGCCGATGAACGGCAGCCCGCTTTCCTTCAAAAGCGCAAAGGTCTCCAGCTGCAGCGAGCCGCCCTTGTGCTCCTCCGTGCCGATGTTGAGAAGGCCTATCGTAGCGTCGCTGCGTCCGAGCACATGCGTCATATAGATATGTCCCATCTGCGCGAATTGCAGCAGCATCTCGGGGCGGCAATCGGCATTTGCGCCGCAATCCACCAAAAGATACGGCGCCTTGTCCGACGGCAGAAGGCTGCCGAGCGCCGGACGGGAAATGCCCTTGATGCGCTTGACGATGAAGGTAGCGCCCATCAGCAGCGCGCCCGTGCTGCCCGCGCTGACGAACGCATCGCCCTCGCCCGCAGCAAGGCGGCGCAGGCCCTCCGCCATGGAGCAATCCTTGTGCGCCTTGAGAATGCTGCGCGGCTCGTCGTTCATGGAAATAACATCGGGCGCGTCCGCGATTTCCATGCCGTCAAGCGAAATGCCGTTTTCCGCCGCAACACGGCGGATCTCCTCCTCTCGTCCCGTCAAAAGGATGGAAAGTCCGTCCTTTTCGACCGCCGTCTGCGCACCGCGCAAAACCTCCAGAGGGGCGTTATCGCCGCCGAAAGCGTCCAGAATGATACGCATTGCTATCTCTCCTTTAGTGCTCATAATGTGCCATGGCGCGCGCGGCAAGCGCCGCATAGCGTTGGCGTTTATCCCGTATGGGAGCGGAAAGCGGCGGCAGAATGCCGAAGTTTGCCCCCATCGGCTGAAAATCCCTGTTTTCGGTGCTGACATGCGCCGAAAGCGCGCCGATCATGGTCTCGCGCGAAAGGGTGAGCGGCGCTTTGCCCAGAATACGGTTTGCAGCGTTGATACCCGCGACCAGTCCCGACGCCGCCGACTCCATATATCCCTCGACACCGGTCATCTGACCGGCGAAGAAAAGGTCGGGGCGGGAAAGAACGGCAAAATCCGCGCCGAGAAACCCCGGCGACTGCAAAAAGGTGTTGCGGTGCATCACGCCGTAGCGCATGAAAACGGCGTCCTTCAGCGCGGGGATCATGCCAAACACCCGCTTTTGCTCGCCGAATTTCAAATTGGTCTGAAACCCCACAAGATTATACATCGTGCCGTCCGCATTTTCGGCACGCAGCTGCAGCACCGCCCACGGACGGTGTCCCGTTCGCGGATCGCGCAGCCCGACCGGCTTCATCGGCCCGAAACGCAGCGTGTCCGCGCCGCGCTTTGCCAGCACCTCGACCGGCATGCAGCCCTCATACACCTTGAGTTTATCGAACGCATGCAGCGGCGCTGTCTCGGCGTGTATCAGTGCATCATAAAACGCCTCATATTCCGCCTTGTTCATGGGACAGTTAATATAATCCCCCGCGCCGCTGTCCTCGCGGTCATAGCGCGAGGCGCAGAAGGCAGCGGTCATGTCCACGCTGTCGGCGGCGACGATGGGCGCCGCCGCATCATAAAAATGCAGCCCGCCGCAAAGTCTTTCGATGTCCGCCGCCAGCGCTTCGGCGGTGAGCGGCCCTGTCGCGACCACCGTCACGCCGTCCGCAGGTAGCGCCGTCACCTCGGTCTCCTCGACCGTGATGAGCGGATGCTGCCGCACCGCATCGGTCACGGCGGCAGAAAACAGATCCCTGTCCACCGCCAGCGCCCCGCCCGCAGGCACGGCGCATTTTTCCGCGATCGGCACACATAATGACCCGAGCGCCTTCATTTCCGCCTTGAGCAGTCCCGCCGCGCTCTCGATGCGCGACGCCTTGAGTGAATTGGAGCAAACGAGCTCCGCAAACAGCGGGGAGCGGTGCGCCGCCGTAAATTTTTGCGGCTTCATTTCCTTGAGCGTGACCGGCACACCGCGCTGCGCCGCGGCATATGCCGCCTCACAGCCCGCGAGTCCCGCGCCGATCACCGTGAGCCTTTTTTCGTTCATTTCTTTTCAAACCCGCAATCCGGTGTCCGACAATACAGTCCCCCGTTTTTCCCCTTGCGCTTGAACAGCGTCTTGCCGCATTTCGGACAGAACTCCGCCGACGGTTCATCCCAGCTCATAAAGTTACAGTCGGGATAGTTGGCGCAGCCGTAGAACTTGCGGTTGTTGCGGGATTTTTTCAGGATGATCTTCCCGCCGCACTGGGGGCAGATGCCGGGCGTTTCCTCGATGATCTGTTTTGTGTTCTTGCAGGCAGGATAGCCGGGGCAGGCAAGGAACTTGCCGTATCTGCCGGATTTCACCACCATGCGCCGTCCGCACAGCTCGCAGACGACATCGCTCTCCTCCTCGGGCACCTTGATGCGCTCGCCCGAAAGCGACGCCTCCGCCGCCGTGAGCGATTTTGAAAAATCGCCGTAGAAGTCGGAGAGGATCTGTTCCCACTGCGCCTTGCCGTGCTCCACGCTGTCGAGCTCCTTCTCCATCTGCGCCGTAAATTCGGTGTCGACGATATTCGGGAATTTCTCCTTCATCAGCGCCGTCACCACCTCGCCGAGCGCGGTGGGCTTCAGAGACTTATTCTCCCGCTCGATATATTCTCTTGCCAAAATGATGCTGATGGTCGGGGCATAGGTCGACGGTCTGCCGATGCCGTTTTCCTCCATCGCCTTGTTGAGCGTCGCCTCGTTATAGCGCAAAGGCGGCTGTGTGAAGTGCTGATTGCCTTTGAGCTCACGCTGCACAAAGGTCTCACCGACCGTGATACTCGGCAGCGGACGGTTCTCGTCCTCTTTTTCGTCCTTGCCCTCGACATACAGCACTGTATAGCCGTCAAACTCCACCGTATAGCCCGACGCCTTGAAAAGATAGTCGCCGGCGGCGATGTCCACCTGGTTGGTCTTTTGCAGCTGATCCGCCATAAGGCTGGCGATAAAGCGCTCCCAAATGAGCTTATAGAGCTTATACTGATCCGCCGTCAGCGAGGAACGCACCTTCTCCGGCGTCAGCGACGGCACAGAGGGGCGGATCGCCTCGTGGGCGTCCTGCGCGTTGCTTTTGGTCTTGAATACGCGCGGCTTCGGCGGCAAATAGGCGTCGCCGTAGGTTTCCCTGATATATGCATTGCCTGCGGCGCGCGCCTCGTCCGAGATGCGCAGCGAGTCGGTACGCATATAGGTGATAAGACCTATCGCACCCTCGCCCGCAACATCGATGCCTTCATACAGCTCCTGCGCCGCCTTCATGGTACGGTTGGAGGAGAAGTTCAGCTTGCGGTTTGCCTCCTGCTGCATAGTGGAGGTGATGAACGGCGGCGCGGGCGCGATCTTGCGCTTGCCGGACTTGACATTGGCGGCCGTGAAGGTTGCCGCCTTCAGTTCTTCGACGATTTTATCGGCGGTCTCCTTGTCGGAAATCTTGATCTTGCCCTTGGCGTTGCCGTGAAAATGCGCGGGGAACATGCGGCTTTTCTCGGTGTGCGACAGCATCGCGTCGATCGTCCAGTATTCCTCGCTCACAAAGCGGCGGATCTCGTTTTCCCGATCCACCACAAGGCTCACCGTCGCCGACTGCACCCGTCCCGCGGAAAGCCCTTTGCGAATGCTTTTCCACAGAAAGGGGCTGAGCTTATAGCCCACGATGCGATCGAGGATACGGCGCGCCTGCTGCGCGTTCACGAGATCCATGTCGATGGAGCGCGGATGCGCCATACCGCTCGTCACGCCGCTTTTTGTGATTTCGTTGAAGGTGACGCGGTTTTGCGCGTGAATGTCCAGATGGAGCAGCTGCGCCAGATGCCAGGAAATCGCCTCTCCCTCGCGGTCCGGGTCGGTTGCAAGGTACACGGCGTCGGCTTTTGCCGCCTTTTCCCGCAGCTGGCGGATGAGGGCGGTCTTGCCCGGAATATCCATATAGCGCGGCTTGAAATGATTATCTATATCCACACCGAGCAGCGTTTTCGGCAGATCCCGTATGTGTCCCATAGAGGCGATGACCTCATAGCCTTGCCCCAGGTATTTCTGAATGGTTTTCGCCTTAGCAGGCGATTCCACGATCACGAGCTTGGACATGATGCTTCGTCTCCTTTCATGTTCTGTAGTATTGTTGACCCGCCGTGCTCTTGACACAGCCATACAGCTCCAGCTCTGTCAAAAGCACCAGCGTTTCGGAAATCGGCAATCCCGCCCTTTTCGCCAAAAGATCGACGGGGCATGGCTCGCGTCGGATGACGGCGAAAAGCCGCTGCGCCTGCGGTGAAGCGATGGCGGGAAGATCGGCAGTCCGCGTGTCGTCCGCCACCTTCGGCGCTTTCTCCGCCGTTTTGCTTTTCGGCAGCGGACGGTGCGGCGCACCGCCCTTCGTGCCCTTTAGCGGGAGCGGCGCCGTCGGGCGCGAAAGCGCCCTTTCCGCCTTTTCGGCGGCATCGATGTCCAGCATGCCCGCAAAGCGACCGGCATATTCCTCCAAAAGCTCCGCCGCATGCGTCACCAGGACAGCGCCCTTGCGGATAAGCTCCAGCGAGCCGACATTCTTCGTGTTGCGGATGGAGGACGGCACGGCAAACAGATCCTTCCCCTGTGCGCGGGCGAGGTTGGCGGAGATAAGCGCGCCGCTGCGCTGCGGCGCTTCCACCACGCAGGTGCCGAGCGTCATACCGACCATGAGGCGGTTGCGCACATGATAGTCGCAGAAAAACGGTTTTCCCGGCGCATATTCGGTCACAATCGCACCGCCCGCCTCCAAAATGTGGCGTCTGAGCGCCGCTGTCTCCTGCGGATATTCCACCTCCGGCGGCGCAGCCTTCACCAGCACCGTTACGCCCTGTGCATCCAGAGCACCTGCGTGTGCAGCGGCATCAATGCCGCGCGCTCCGCCGCTGACGACCACCATGCCCGCGGCGGCAAGTCCGCCTGCCAGCATATAGGCATTGTCTTTTCCTTCCTCGGTGGCATACCTCGTGCCGACCACGGCGACAGAGGGCATACGGTTCAGCTGCGGCATCGTTCCCTCGCCGTACAAAACGGCGGGAAAGCCGTCGATCTCGCGCAGCGCCTCGGGATAGCACACATCCTCCGGCGTCAGCACCCAGCCGCCGATGTCCTGCATCGCTTTGAGGATGCCCTTTGCCTCGGTCAGATCCTTGTCCTGCAGCTCCAAATATTCCTGCGGGCGCAGCTCCACCTCGCGCAAAGCTGCGGGTTTCGCCGCGAAGACCGCCTCGATATCGGAAAAATGATCCAAAAGGCGATTGGTCGCCATGCTGCCGAGCGGCAGATGCCGTTGCAGCCATATCCAATACAGCCGTCTGTCCATAGACATAGCAAAATTGCCCCCTATCGCCGTACCAGTTCCCACATGACGATACCCGCCGCCATCGCCGCATTCAGCGACTCGGCGCGCCCCGCCATCGGGATGGTTACAGCGGTATCACACGCCGCGATCGTTTCCGCTCTCAGTCCGTTGCCCTCGTTGCCGATAAGGCAAATGCAGCCGTCGGTCAGCGGCGCATCGCAGACGGGCACAGCCGCCGCATCCGGCACACAGGCAAACGCGCGCATGCCGCGCTCCCGCAGCCGCGGGAGCAGCGTTTTCATCTCCCCCGCCGCGAAAAGCGGCAGGCGGAACACGCCGCCCATGCTGGCGCGCAAAACCTTCGGGTTATACACATCGCAGCAGCCGTCGGACAGCAGCAAGCCGCGCAGCCCCAGCGCCTCCGCCGTGCGGATGACGGCGCCGAGGTTGGCGGGATCCTGCACATCCTCGAGCGCAAGATACCGTCCTTTTTCGTCGAGCGTCGCCGCGTCCTTCGCACGCTGCGGCATCGCACAGATGCAGAAAATGCCCTGCGGCGCGTCGGTGTCGCTCATGTGCTGTGCGACGGCGGGCGTGATGACCTCCTCGCGTCGCGCGACTTTGAGCAGCGTTTCCACCTGCGCGGCATAGGTCGTCGCCGCTTTTTCGGTGTACAGCAGCAGGACTACCTCGACGCCGCTTTTTGCCGCGTCGGCACAGAGCCGCGCGCCCTCACAGGCAAACAGCCCCGTTTCACGGCGCGCACGGCGGTCGGCGGTCAAAAGACGCCAGCGTTTCACCTGCGGATTATCCTTGCCGGAGATCGGCATCTTTTGCACCTCCCAACCTAAAAAATGCAGCGTAAATTCAAAAACCGCGCCCACCGGATTACCCGATGGGCGCAGATACAGCTTATTTAGACAGGGCTTTCTGTGCCTTCACGGTCAGCGCGGTAAAGGCAGCAGGATCGGCAACGGCGATCTCAGCCAACATCTTGCGGTTCATCGTGATACCCGCCTTCTTCAGGCCGTTCATGAAGGTGGAGTAGTTCATGCTGTTAAGCTTCGCAGCAGCGGAAATACGGGCGATCCACAGGCGGCGGAAATCACGCTTGCGCTGCTTGCGGCCGATGTACGCATACTGGCCGGATTTCATGACCGCTTCTTTTGCGGTCTTGAACAGCTTGGATTTTGCACCGTAATAGCCCTTTGCAAGCTTCAGTGTCTTTTTTCTTCTTTTGCGCGTCATCATCGCGCCTTTAATACGAGCCATGTTTCGTTACCTCCGTCAATTATTTGTAGGGAATCATGCGCTTGACCTTTGCGACATTGGTGACGTCGGCAACGGTGGTCTGGCGAAGATTTCTTTTCCGTTTGGTGGTCTTCTTGTTCAGGATGTGGGATTTGTAGGCATGGCCGCGAATGACCTTACCGGTTTTGCTCAGCTTGAAACGCTTTTTCGCGCCGCTGTGCGTTTTGATCTTAGGCATAGTGTATGTCCTCCTTAAAAACTTCGATGCGCATAAATGCGTATACTTACTTCGTGGGCTTCGGCGCGAGGAACATCAGCATGCTGCGTCCCTCCAGCTTTGCAGGCTTTTCGATCACCGCAAATTCCGCACAGGCCTCGGCAAACCGTTTCATGGCGGCAAGTCCGATCTCCGGATGTCCCATCTCACGGCCGCGGAAACGGATGGAGACCTTGACCTTGTCGCCCTGTCCGATGAACCGCTGCGCATGGTTGACCTTCGTGTTGAAATCGCCGACATCGGTGTTGAGACCGAGACGCACTTCCTTCACATCCACCACATGCTGGTTTTTCCGCGCTTCCTTTTCGCGTTTCGCCTGTTCAAAACGGTATTTCCCGTAGTCGGCGATACGGCAGACCGGCGGCTTGGCGTTCGGGGAGATCTTGATGAGATCCAGCCCGCTCTGGTCGGCAAGCGCCTGCGCTTCCCGCGCACTCATAATGCCGATCTGATTGCCCGTCGCGTCGATCACGCGCACCTCACTGTCACGGATCTGTTCGTTGATCTGCAGCTCTTTTACGGCTATTGCAAAGCACCTCCGTCACTGTCAAAGCAGTGTAAAATCATAAAACGCGGGCAGCCGAAACTGCCCGCGCAACTACGCAATGATCCCAAAGAGAGGGAAACACGGTATCAGCCTGTTGGAACGACATCCGCAGGCGAGAGCGGGCAAACGCTCTGCTTTGTTTTACCGATACAGTATACCAGTCCCTTTTCGGTTTGTCAAGCCCTTTTTCTCAATATCCGTGCTTTTCCAGATACTCCTCCAGGCACAGCCCGTCCCGCATGATCTCCGCCGCCGCTTCCTTGCCGACATAGCGGAAGTGCCACGGCTCATAGATGACGCCCGTGACGGCTTCCTTGTCCTTCGGGAAGCGCAGGATGAAGCCGTAATCGGCGCAGTGCTCTATGAGCCAGCGATATGCCGCCGTTCTTTCAAACGATTGGTTGAGGCTGTAGTCTCCGCTGCCGCCGAGATCCGCGGCAAGTCCCGTGTTGTGCTCGCTCTGACCCGGTCTCTTCACGATGGTCGCGGCGACTTCCCGCGCCTTTGTGTCGGAATAGCCGGCGTTTTTCTGTTTTTGTACCTGCCGCTCATACAGGCTCTTTTGCAGTGCCACCGAGCGATAGCAGGACACCGGCTGCAACCGCAGCGCCGCGTTTTCCGCGTTGCCCGCGGCAAGCATCTCCCGCAGCGCATCCACCGCGCGGCTGTCAAACAGCTTGCCGGAAAGGCCGCCGCCGTATTCCACCGCCGTGAAGGTGCTGTCATAGCTCTCCGGCAGGGTGTTCCAGTCGTTGGCGAGCTTTAAGTACCACACAGCTCCCTCCGGCTGCACATAGTGATTGCCCACCGGTGCCGCCGTTGTCGGCACGGTTTTGGTCGTTGTTTTCACGGTCGTTTTCGCGGTCGTGGTCGTCGCCTTCGTCGTAGTGGTCGTCGCCTTCGTCGTAGTGGTCGTCGCCTCCGCCGTCGTCGTGACCGGCGTCGGATCTTGTGCCGGCTTTTTCTCCGACCGCACGATCAGAAACACCACCACGCCGATCAGCAGCACGACCGCCGTCGCGGCAACCGTCAACAGAACGGCGACCTCTTTTTTTGTGACTTTCTTTCTCCCGTGTTTTCCCATTTTCCTCGCCCCACTTGTCATTTCCTCCCTATTCTAGCACATCCCGTACGCGGGCGCAACAAAAAAATACTGCCATCCCCCGAAAGGGACGGCAGCACTTTTGCCCTTCTTACCGCATCACAGGTGTGATTTTCCGAGGGCGCGCTTTATTTCTGTTCCCGATACTTGACTTCCTTGCCGATGGTCTTGACCGGATCGGCAAAGGTACTGTTCACGGTGACCTCCAAATGCAGGTGACAGCCGTCCGCGCTCTCGCACGGCACACCCGACAGCGTCCCGATCGCGTCGGCGGCCTTCACCGCGTCGCCCACCTTGACCGCGGCGGTCACACCGCAGTATTTCGACTGCACGCCGTTGCCGTGGTCGATGACAATCGTCTCGCCCATTGCCGTATCCTCCGACACCGTGCGCACCGTGCCGTCCGCGATCGCCTTGACGGTCATCCCCTCGTTGCCGACAAAGTCGGCGCCGCTGTGGACACGCCAATCGCCCATCGTCGCGGAATAGACCGGCGTTTTGTCGCTGAAGCCCTTTGCGACCTCGTTGCTGCCCGGCAGCACGAAAAGCGGCTTCACCGACGCCGGTGTCACCGTTGTTTTGGCGGTCGTCGGCGCAGTCGTCGTGACTTTAGTGGTCGTGGTGCGATTATCGGGCACACTGGTGATCGGTTCGGCGACCCCCTGATCCTTCGGCGGCTCGGTCGGCGTATCCTTTTTCTTCAAAATACCAATACTGTCCGAAAAAGCGGCTAGTGCCACGCCGCAGATCACCAAAAGACACAAAGCCAGTGCTGCATAAAAACCCTTTCCCGCCAAAAAGCGCTTGAAGCGGGTGGGGCGTTTTCCGGTTGACATACGCATCGTTTCCTTTCTTTTTTAGCGTCACACCCGTAGTTTGAACCGATTTTTCGGAATTATGCCGCGATTTTTTGAAAAGATATGTACAAATGCGTCGCAATATGGTACGCTATTCCTGTAGAATGCGGAAAGGCGGTGAGGATATGGCAGTGGGGTTTCCGCTGTATATCGATCTGAAGGATAACAACTGTACCGTTTTCGGCGGCGGCATGACCGCCTACAGAGCGGCGGCGGCACTTTTGCGTTTTCACGCAAAGGTCACGGTCATCAGCCCCACGCTGTGCGCACCGCTCGCAGAGCTGGACGCCGCAGGGCACATCCGCTATCTTCGCCGCCGCTATTGCCGCGGTGACTGCTCCGGCGCCCGCCTTTGCGTTGCCGCGACCGACGACCGCGCGGTCAACATCGCCATTTCGGACGAATGTAAAAACAAGAGCATTCCCGTTTCGGTCGAGCACCCCAAAGGGTTCGGCACCTTCACCTTCCCGCACGCGGTCATCTGCCGCAACACGGTCGTCACCGTCTCCGGCGCTGCGTCCCTCGCGCGACAGGAATATGTCTCGCAAAGGCTTGAAAAGGCGCTGCCGCAGTGGCTCGAGGAATACGAAAAAAGCAAGCAGAAATGACAAAAAAAGCGCTGCAAAAGCAGCGCTTTTTTGTGTTTGTCAGATGTTGTTCTGCCGGTTCTGCTGATTCTGACGGTTCTGCTGATTCTGCTGGTTCTGCTGATTCTGCTGGTTCTGCTGGTTCTGCTGATTTTGCTGGTTCTGACGGTTTTCCATTGCTTTGACCTCTTTCCTTTCCTGATTGCGAAAGCCTCTTGCCATCGCAGCTTTATTCTTTGCCGATCTGCGGCGGCTTATACTTTTTTCGGCGGCGGAAAATTTTTCTTGCATTTTCAAAACAAATGTGGTATAGTACATAATAAAGTAAACAATGTATGCAGAAAGAGTGGGGCGACCCGCTCTTTTGTATTGTAAGCTGAAAGAGGTGAACGCTCATGTCAAAGCCCGCGAAAAGCGGACAGAGCGCCGGAAAGACGGTGCAAACCGCCCGTGCGCTTGCCGCGCCGGTCGTCGAGGAATGCGGACTGCTTTTGTGGGATGTGCGGTTTGTCAAGGAGGGCGTCGACTGGTTTTTGCGCGTGTATATCGACGCTGCCGACCGACCGGTTTCCATCGACGATTGCGTCAAGGTCTCAAGACGACTCAGCGATCTTCTGGACGACGCCGACCCCATCGACCGCTCCTATTGTCTGGAGGTCAGCTCTCCCGGCGTTGACCGCGAGCTGACGCGTCCGGAGCACTTTGAGATGTTCAAGGGCTTTCCCGTCGTCGTCCGTCTGTATCATGCCCGTGACGGCGTCAAGGAATTCCCCGGCATACTCGATCGTCTGGAGGACGACACGCTGTGGCTGCAGGATGCCGCGGGCGAGGCACTCGCCTTTGCCAAAAAAGAAATTTCCGCCGTTCATGTCATTGACGATTGGGACGACGAAGACGAAGAGGACTAAATCATCATTTTGGGAGGTACACTATGACAAACAAGGAAACAACAGAATTCTTTGAGGCATTGCGGATGCTGGAAAAAGAAAAGGGTATCCCGCACGAATACATGACCGAGAAGATCCGCGCCGCCATCGTCAGTGCGGTCAACAAGGACTATGACACCAAGGACAATGTCAGCGTGGTCATGGACGCGGAAAACAATCGGTTCACCGTCGCCATCCGCAAGGAGATCGTCGACGAGGTGGAGGATCCGAAAACGCAGATCCTGCCCGATGCCGCTGCAAAGTATACGAAAAAGCCGGTGGTCGGCGCGTTTGTGGAGATAAAGCTCGAGCCCAAGCAGTTCGGCCGCGTCGCCGCGCAGGCTGCCAAGCACACCATCCATCAGGGCATCCGCGAGGCAGAGAAAACACAGCAGTTTGAAGAATATCAGCGCTGCAATCAGGAGCTTGTCACCGCGCTCGTGCGCCATGTCGATCCCCGCACCGGCAACGCCACCGTCGAATTCGGCAAGGGCGAGGCGGTGCTGCCCAAAAGCGAGCAGATCGAGGGCGAGACCATCGTGGAGGGCAGCCGCATCAAGGTGTATGTCGTCAATGTCAAGTCGAATGACGGCAATCCGCGGATGTTGCTTTCCCGCACCCATCCGGGTCTTGTCAAACGGCTTTTTGAAATGGAAGTGCCCGAAATTTTCAACGGCGTGGTGGAGATCAAGGCGATCTCCCGTGAGGCAGGTTCCCGCACCAAGCTCGCCGTCCTGTCGCATGACGAAAATGTCAACGCCATCAGCGCCTGTATCGGCGTGCGCGGCGCACGCATCGCGGGCATCGTCGAGGAACTCGGCGGCGAAAAGATCGATGTCATCGAATACAGCGACGATCCCGTGAAATTCATTTCCGCGGCGCTGTCCCCCGCCAAGGTGGTGTCCATCGAGCTGGATCCGAACGGCGAAAAGGCGTGTCGCGCCTCCGTGCCGGACAATCAGCTTTCCCTCGCCATCGGCAACAAGGGGCAGAACGCCCGCCTTGCCGTGCGTCTGACCGGCTGGAAGATCGACATTCGCCCCGAGAGCGGATTTTTCGGGGAAGAACCGACGGAATAAGTATTTTTGGAGAAAAGGAGTGATGCTCGGTGGAAAAGAAAGTGCCGCTGCGCCGCTGTGTCGGCTGCGGAGAGCATAAGCCGAAAAAGGAGCTGGTGCGCATCGTGCGGGACACGGACGGCAGTTTCTGCGTCGACCTCACCGGCAAGAAAAACGGGCGCGGCGCGTATATCTGCAAAAATGTCGCCTGCCTGCAGGTCGCGCAAAAAAAACATCTCCTCGAGCGTTCCTTTTCCTGTCAGATACCGGTTGCGGTGTATGCACAGCTGGAGGAGGAGATGCGCGGTGACAGGGAATAAGCTTTGGGGGCTTGTCGGCATCTGCCGCCGTGCGGGACATCTGTCCATCGGCTTTGACGCCGTTGCGGCGCTTGCTGCCGACGGCCGCGCCAAACAGATCCTGCTCGCCTGTGATCTTTCGGAAAAGACCGCGAAGGAATTGCGGTTTGTCGCAGAAAAACATGCCGTGCCGCTTGCCGTCATCCCGACGGACAAAGAGGCGCTCGGCGCGCTGCTCGGGCTGCAAAAGCCGGTCGGCGTGATCGCAACCGACGACGGCGGGTTTGCCGCCGCCATGCAAAAATACATTTGAGCCAACAAAAGGAGGACCAGCCTATGATGATAAAATACCGCGTCAGTGATGTTGCAAAGGATTTCGGCGTTCCTGCCAAGGAAGTGATCGAGCTGCTTTCCCGATACTTCCAGCCCGCCAAAAAGAGTGCGACCGCGCTGGAAGAGGAAGAATTGGATGTTGTTTTCGAATATTATACGCAAAAATTCGCCGTAGACAGCTTTGACGCCTATTTTGCGACCGCTGCCGAGCGCCCGAAGCCCGAAAAGGCGGCGGAAAAAGCGCCCGAAAAGAAGGCGGAAAAAGCGCCCGAAAAGAAGGCGGAGAAACCCGCACCGGAGAAAGCGCCCGCAGCAAAGGCGGAAAAGCCGGTGCAGAAGAAACCGGCGCCCGCCGAAAAGCCGGTGCAGAAGAAACCGGCGCCCGCCGAAAAGCCGGTGCAGAAGAAACCGGCGCCCGCCGAAAAGCCCGTGCCGAAAAAACCGGCGACGCCGCCCATCGAGATCAAGACGCAGCCGAAGAAAAAGCAGCCCGTTTTGGAGCGCGGTCCCATCGAGCGCCGCACGGTAGACACCCGCAGTGCGCAGGTGGATGTCGGCAAATATGACGAGAAGTTCGATGTCATGGCGCAGAAAAACAGCAACATGCGCGGCGGCGACACAGCTGCGCGCAAGCAAAAGATCAACCAGAAGTCGCAGCAATACCGCAAGCCGCACCGCCGTCGTGAGACCGAGGCGGAGCGCTTAAAGCGTATCGAGGCGGAGCGCAAGAAAAAGCAAATGACCATCACGGTCGGTGAGACCATCACGGTCGGCGAGCTTGCCAGCCGTCTGAAGGCGACTGCCGCCGAGGTCATCAAGGCGCTCATGAAGCTCGGCGTCATGGCGACCGTCAATGAGGAGATCGACTTTGACACCGCGTTCTTTGTCGCGGAGGAGTTCCACGCGCACGCGGAGCGTGAGGTCGTTGTCACCATCGAGGAGCAGATCATCGACGACAGCGTGGACGACGACACCAATCTGCAGCCGCGCGATCCGGTCGTGGTGGTCATGGGCCATGTCGATCACGGCAAGACCTCCATCCTCGACGCCATCCGCAACACCAATGTCACCGCCGGTGAGGCGGGCGGCATCACCCAGAGCATCGGCGCTTACCGCGTCAACTGCAACGGGCAGAACATCACCTTCCTCGACACCCCCGGTCACGCCGCTTTCACCTCCATGCGTGCCCGCGGCGCACAGGTGACCGACATCGCCATCCTCGTGGTCGCGGCGGATGACGGCATCATGCCGCAGACTATCGAGGCTATCAACCATGCCAAGGCGGCGGGTGTTTCCATCATCGTTGCCATCAACAAGATGGATAAGCCGGAGGCGAACCCCGACCGCGTTATGCAGCAGCTCACCGAATATGAGCTGGTGCCCGAGGAATGGGGCGGCGATGTTATCTGCGTGCCCGTTTCCGCCAAGACCGGCATGGGCATCGACAAGCTGCTGGAGACGGTGCTGCTTGTCGCCGAGGTGCAGGAATACAAAGCCAATCCCGACCGCGCCGCCAAGGGCACGGTCATCGAGGCGCGTCTGGACAAGGGTCGCGGTCCGATCGCCACGCTGCTCGTGCAAAACGGCACGCTGCACGCGGGCGACATCCTGGTCGCCGGCTCCAGTGTCGGCAGAGTGCGCGCCATGACCGACGAAAACGGCAAAGCGCTCACCGATGCCGGCCCGTCCGTGCCGGTCGAGATCATGGGTCTTGACACCGTGCCGGTCTCCGGCGATGCGTTCAACGCGGTCTCCGACGAGCGACTTGCCCGTCAGCTTGTGGAGCAGCGCAAGGATGCCGCCAAGGAGGAGCGCTTCAACGAATATCAGAAGGTCACGCTCGACAATGTGTTCGATCAGATGCAGCGCGGCGAAATGAAACAGCTCAACATCATCGTCAAGGCCGATGTGCAGGGCTCGGTGGAGGCTGTCCGCCAGTCGCTTGAAAAGCTGTCGAACGAGGAAGTGCGCGTGCATGTGATCCACGGCGCGGTCGGCGGTGTCACCGAAAACGATGTCATGCTGGCATCCGCCTCGGGCGCAATCATCGTCGGCTTCAATGTCCGTCCCGATCCGCTGGCACAGGTCGCCGCAGAGCAGAACGAAGTGGATATGCGCATGTACCGCATCATTTATGACTGCATCGAGGAGATCGAGGCTGCCATGAAGGGTATGCTCGCGCCGAAAACGCGCGAGGTGCTGCACGGCAGAGCGGAGGTGCGGCAGGTTTACCGCATCACCGGCGTCGGCCTGGTCGCGGGCTGCTATATCCTCGACGGCAAGGTCTACCGCAACGATCTTTTGCGCATCGTGCGCGACGGCATCATCATCGGCGACGACAAGATGATCTCCCTCAAGCGCTTTAAAGATGACCAAAAGGAGGTCGCCCAGGGCTATGAATGCGGTATCGGACTGGAGAAGTTCACCGACATCAAAGAGGGCGACATCTACGAAACCTATATTATTGAGGAGTATAGAGACTGATGGCAAGCTATCGTTCAGACCGTACCGGTGAGGACATCCTGCGGGAGCTGACAGCGATCCTGCGCACCGTCAAGGATCCGCGCGTTGCCGGAAAAATGCTGAGCATCGTGCGGGTGGATGTGACGAAGGATATGTCCTATGCCACGGTATTTATCAGTGCCATGGAAGGCATGGACGCCGCACGGGACGCAGTCCATGGGCTGCAAAGCGCCGCCGGCTATATGCGGCGGGAGCTCGGCAGCGCCCTGCGGCTGCGGTATACGCCCGAGCTGCGCTTTGTCGCGGACGACTCCATCGCCTACAGTGCGGAGATCTCCGCCACACTTCACAAATTGAAAAAGGAGAACGGGACAGATGGAGACTGAGATGCTCACCCTTGCCGCGACGGCGGAAAGGCTGAAGGCGGCAGAGGATATTCTGCTGCTGATGCACCAGTTCCCCGACGGCGACACCATCGGTTCGGCGGCGGGACTGTGCATCGCGCTGCGCTCGCTCGGGAAGCGGGCGAGCCTCGCCTGCAACGATCCCATCCCGGAGAAATACCGATTCATGACCGCCGCCATCCCCGTACTGGATTTTGAACCGCAGTTTATCTGCGCCGTCGATGTGGCGGACGAAAAGCTGCTCGGCCCGTCCATGCAGCAGTATGCCGGTCGGGTGGATCTGTGCATCGATCATCACGGCACGAATGTCGCCTATGCCAAGGCAACGCTTTTGGACGCCACGGCAGCGGCATCCGCCATGATTGTTTGCCAGCTTTTGGAGCCGCTCGGCGTCACGCTTTCGCCCGCCATCGCGCAGTGCCTGTATACGGGCATGGCGACCGACACGGGTTGTTTCAAATATTCCAACACCTCTGCGCTCACGCATCGGCTTGCCGCCGCCTGTATGGACTGCGGCATTCCCTATGCGCAGATCAACCGCACCATGTTCGACATCAAATCCCGTGCCCGCATTGAGCTGGAGCGGTTGGCGCTGCAAGCGATCACCTTCCACTATCACGGGCGCTGCGCGGTCATGGCGATCACAAACGACATGATTGAAAAAAGCAAAGCGGGAGAAAACGATCTCGAAGGACTGCCGCCCATCCCACGGCAGATCGAGGGCGTTTGGGTCGGCGTGACGCTGCGGCAGAAGGCGGACGGCAGCTATAAGATCAGCCTGCGCACGGGCACGCACGCCAACGCGGCGGAAATCTGCCGCGTCCTCGGCGGCGGCGGACATCCGGCGGCAGCGGGCTGCACGGTCAATTTGCCGCTTTCCGAAGCCATCGACAAGATCGTCGCCGTCATCGGCGACACCGTTGACGGCATCCGCGACTGAAAAAGGAGACGCAATGGACGGTATTCTTTGCATAGACAAGCCCGCCGAGATTACCTCGTTTGTGTGCTGTGCCAAGGCGCGGCGCATCCTCGGCGAGAAAAAGGCGGGGCACGCGGGCACACTCGATCCCATGGCGACGGGCGTTTTGCCGATATTACTCGGCAAAGCTACCCGTGCGCTGGATCTCATCCCGTCCCACGACAAGCGCTATACCGCCACCATGCAGTTCGGTCTCACGAGCGACACGCTGGACATATGGGGAAATGTGCAGAAAACCGAAAAGAAACCGCCCGTTCTTTCTGAGATCGAGGCGGTTTGGCCGCGTTTTCGCGGAGATATTCTGCAAGTTCCGCCGATGACCTCGGCGCTCAAAAAGGACGGCAAACGGCTGTATGAGCTGGCGCGGCAGGGCATTGAGGTGGAGCGGCAGCCGCGCCCCATCACCGTGTATCGGTTGGAGATCCTGGCGTATGAGCCCGAGAACGGCACGCTGACCTTTGACTGTCACTGCTCCAAGGGCACTTACATCCGCTCCATCTGCGATGACATCGGCAGACTGCTCGGCTGCGGAGCGGTGATGACCGCGCTGCGGCGCACGGGGGCAGCGGGCTTTACCCTTTCCGACTGCGTGACCTTTGAAACGCTCGAGGCTGCCGTGGAAAAAGAACCGTATATCCTGCCGATCGAAAAGGTGTTTTCGGTCTATCCCGCCGTCACCGTCTCCGCCGCACAGGCGGTGCGGTTTCGCAACGGCGGTGCGCTCGCGGCAGAGCGCCTGAAGGTGCCGCTGCCGCAAACGCCGGTGCGCGTTTTTGCACCCGACGGCGTGTTTTTGGGACTGGGACAGGAAAAGGAACAGTCCCTTGCCGTTTTGAAACTGTTTGTCTGAGGAGGAACCGTATGATGCACTATCGCCTGCCTGCAGAGCTTGACGGCGTGAAGCCCCGCGAGCGCGTGCTGGCTATCGGCATGTTTGACGGCGTGCATATCGGGCATCGCGCGGTGCTGACGGCGGCGCTGCTGCAGGACACCCTCTCGCCCGCCGTGTTTACCTTTTCCTATGCGGATGCACCCAAAAAAGGCGTGCCGCTGCAAACAGCGGAGGAGCGTCAGAAGCTTTTGGAACAGATGGGGTTTGCCGATCTGTTTTGTGCGGATTTTTCCGCCGTGTGCGACATGACGCCTGCGGCGTTTGTAGATATGCTGTATGACGCACTTTCCGTGCGTTCCATCGTCTGCGGCTTTAACTTTCGTTTCGGCAAAAACGGCGCAGGCGACACAGCGGTTTTGAAAACACTTTGCGAAAAGCGCGGCATCCGCCTTGCGGTGCAGCCGCCCGTCATGGCGGACGGCGTGCCCGTCAGCTCCACGCGCATCAAGGACGCCTTTGCCGCCGGCGACATCGAGAAGGTCAGACGATTGCTCGGTAGAGCGCCGACCGTCTGTGCCGCCGTCATCAGCGGGCAGCACTTGGGGCGCACCCTCGGTTCTCCCACCATTAACCAGCCGCTGGCGGACACGGTGCTGCCGCGTTTCGGCGTCTATGCCGCCGTGGCACAGGTGGACGGCAGAATGCTCCCCGCGGTCACGAATGTCGGTGTGCATCCCACCGTCGGCAAGATCGCGCCGCAGGCGGAGAGCTATATTCTGGACTACAGCGGCGATCTCTACGGAAAGGTCGTTCCTGTGTCGCTCGTGCATTTCCTACGGCCGGAAAAGGCATTTAGCGGCATCGACACGCTGCGGGCGCAAATAGAGACCGATGCCGACGCTGTGCGGCGCATGTATCAAAAGACGGGACGCATCCGCGCGGTGCTGTTCGATTTCGACGACACGCTGACAAAGCGCGACCTGTCCTTTGCGGGCGGCTGCCGTCTGTTCCTGAAACGGCACTTCCCAATGCTTGACGGCACGGCGCTCGACGATGCCGCCGAACGGCTCACCGCCGCGTCGCACCACGGGTATCTTCCCTTTGACCGCACCGTATATGACGACCTGTGCAAGGCGCACGGCGTCTCCGTGCCGTTTGAGGAATTCTTAAGGTTTTTGCAGATCGGCTACCCCGTCTCCACCGTCGTTGTCGACGATGCGCGCCCGACGCTGGAGGCGCTGCGCAAAAGGGGACTGAAGCTCGGCATCCTGACCAACGGCTCCGCCATCCTCCAAAACCGCAAGCTGGACATCTCCGGTCTGCGCCCACTGTTCGACGGCGTCACCGTCGGCGGCGAGGAAGGGGTGGACAAGCCGCACGCCGCCGTGTACGAGCGCGCCGCCATGCGGCTCGGCGTCCCGCCGGAGGACTGCCTTTTTGTCGGCGACAATGTCAAAAACGACATCGAGGGCAGCCTCGATGCAGGGATGCAGGCGGTGTTTGTCGATCACGGCTATCCCGATTTTCCGCTCACGCGCCCCGTCCCCCGCATCCGCAGGCTCACAGAGCTGCCGGAGCTGATATGAAAAAACCGCCCATCGGGCGGTTTTCTTTTTATGTCAGCAGTATCTTTTGCAGTTCCTCAACAGAGTCGACGATGCAGCGCGCAGCCTTCAGTTCTTCCCTGCTGCCGTAGCCGTAGCTCACGCCGATCGCGGGCAGTCCGCAGGCGGCAGCGCCCGCCACATCATAGCTGCGGTCGCCTACCATCACGGCACTGTCGGGCGGTATGTGACACTGCTCCAGCGCATAGCGGATGACCGCCGCCTTTTCGACGCGCTCGCCGCTGAGTTCACTGCCCGCCGTGTAATAAAAATACGGTTTCAGAGCGAAATGCTCCAAGATGCGGTCGGCAAACACCAGCGGCTTTGAGGTCGCGAGCACCGCGCGCACGCCGTTGTCGCAAAGCGCCCGCAGCATTTCGGGAACGCCGTCATATACACGGTTCTCAAAGATGCCCGTTTCGCTGAAATATTCACGATAGACCTCGACCGCCTCGACTGCCCGTTCCTTTGAAAACCCGAAATATTTTTCAAACGAGTCGGTCAGCGGCGGCCCGATAAAGGGATACAGCGTGCTGCGGTCGGCAACGGCGATGCCATAGTGTCGCAGCGCATACATAACGGCGTTCGTGATGCCGATCGCAGGATCGGTCAGCGTGCCGTCGAGATCGAACAAAACATAGGAAACCATACTTCACCTCAAAGCAATTTCTTGATGCGCGGCAGCACCGGCTGCACCGCGATGCCAATCAAAAAGCCTGTCACAGCGCCGGAAAGCAGCAGCACCGGCGCATAGGTCAGCACCCCGCCGACACCGAGAAAGGCAAAAGCGACCAAGAGCTGCCCGATATTATGGCAAATGCCTCCCGCGACGCTCACCCCCACCGTGCCGAAGCACGGCAAGCGATAGAGGCACACCATCACGGCAAAGCTCAGCACCGCCCCCGCCAGGCTGTACATCATCCCATACAGCGAGCCGAAGGTCAGAGCGGACAGCACAATGCGCACAAGCGACACGCCTGCCGCCATGCGCGGCCCCAGCGCATACAGTGCGCAAAGCACCACCAAATTGGCAAGTCCCAGCTTCATGCCGGGCACCAAAAACGGCAGCGGCAGCAAAAACTCGATATACCCGCACACAAAGCACAGTGCGGCAAATACGCCGAAAACGGCAACCGTTTCGGCGACACCCGTCGGCTTTTTCAATTGTCCACCCCGCTCTCCGCGCCGCCACGCACGGTGACGACCACACCGTGCGGCAGGCAGACCACCGTCTGTCCGCTGCGGTCGATGCGCCCGCGCTGCACACACAGCCTGTCCGGACAATCGGCGTCGGTGATTGCCGCACAGCCGTCGCCGATCACGACGGTATTATGCCCGCCGTCGGCGGTTTCGACCGTAAAGCTGTGTGCCGTGTCCAGCGGATACTCCCCATAGAGCGCACCGTTCACCGTCACCACGGCGACACCGGCGATAGCCTTCGGGTATAAAAAGCGATAAAAAAGACAGAAAAGCAGCGCTGCCCCCGCCAAAACAGCAAGCAGCACCGCATCCCCTTTTTTCAAAAAACGATGTGTCGGCATGAGACGACCTTATTTCTTCAAATGGTTTTGGAAATATGTATATGCCGTGTTCACGGCATCCACCACCGCGCGGGAGGAGACCGTCGCGCCCGAAAGGGCGTCGATCTTCGTGCCGGACTGCTTGCCCATGCTTTCCTCGGCGACCGAGCCGTCATACAGCCAGACCGGCAGCTTTGCGCCCTCAAAGCGCTGCACAAAGGGGCTGTCCTCGACCTCTTTGCCGTAGTTTTTCGTTTCGAGGTTGGAGGAAACGCGGATGCCGACGAGCTTATCACCGTTCTCGGACAGGTAGCTGATGACGCCCACGCGGTCATTGAAGCCCTCGCCGAAGGCGGTGACGGCATAGCAGAGGAAGCTCCCGTTTGCATCCAGGCAGCGCGCCGCATCGGTCACGCCCTCTTTTTCCGCGCCCTCGACAAGGGAAATCGGCTCATAGTCCGTGATGCTGTTGATGGTGTGCTGCGCCGACGGCGTACCGCTGCCGCGATGGTTCACGATGGCGACCGCCGTCGCCAGAATGATGCCGACAAGCGCCAGAGCCGCCACCGTCAGGATGATGAGCTGTCGTTTGTCCTTCACCTGTATGTGTTTTGCCTTTGCCATGTTATTCTTCTCCTTCGACCAGGTATGTGCGTACAAAAGTATATGCTGTATCCACGGCGGAAACGACCGCTTTGGAAGAGGTCGTCGCGCCGGAAATGCCGTCGATGTGGGCGCCGCGTCCCGCGGTGCCGGTCAGGAAAACGGGGAGCTTTCGCCCCTCAAAGCGGGAGGTAAATTCTGAGGTGGCGATGCGCGCACCGTAGTATTCCGACTCCTTCTGCTGCACCACCGCGATGCCGACAAGCGTTTTCGCATCCGCCGACACCGTGACATCAAGAACGATCGGCTGCTCGGCGTGATACCCCATCGCCTGCGTGCGCACGCGATAGGCAACAGCCGTGCCGTTTGCATCATAGCACACGGTCAGCGCCGTCACATTTTCGGCGACGCTGTCGCCGAGCGGCACGGTCATCTCGTCTGCAATGGCCGGCAGCTCCTCCGCCTTTTCCTCATACACGCCCCACACCTGCCGATAGGCAAGTGCGGCGCCGACTGTCACCGCGGCGGACAGCACCGCCATAATCACCACATCCAAAATTTTCATGCCGTCACCTCTGATTATACAAGATCTCTTCGAATTTGTCACTCAAAATTTGTGTGCCGTTTGCATCCGTCCACATGGCGGCATAGCCGTCAAAGGTCGCAAGCAGTGCCGCTCCCTCGTCCTGCGGCATCAAAAACAGCGCCGTCGAGAGCATATCCGCCACGCCGGAGTCCGCTCCCACCACCGTTACCGCCTGAAAAAACGGTGCAGGATAGCGGGTCGCAGGGTCGATAAGATGGTGATACCGCACGCCGTCCAGCGTGAAATACCGCTGATAGTCTCCGCTCGTCACGACGGCAAGATCGCGTGCGGCAACCTTTTTTGTATAGCTTTGCAGGTCGCGGGGATCTTCAATACCGATGACAAACGGCTCGCCGCCCTTATCGCCGACCGCAACGACATTGCCGCCGAGGCTGAAAAGGGCGCTGTCTATACCGAGCTCTCTCGCATAGTCCGCCAGTCTTTCGCCGGCAAATCCCTTGGCAACCGCGCCGACATCGAGCCGCATCGCAGGATCGGCAAGGCGCACCGTCTGCGCCGCTTCGTCGATGAGCAGGTTTTCTATGTCGCAGTGCACCGCCGCGGCGGCAAGCGCCGACGCCGACGGCAGCTTTGTCGCGTCCCGCGCCTCATGCCAAAGCTGCAAAACACTGCCCATGGCGATGTTCACCTTGCCGTTGGTCTTGACAAAGGCATCCTTGCCGAAGGTGAGCAGGTCGAGGATCTCCCGCTCCACCTCCACCGTCTCTCCGGCGCGTTCGTTGACAGTGCGCAGATTGCTCGCGCCGTCAAAGGTATCGTATATGGAATACAAACGGTGGTAGAAAGCAAGGCGCTCATGCAGCTTTTCCGCCAGCGCATCCGCCGTCTTTTCGTTTTCGGCATACAGAACAAAGGTCGTCACGGTGTCGAACACATCCGTGTAGGTATACCGATAGGCGCTTTTTCCGCAGCCGCAAAGCGACAGCAAAAAAAGCATCGTCGCAGCTATCGCCGCACATTTTTTCATTTCACGACAACTCCCATCGCAGAAAAGGCGCGACACTTTCCGATGCCGCGCCTTTTCCCATCACGCCGCGTTCTTCATTGCCTTTTGCACATTTTGAAGCATACCGCTGACCGCGATCGTACAGCCGGAGGCGAGATCCGCCGCCTTGCCGTCCTTGAGCGTCACACCGTCGATGTCGGCGGTCGTTTTGCCGGAAAGATAGTTTTGCAGATTCTCCACCTGCTCATACCATTCGAGCCCGATGCCGGACGCCGCCTTCATGCTGTAGGCGTCGCCCTGCTGCTTTTTGGTCTTGATGTCGCCGGACTCCGCCTTGAACCCGCCGTTTTCGATCGTGAGCGTTTTTTGCAGCTCATCCACGACACAGCCCGTGAGCTTGCCGTCCGCGCCGACCGCTGCGGCGGTGAACACCGCGTCATACTGCGGCGCACTCGCGTCGCCCGTGCGGTGTGCCGTCACGGCGATGCCGAGCTTATCCGCTGCGGCAACATTCCCTTCGGCGGCATTCTCCGCCGCCATGGACACCGCTTTCATAAATCCCGTCACCGCGATCGTACAGCCCGCCGACAGATCGGCGTCGGTGGCTTTGCCGTCGGCGGTCTCGATGCCGGCGACCTGGTTGGCGGTCTTGCCGATGACATACTTACAGAAGGCCTCCGCCTGCTGATACCATTCCTGCTTGGCACCGCCCGCCTTCATACCGTAGGCATCGCCAAGCTCGCCTTTTGTCTTGTAGTCGCCACCGTCCTTGAGACTGCCCGCCGCAATCGTCGGCTTTATTTGCAATTCGTCCAGCTTGCAGGCAAGGATGACGCCCTCCTTGTCGGTCAGCACAGCTGCTACGACGGCGTCGATCGACGCCTCCTCTGCGGAGACCGTGTCGGTGCCGTAGACCGCCATGCCGAGCTTTGTTTTTGCCTCGTCGTCGTTTTTCTGGCCGCCCGCGCCGCTTTCACACGCCGCAAGCGTGAACAAAACGGCACAAGCTGCTGCCAATGCACTCCATCTTTTTTTCACTGCTACACCTCCTCGGCGGCAGCAAAAATTTCAGTAGATCACATGAACGGGGCATTTCTCCGCACAGGCGCCGCAGGCGATGCAAAGCTCCTGATCGATGTGGGCAAGATCGCGATCCATCTGGATTGCATCGACGGGGCAAACCTTTGCGCAAAGTCCGCAGCCGATGCAGCCGATGTCACAGACATCCTTGACCGCCTTGCCCTTATCGTGGGAGGAACAGCGCACCGTGTAGGGGCGCTCTGCCGCCTGCACGGTAATAAGCTCCTTCGGGCACACCGCCACACATTTGCCGCATGCGATACAGCGCTCCTGCTGCACCACCGCCACGCCGTCTATGATGTCGATGCACTGCTGCGGGCAAGCCTCGGCGCAGTCGCCGAACCCAAGGCAGGCATATGCGCAAGCCCTTTGTCCGCCGCCCGGCGCGACCGCCGCCGCAGCGCAGGTCTTAACACCGTCATAGATATATTTGTCGCCCGTGTGCTTGCAGCTGCCGGAGCAGCGCACCACGGCGGCGCGCTTTTGCACCTTGCCCGCCGCTTTTCCCATGACGGCGGCAATTTCCTTCGCGCCCTTTTCCCCTGCGGCCACGCAGAGATTCGTCGGCGCGGTCTCCGCCACCACCGCCGCGGCATAGGCATCACATCCGGCATAGCCGCACGCACCGCAGTTGACACCGGGCAGACACGCCCTGACTGCGACCTCTTTTTCGTTCACTGCTGCCGCAAGTAGTTTGCCCGCTATTCCCAAAACGATACCCAGCAGCAGACCCAAACCGGCAACCACGCCTGCGGCGATCAGAACCTCTCTCACTTCCATGTCCGATCCCCTCCTTACAGCAGCGACTTAAAGCCGAAAAACGCAATGGACATCAGCCCCGCCGTCACCAGCACGATGGGCATGCCCTGAAACGCCTGCGGCACATCGTTGTCCGCGATGCGCTCCCGCACGCCCGCCATAATGACGATGGCGACGGTGAAGCCGAGCGCCGTGCCGAATCCGCTGACCACAGCGGTCAGAAAGCCGTATTCATTTTGTACATTCGTGAGCGCCGCACCGAGCACCGCACAGTTGGTGGTGATGAGCGGCAGATAGACGCCGAGCGCGCGGTACAGTCCCTCGCTGTAGCGTTTGAGAACCATTTCCACAAGCTGCACGAGCGCCGCAATCACGAGAATGAACACAATCGTTTGCAGATAGGCAAGGCCGAGCGGCACGAGCACAAAGCTATACAAAAGCCAGGTGAGTGCCGAGGACAGCGTGATGACACAGATGACCGCAGCACCCATACCGGCGGCGGTCTTTATCTGCTTGGAGACGCCGAGGAACGGGCAAAGCCCCAAAAACTGGCTGAGCACCACATTGTTGATGAGTGCGGTGGACAGCAGCACCCAAAAAAGCGTGTTCATCGGTCATCCTCCTCTCCGCCTTGACAAGCCGTGCAGCCGCCGCAGGCGGTGCAGGACTTTTTGTCCTTTCGGTTGGTCGCTGACGGCGCTTTGAGCTTGTTTTGCAGCGCCGTCAGCGCCGCGAGCACGAAAAACGCGCCCGGCGCCAACACGAAGATCGGCACGGTGAAGTCCGCGGGGATCAGCCGCAATCCGAAAACGGTGCCGTTGCCGATCAGCTCCCGCAGGGCGCCGAGAATGGTGAGCGCGCCCGTGAAGCCGAGACCCATGCCGATGCCGTCAAAAAGCGACGCGATCGGCGGGTTTTTCGAGGCATAGCTTTCCGCACGCCCGAGGATGATGCAGTTCACCACGATGAGCGGAATATAGATGCCCAAAGTGTCATACAGCGAGCCGACAAACGCCTGCATCAAAAGCTGCACCACCGTCACGAACGACGCGACGATGACGATATAGGCGGGCATGCGCACGCTGTCGGGAATGATCCGCCGCAAAAGCGAGATCATCAGATTGGAAAGTGCCAACACCACCATGGTGGAAAGTCCCATGCCGAGCCCGTTGACGGCGGCGGTCGTGACCGCCAGCGTCGGACACATGCCGAGCATCAGCACAAAGGTCGGGTTCTCTTTGATGATACCGTTATATAGTCTTTCGAGCGGTGTTTTCATGCGCCGGCACCTCCCATCGGATTTTGTGCAAACCAGATGCCGGCGTTGACCGCCTCGGTGATGCCCTTGGAGGTCACGGTCGCGCCGCTGATGGCGTCGATCTCGGTGTCGCCCGCAGCACCCGTCTTGACGACGGTGAGCGTCGTTGCCGTCTTTCCGGCAAACTGACCGTAGAAGCTCTCCTCGGTGCATTTTGCGCCGAGTCCCGCCGTTTCGCTCTGCGACAGGATGGAAATGCCGCTCACGGTGTTTTGTGCCGTCACGCCGAGCGTGAGCTGGATCGCCCCGCCGTAGCCCTTGCCGGACAGCGTCATGACGCAGCCGATGCGCGCGCCCGCGGCGTCGGTCGCATAGAGCGCATCGCTGACGGAGACCGTGTCAAACCCCGCGCCCTTCAACAGGGCGTCGGCGTTCTCGAGCGCGTTTGTCAGCGTGTCGTCCGTCGCAAAGTCGGCGGCATCGGGGAAAATTTCGGTGTATGCCGCGGCTCTTGCGGCAAGCTGTGCGTCCGCGATGGGCTGCTTTGTGATGGCATACACTGCGCCGAGCGCCGCCCCCGCGACCAAGGTGATTGCAAACAGAATGAGCGCGTCTTTTATCAGTTTTTTCATGCGGCACGCTCCTTTTTGACGCCGAAGGGCTTCGGCATCGTCATGCGTTCAATGAGCGGCACCAAGATGTTGCCGAGCACGATCGCATAGGATACGCCCTCGGCAGTCGAGCCGAGGAGACGGAAAACGGCAGTCAAAATGCCGATGAACGCGGCATAGATCCACTGACCGCCCTGCGTCACGGGGCTTGTCACATAGTCGGTCGCCATGAAGACCGCACCGAGCAGCAGTCCGCCGCCGCACACCTGCGTCAGCAGGAAAGCGCCCGTCGGCAGCCCGCTGCCGCGCAGAAGGGAAATGACCGTCACCGACAGCACAAAGCTGCCAATATACACAAGCGGGATGCGCGGGGCGATGACCCGCCGCACGCAAAGATAGATCCCGCCGATCAGGATCGCCGCCGCAGAGATCTCGCCGATGCAGCCGCCGTGCGTGCCGAGCAGCATCGTGAGCAGGTCAACGGACTCGCCCGCCTTCACGACCGCCAGCGGTGTGGCGCCGGTCACGCCGTCCACGCCCGCAGGGTAGGAGGTCATCGCGCCGCCGAACGAAATGAGCAGGAAACAGCGCGCCGCCAGCGCGGGATTCATGAAGTTCTGCCCCAGTCCTCCGAACAGCATTTTCACGATCAGAACGGCAAACACGCTGCCGAGCGCCGCCATCCACAGAGGGACGGTCGCGGGTAGAGTATACGCCAAAAGCACACCTGTCACGGCGGCGCTGCAATCGCCGACCGTGACCGGCAGCTTCATGAGCTTTTCATACAAGAATTCCGTCAAAACGCACACGGCAGCGCAAAGCGCAATGACCGCCAGCGCCCGCCACCCAAAGTTCCACACGCCGAACACACCGGCGGGCAGCAGGGAAAGCAGCACGCAGCGCATAAGTGTTTTCGTGTCGGTCGGCGCATGGATATGCGGCGACAGTGAAACATGACGCAGCTCGCTCATTTCTTTCCCTCCTTCTCGCGTTTGCGGTCGGCGGCGACAACGGCTTTCGCCGTGACAAACCGCTGTGTCAGGCGGATGTGCGCCGGACAGATATACGAGCAGCTCCCGCAGGAGATACACTCCATGCCGCCGAGCGTCTGAAACCGATCCATGTCCCCCTTGCGCACCGCGCGCACCATCTGCTGCGGCACCAAAAAGGCGGGGCACGCCGTCACGCAGCGACCGCAGCGAATGCACGCCGTTTCCGTGCTTCGCGCGGCGCTGTCATCGGTGAATGCCAAGAGCGCCGAGGTCGTTTTCAGCGTCGGCACATCGAGCGCCGCCAGCGCCGTGCCCATCATCGGGCCGCCGACAATGAGCTTTTGCGGTTCTTTTTTGAACCCGCCCGCCGCGTCTGCAACCTCGGCAAGGCTTGTCCCGATCGGCACCTCAAAATTGCCGACGGTGCGGAACGCATCGCCGGAAAGCGTGATGACACGGCTGAGAAGCGGCGTTTGGCGGCACACCGCGCGATAAAGCGCGATGACCGTTGCGACATTGTGCACAATGCAGCCCATCTGATAGGGCAAAACGCCCGTGTGCACCTTTCTGCCGGTGACGGCATAAATAAGCGCCCGCTCGCCGCCCTGCGGGTATTTCGTTTTGAGGGGGCACACGCGCACGCGCGGATGCGTCTCGGTCAGATGCGTCAGCTTTTTGACAGCCTCCGGTTTGTTATCTTCGATGCCGATGACGCCGACCGCGTTCGGAAACATTTGCAGTAAAATGCGGATGCCCGTCAGCAATTCCTCGGTGTTTTCCAGCATCAGGCGATAGTCCGAGGTGAGATACGGCTCACATTCCGCGCCGTTTATGAGGACATATTCGATGGCATTGTCCTCGGCGGGCGTGAGCTTTGTGTCGGTCGGGAAACCCGCGCCGCCCAGTCCCACGATGCCCGCCGCGCGCGCGATCGCGCGGATCTCGCCGTTGTCCATGCCGTGAAAGCTGCGCTCCTGCCCCAGTGTGGGCAGCGGCGTATACCGTCCGTCGTTGTCGATGACGATCGCCGTCACCCGACTGCCGGAAATGCAAAGGCGCGGCTCGATCGCTTTCACCGTGCCGGAAACCGCACTGCAAATGCACGCCGAAAGGCCGTCCGCCGCCGCGGCGATCTGCTGCCCGACCGAAACGGCATCCCCTTTTTTTACAAGCGGCAGGGCGGGCTTTCCGATATGCTGACGCAGCGGATACACCGCATCGCCCGTCGGCGTCAGCTTTTGCACCGCGGCATCTGCCGTCAGCGCTTTTCCGTCAAACGGATGGACACCGCCGCGAAATGTCTTCCCCATAACACACCTCCAACTGTATATGTTAGCAGTATACCATGTTCCCGCTTTTTTTACAACTACCGAATGTCCGATTCCCACAAAAAATAAAGAGAAAGCGCCGTATCTTCGGCGCTTTCTTCCAAAAAATTCTGTTTTTCGACCGCTTATGCCTTACCGATGCTGCCGAACAGCTCCATCTTTTCGCGGACGGTCTCTTTGATCGCCTCGAAACCGGGAGCGAGCAGCTTACGGGGGTCAAAGCCCTTGCCCTCAAGATCCTTGCCCTCTTCGATATACTTGCGGGTCGCCGCAGCAAATGCGAGCTGACACTCGGTGTTGACATTGATCTTGGACACGCCGAGTGAGATCGCCTTCTTGATCATATCTGCCGGAATGCCGGTGCCGCCGTGCAGCACGAGCGGCATAGCGCCGGTCTTTTCCTGCACCTTTTCCAGCACATCGAAGCGCAGACCCGGCCAGTTCTCGGGGTATTTGCCGTGGATGTTGCCGATGCCGGCAGCCAGCATGGTCACGCCGAGATCGGCAATCGCCTTACATTCATCGGGATCGGCGCATTCGCCCATACCGACAACGCCGTCCTCTTCGCCGCCGATAGCGCCGACCTCGGCCTCCAGCGACAGCCCCTTTTCGTTGGCGATGCGCACAAGCTCCTTGGTCTTTTCGATGTTCTCGGCGATCGGATAATGCGAGCCGTCAAACATGATGGAGGAGAAACCCGCCTCAACACAGGCGAGCGCGCCTTCATAGCTTCCGTGATCCAGGTGCAGCGCAACCGGAACGGTGATCTTGAGGCTTTCGAGCATGCCGTTGACCATACCGACGATGGTCTTATAGCCGCACATATACTTGCCCGCGCCCTCGGAAACACCGAGGATCACAGGGGATCTCAGCTCTTCTGCGGTGAGCAGAACGGCCTTCGCCCATTCCAGGTTGTTGATGTTGAAATGACCGACAGCATAATGGCCTGCCTTTGCTTTGGTCAACATGTCTTTTGCGGATACTAACATACTATCTACCTCCGAACATTTTTTACTCCATCAGTATACTGCCATTTTGCAAAAAAAGCAAGGGGAAACGCCGCTTTTTGCGAAATTATTGCGTTTTCAGCGTGATCTCGCCGGCGTCGTCGGTCGCCAGAATGATCTCTCGCGGCGGCACGGCATAGCGCTCCACGAGCAGCGACGCGATGCGATCCTCCGCCTCACGCCGCACGGCGTTGCGCAGATCGCGCGCGCCGCGCTTGCCGCCGAACGCCATATGCGCCAGCTTCTCCGCCGCGGCGGTCGTGAACGAGAAGGCGATGCCCTTTTCCGCGAGCGGTGCTTTGAGCCCGTTCAGCATCAAGGCGGCGATCTTCACAAAGCTTTCCTCCGTCAGCGGTGCAAAATAGACCACCTCGTCTACTCTGCCGATGAATTCGGGGCGCAAAAATTCGCGCAGCGCCTTCATTGCGCGATCGCGACTGCCCTCCGACTCGTTTTTGCCGAAGCCGAGCAGGTTTTCTGCAAAGCGGCTGCCCGCGTTCGAGGTCATCACGATGACGGTGTTGGCAAAGCTCACCACGCGCCCGTGCGCGTCGGTGACCCTGCCCTCGTCCAGAATCTGCAGCAGGATGTTGAGCACATCGGGATGCGCCTTTTCGATCTCGTCAAACAGCAAAACGGAATAGGGCTTGCGGCGCACCTTTTCGGTGAGCTGTCCCGCCTCGTCATAGCCGACATAGCCCGGCGGCGAGCCGATGATGCGGGATACGGAGTGCTTTTCCATGAACTCGGACATGTCGAGTCTTATGAGCGTTTCCGGTGTGTCGAACAGCTCCGCCGCCAGCACCTTCACAAGCTCCGTCTTGCCGACACCGGTCGGACCGACAAAAATGAAGGACGCGGGACGGTGCTGCGGGCTGATCTGCACGCGGCTGCGGCGCACGGCGTTTGCCACAAGATGCACCGCCTCGTCCTGCCCGATGATCTTCTCGCGCAGGTGCTCCTCCAGTCCCGCCAGACGCGCAAGCTCGCTTTCTTCAATCTTTGCGGCGGGGATGCCCGTCCACAGCTCGATGACCCGCGCCAGATGTGCCGCCGTCACCGGTGCGTGTAGGGCGGCAGGCTCCAGTGCCTTCGCCTCGTCCTCGGTCTTCATGAGATCGGCGCGCAGGTTAGCGAGCTTTTCATAGTCAACGCTCTCCGCATCCATCTGCGCCTTTTCTTCCTCGCGCAGGCTGTTGCAGTCATGCTGCAGCGCCGCATAGCGCACCGCCTCCTTGTTGGCAAGCGATGCCGCCGCAGATGCCTCGTCCACAAGGTCGATCGCCTTGTCCGGCAGAAAACGGTCGGTGATATACCGCTCCGACAGCGTTACGGCGCGCGACAGGATATCGTCGGACAGGGCGACGCCGTGATATTCCTCATACCGTGAGCGGATGCCCTTCAAAATTTCAAGCGTGTCCTCCATCGACGGCTCCTCCACTGTCACCGGCTGGAAACGCCGCTCCAGTGCCGCGTCCTTTTCGATATATTTGCGATATTCGTTGAAGGTGGTCGCACCGATGACCTGAATTTCGCCGCGGGACAGCGCAGGCTTCAGAATGTTCGCCGCGGACATGCTCCCCTCGGAGTCGCCCGTGCCGACAAGGCTGTGCACCTCGTCGATAAACAGAATGATGTTGCCCTCGGCCTTCACCTCGTCAATAAGTCCCTTGATGCGGCTTTCAAACTGTCCGCGGAATTGCGTGCCCGCGACGAGCGCCGTGAGATCGAGCAGAAACACCTCCTTGTTTTGCAGCCGCACGGGCACCTCCCCTGCGGCAATGCGCTGCGCCAGCCCTTCCGCCACGGCGGTCTTGCCGACGCCCGGCTCGCCGATGAGACAGGGGTTGTTTTTTGTGCGCCGCGCCAAAATCTGCGTCACGCGGTAGATCTCCCGCTCCCGTCCGATGATGGGATCGGTCAGTCCCTCGCGCGCCTTTTTGGTGAGATCGGTGCAGTACTGTCCGAGAAAACGCCGCTTTTTCTCTTTTTGGGCACTGTCCTTCTTTTCTTTTTCCTTTCTGCCGCCTTCTGCGGCATCCGCCTTGTGGGGATGCCCCCCCGCGCCGCCGAAGAGGTTTTGCAAAAACGGAAACGCAGGCGCGCCGCCCTGGCTGAAGCCGTCCTCACCGTCGTTGAGGTCGCCGTTCATGATGTCGCTCATCTGCGACTCCATCTGCTCCAGCTCCTCGTCTCCCACGCCGAATTTATCCAGCATGTCGGTGACCGGTTTGATGTTCAGCTCCTTTGCACAGGACAGACAATACCCCTCGTTGATCGTCTTTTCTCCCTCAACGCGCGTCACAAAAACGACCGCCGGCCGTTTTCCGCATTTGGCACATAAGATCATCCGTTTTCTCCTTTCGTCTCCGCGGACGCCGCTCCCTCAGGCTCCTCCTTGCGCGCGGACAGAAACACCAGTAAATAGCGTATAAAAGCAAACAGCATCAAGAAACCGATCAGCACCGTCAACGCCACCAAAAGCTGTGACGGCATATCCTTCCACAGGACGATCGCCGCCACGCTCACATAGAACACGGCGGTCGACACCTTGCCGTACCACTTCGACGGGCGCATCACGCCGCCCTTTCCGAGCAGGATGAGTCCGCCGACGCCCTGCAGCAGCTCCTTCACGGTGCAGATGAACAGCAGCGGCAGAAATGCCCGATACTGTGTTGCCAAGCAAAGGAGCACCGCGACCTGCGTCAGCTTATCCGCGATCGGGTCGAGCAGCTTGCCGATCTCCGATGCCTGATTGAAGCGACGGGCGATGAACCCGTCCAGACAGTCGGTCAGCCCCGACACAATGAGCAGCGCAAACGCCGTATATTGCATCGCATCGCTCTGATATTCCCGACTGAACAGATACAGAATAATAAACGCCGGCAAGATGGCTATGCGCAAGAGCGACAGGACATTCGGCACCGTCCACTTCCATTGAATATGCATTTTCACTGTCCTCCGGTCTGACAATTAAAAGATCACGCGAAACTGCTCCAGGATGGCATTTTTGTCCGAAAACAACGGATTGTTTGCCGCAATGGTGCTGACGACCTTTGTTTCGTCGATGCTCTTTTCGGAAATGACGGCATCGGGCTTTGTGAAGCCCGCGACCGCCTGCAGCACCGTCACCAGCAGCAGCACCCACAGTGCACCGCGCACCGCGCCGAGCACCGCACCCAAAATACCGTCCACGCCGCCGAAAAGCGTTTTGCGGAACAGCTTGCCGAGGATCTTTTCGAGAATTCTCGCCACGATCAGCAGCACAAGGATCAGCACCAAAAACACAATGCACCGCGCCAAAAGCGTCATGACGGGCTTTGCCACCGTTTCGGTGACGGTGACCGCCACATCGTGCGCCACCGTGCCGACACTGCCGCCGATCTTATTGGTCAGCGTCTGTGCGGTCACGCCCTTGCGCTCCATGAGTCCCTGCACAAAATGCGGCAAAGACCCCATCGCCTTTTCGATGCTCTCGGTCGGCGTGAGATTGCCCGCCGACTCGGTGAGAGCACTTTCGATCGCCTTTTCGCAGGACGGCTGCACCACCACGGTGTAGATCCCGTTGGCAATCGGCGCGCTCAGCGTGAACGCCAGGATCAGCGCCGCCAAAAAGCCCACCACATTCAGAACCGTGCCGACAAGACCCTTTTTGTAGCCGACGATCACCGCTGCCATAAACAACAGTATGACCGCCCCATCCAGTAAGTATGCCATGAAAACTCCTCCTAATCACTTTCATTCAAACGGCTCGGCGCCGTATATTTTGACAAGGCTTTCAGTCCGAGCACCAGCATCCTGCTGCCGTCGGTCGCTGTCAGTCTGCCGTCCGCGACCATCACGCGGCTGCCGGCAATGCCCTTGCTGCCGATATTGTAGAGATAGCTGTCGGTCAGCAGCGCATAGCTGTTGCCGGACACCGCGATGTCGCGGAAGGTGCCCTCGACGGTCGCCGTGAACGCCGCCGTGCCGTCCGGACGGATATAGGCAATGCTGCCGCCCGCGTTGGCACCGTAGGGCTTCACGACCGTCATCACGCTGCTGTCGCCGATCGCATAGCCGATGAGGCTGCCGTCGGTCAGCGGATAGATCGCACAGGTGTCCTTTTTCGGACGGTACATCCACACCGCCGTGTCGCCCAGCGCCGCCACCGTGCCGTCCGACAGGTAGGCAACGCGGCAGAGAAGCACACCCGTTTCACTGTGGGCATACAGCGTTTCGCTTTGCGTGCTGTTGACCGCCACGATTTCCACGCCGGAGCGCATCGCACCGTTTTCCGCACCGATCGTCACGAGCGCCAGCTGCTTGCCATCCGGCGAAAACGCCGCATCGGCGACAAGACTGCTGCACAGACGGTGATAGATAAGCTTGCCGCTCGCACTGTACACCGACACCGCCGCATTGTACCCCTGCTGCGCGCCGGTGACCACCGCCATGCTGCCGCTTTTGTGCAGCGCGGTCGTCAGAATGTCATAGTCGGTCTGCACCGTTTGTACGGTCTTTGCGCGCGTTTCCAGCTGCAGCCGCTTGCCGCCCTTTTCCGCAACCAATATGTATTTCCCCGCCGTGCGCAGCTGCGGATCGGAAAAGGCGTGGGCGCGCCGCATCACTTCATCGCCGTCGCTGCCGATCATGGTGACATAGGTGTCGCTCAGAAGCACCGTGCCGCTGTTTGTTTCCTCCATCCGATAGATCTGATTGCCCGAAACATCCACGGGAAAGCCCGCGCCGCCGCCGGAGAAAAATGCGCCGATGCGGGGCACCCAATTCGAGGGCGAGAGGGCATCGCTGTTATTGACCGCAAACACAATGGCGGCGGCAAACACCGTCAAAAGCAGCAGCCGGAAAAGAAAGCGACGGCGACGCCGTTTTTTTCGTGCCCTCGCCGCGTCGGGCGGCGCGTCATGTCTTGCCATCAGCCGTCTCCTCTCCGTAGAATACTTTTTCCAAAAACAGTCCCTTCGCCGGTGCGGTCGCGCCGGCTTTGGTGCGGTCGCCGCTCGCAAGCGCTGCGGGGATCGTGTCCGCCGTCAGCTTGCCGCCCGCGATGTCCAAAAGCGTGCCGACCATGATGCGTACCATGTTATAGAGAAAGCCGTCCGCCTCCACCGTGAAGCACACCATGTCGCCCTCCCGCCGCACTGCGGCGGAAAACACCGTGCGCACGGCGTCGGTCGTGTCCGCGTCTGCGGAGCAAAAGGCGGAAAAATCGTGTTTTCCGACAAACTGCTGCGCCGCCGCATGGAGCATCTCTGCATCCAGCCTGCCGACCCGCCGCAGGGAAAACCGTTCACAAAACGGATTGCGATGGGCACTGTTCCATATATAATAGGTATAGCGTTTGCCGCGCGCCGCATAGCGCGGATGAAAACCCGCCGCCGCGGGAGAACAGGCATACACGGCGATGTCCTCCGGCAAAAAGCTGTTGAGCGCCGCCGGCATGCGTGCGGGCGGGATCTTGCTTTCCGTGTCGAAGGTGCAGCAGAACATGTTGGCATGCACCCCCGCGTCGGTGCGGCTGCATCCGATGACACCGGAGCGCACGCCCGTCAACGCCTCGATGGCATCCTGCAGCGTTTGCTGCACCGTTCTTGCGTTCGGCTGCACCTGCCAGCCGTGATACGCCGTGCCGTCATAGCGCAGCGTGAGCAGCAACCGTTGCACGGCGTCTCCCTCCTTTTTATATTGCGTGCGGCAAAAAGATATTCAAGACGATCAGTGCCGTGAGATAAACAAGGCACACCCCCACCGCCAGAAAATCGCGACAATGCAGATGCAGCTCCTTCATCCGCGTTCTGCCGTCGCCGCCGTGATAGCAGCGGCACTCCATCGCCGTCGCCAGCTCATAGGCACGGCGAAACGCCGAAACAAACAGCGGAATGAGGATCGGGAGCATCGCTTTCACGCGGCGCAAAAGTCCGCCGCTCTCAAGATCCGCGCCGCGCGCTTTCTGTGCGGACATAATCTTATCGGTCTCTTCCACGAGCGTCGGAATGAACCGCAGCGCGATCGTCATCATCATCGCCAGCTCGTGCACCTTAAAATGAAACACCTTAAGCGGCGACAAAAGCCTTTCGAGCGCATCGGTCAGCGCCGTCGGCGGCGTCGTGTAGGTCAACAGCGAGCTGCCCGCGATGAGGCACAGGATGCGCAGCGCAATAAACGCAGCATTCGACAGCCCACCCGTGTAGATATGCAGAAATTTCCACGACCACAGCAGCGTGCCGCTGCCGGTGTAGAACATATTGATAACAGAGGTGAACAAAATGAGCGGTAAAATCGGCTTAATGCTTTTGAAAATGAGTCGCGCGGGCAGTCCCGAAAACGCCACGCACATTGCCAAAAACACCACGATGAGCGCCAATCCCGCCCAGGTCTTCGGCACGAACACCATGCAGATGAACCCGAGCGTCAAAAGCAGCTTCATGCGGGGGTCCATGCGGTGCAGCACCGATTTTGCAGGGAAAAACTGTCCGATGGTGATGTCTTTCAGCATGTCGGCACCCCCCGCTCTTCAAACAGGTCGCACAGCACCGCGCACGCTTTTTTCACCGTGTAGACATCGGCGGGCACGGGAACGCCGCGTTGCCGCAAGGCAGCAAACACGCGGGCAACCGAAGGCACCGTCAGTCCCATCGCCTCCAGCTCGTCGGCGCGGGCAAACACGGCGGGCGCGGTGTCATACATGGCGACCTCGCCGTCCTTCAGCACCAGCACGCGATCGGCAAGCCGCGCCACATCCTCCATGCTGTGAGAAATGAGCAGCACGGTCGCGTCATGGGTCTCGCGATACTGTTCGATCTGACGGAGCATCTGCTCCCGCCCGACGGGATCGAGTCCCGCCGTCGGCTCGTCAAGCACGAGCACCCGCGGGCGCATCGCCAAAACGCCCGCGATCGCCGCGCGGCGTTTTTCGCCGCCCGAAAGGTCAAAGGGCGATTTTTGCAGCAGCGTATCCGAAAGGCCGACTGCCGCAGCCGCCTCCTTCACCCGCGCCGCGATCTCCTCCTCGGAGAGTCCCATGTTGCGCGGACCGAAGGCGATGTCCTTTTCCACCGTGTCCTCAAAAAGCTGATACTCCGGATACTGGAACACCATCCCCACCTTGAACCGCACATCGCGGATCTTCTTCGGATCTTCCCATATATTCTTGCCTTCAAGCAGGATCTCTCCGCTTTCCGGCTTCAAAAGCCCGTTCAGATGCTGTGCCAGCGTCGATTTGCCGGAACCGGTGTGTCCGATGACGGCGGTGAGCCTACCCTCCTCAAAGGCGACCGACACACCCCGCAGCGCCGCATGCGCAAACGGCATGCCCGCCCCGTAGGTATAGCACAGATCTCTCGTTTCGAGAACCGTCACGCCGACACCCCCTTTTGCAACAGTGCCGCAATGGCGTCGGCACATTCCGCCTCGGTCAGAATGTCGCGCGGCAGCGGATAGCCAGCCTTGCGCAGCGCAAAAGCAAGCGCTGTCGGCTGCGGCACATCCAGCTGCAAGGCGCGCAGCTCCTCCACCTGCGAAAAAATCTCCCGCGGCGTGCCGTCCATCCGCACACTGCCGTCGTCGATCACGACGACGCGATCCGCGCCGACCGCCTCCTCCATATAGTGGGTGATGAGAATGACGGTCATGCCGCGCTCACGGTTGAGCCGATGCACCGTTTCGAGCACCTCCCGCCGTCCGACGGGATCGAGCATCGCGGTCGGCTCATCGAGCACCAGCACCTCCGGCTGCATCGCCAAAATACCCGCGATCGCGATGCGCTGCTTCTGACCGCCGGAGAGCTTGTGCGGCGCACTGTCGCGATAGGCATACATATCCACCGCGCGCAGCGCGTCCTCGACGCGCCTGCAAATTTCCTGCGGCGGCACGCCGAGATTTTCCGGCCCGAACGCCACATCCTCCTCCACGATGGAGGACACCATCTGATTGTCGGGGTTTTGCAGCACCATGCCGACCGTGCGGCGCACATCATAGAGATGCGCCTCGTCGGCAGTATCCATGCCGTCCACCAGCACCGTACCGCCCGTGGGCAGCAAAATGGCATTAAAATGCTTGGCAAGCGTGGATTTTCCGGAGCCGTTATGTCCCAAAAGCGCGACAAAGCTGCCCTTTTCAATCCCCAGATCCACGCCGTGCAGCACAACGCGCGGCGCCTCATCGGGATACGCATATTCAAACTTTACCGCATTTGCCTTGATGATCTCCATACAGCCTCCGAAAATTATTTTGCCAAAAGCCACATTGCCGTGGCGCCGCAGGGCACCACCAATCCGCCCGCCGTCACCGGCAGACCGATCTCGTCGGCGGCGGTGATGCCGCCGCGATCTTTCATCAGTGTTGCCAAAATATATTGCATGACCGCGGGGGACAGCCCCGTGGTGTAGGAATTGATGAGGAAAAAGAGCGGTTGATCGGACAGAAGCCGCACACACTGCTCCACAAGCGCATAGATCTGATCCTCCAGCTTCCACACCTCGCCGCCGGGGCCTCTGCCGTAGGACGGCGGATCCATCACAATGGCGTCATAGGTGTTGCCGCGACGCAGCTCCCGCTGCACGAATTTGCCGCAATCGTCCACGAGCCACCGCATCGGTTTTTCGGCGAGTCCCGACAAAACAGCGTTTTCTCTGCCCCAGTTCACCATACCCTTTGAGGCGTCCACATGGGTGACATGCGCGCCCGCCGCCACACAGGCGAGGGTGGCAGCACCGGTATAGCCGAAAAGGTTCAAGACCCGTATCGGCCGCCCCGCCGCGCGGATCTTCTCCGCCATCAGATCCCAGTTCACCGCCTGTTCGGGGAAAATGCCGGTGTGCTTAAAGCCCATCGGTTTCAGGTTGAAGTGCAGCTCGCCGTAGCGAATTTGCCAACATTCCGGCGTCTTGCGGCGCATTTCCCAATGCCCGCCGCCGGTTTTGGAGCGCAGATAGCGTGCGTTGGCACTTTCCCAACGCGGATCGTCTCGCGGCGTGTGCCAGATGATCTGCGGGTCGGGACGGATGAGCAGCACATCGCCGAAGCGTTCCAGCCGCTCCCCGTCGGTCGCGTCGATCAGTTCATAGTCTTTCCAGTTTTGTGCAACTCTCATGTATTCAACCGCCGATCAAATTCTTTATCGCATCGCAGATGGTCACTGCCGCCCGGTTGATGACATCGAAATCCTTGCCCTCGACCATCACGCGGATGAGCGGCTCCGTGCCCGAGGGGCGCACCAGCACTCTGCCGTCGCGGTCAAGCGCCTTGTTGGTGTCGTCGATGAGCTTGGCGATGCCTTCGTCGGCGGCATATTTTGCCTTTGCGTCCGCATCCGCCCGCACATTGGCAAGCACCTGCGGATAGCGCTGCATCAGCGCGCCGACACGCGACAGCTTCCAGCCGCGTCTGCGCGCCATGGAAAGCAGGTGCAGTGCGGAAAGCTGACCGTCGCCGGTGGTGGCAAACTGGCGCATGATGATATGTCCCGACTGCTCGCCGCCGATGACAAAATCGCTTTTGAGCATTTCCTCCAGCACATAGCGGTCGCCCACCTTCGTGGACGCGACATCGATGCCCGCGCTCTCGCAATAGCGGAAGAAGCCGAGGTTGGACATCACCGTCACGACCGCCGTGTTGCCGCGCAGCTCGCCGCGCTCTTTGAGGTCATATGCCACCGCCGCAATCATCTGATCGCCGTCGAGGAGGTTGCCGTTTTCGTCCACGGCAAGGCAGCGATCCGCGTCGCCGTCAAAGGCGACGCCGCCGTCCAGCTTATGCTTTTTCACATAGGCGACAAGCTGCTCCATATGCGTCGAGCCGCAGTTATCGTTGATATTCACGCCGTCGGGCGTGCAGGACAGCATCTCGCAGCGCACGCCGAGCGCCGAAAACAGCTTTTTTGCCGTTACCGACGCAGAGCCGTTGGCGCAATCGACGGCAATATGCAGCCCGTTGAGCTCCACCGACACGGTGGACAGCAGATAACGGATATAGTCGTCTGCCGCCTTTTCGCAGACCGTCACTCTGCCGACCGCGCCGCCGACCGGCGTCGGCAGCTCCACAGCGTGATCGAGCACGATCGCCTCGATCTGCTCCTCCAGCGCGTCGGACAGCTTATAGCCCTCGCCGTTGAAGATCTTAATGCCGTTATATTCACAGGGGTTATGTGATGCGGAGATCATGACCGCAGCGTCGGCAGCATACGCCTTTGCCAGAAAAGCCACGGCAGGTGTCGGCACGACACCGAGCAGGTACACATCCGCACCCACCGAGCACAGCCCCGCAGAGAGTGCCGACTCCAGCATGTCGCCGGAGGCACGGGTGTCCTTGCCGATGAGCACCTTCGGGCGCTTACCGTCCGCCGTGATAAGCACCTCGGCGGCAGCTCTGCCGATCTGCATCGCCAGCTCGCAGGTGAGTTCCGTGTTGGCAACGCCGCGCGCGCCGTCTGTTCCGAACAATCTTCCCATGTTCACTTCTCCTCTTTGTCAAATGTCAGTTGCTGTATCGTATCTGCCCCGCCGGGCAGCGGAATACCGAGATGCGCATAGGCGGCGGGCAGCACCATCCGCCCCCGCGGCGTGCGGCTCAAAAAGCCGATCTGCATCAGGTACGGCTCATAGACATCCTCAATCGTGACCGCCTCTTCGCCGATCACCGCCGCCACCGTATCCAGTCCCACAGGGCCGCCGTTATAATAGCGGATCATCGCCTCCAGCATATTGCGGTCAACGCGGTCAAGTCCCAGCGCGTCGACCTCCATGCGGTCGAGCGCCTCCCCCGCCGTTTTCGCATCGATGACACCGCCGCTCATCACCTGCGCAAAATCGCGCACGCGCTTGAGCATACGGTTGGCGATACGCGGCGTACCGCGGCTGCGCGAGGCAATTTCCAAAGCGCCCTCCGGCATACACGCGGTGTCGAGAATTTTCGCGCTGCGGCTGACGATCTGCGCCAGCTGCTCGGGTGAATACAGCTCGAGCCGCAAAATCACACCGAAACGGTCGCGCAGCGGCGCGGACAGCTGTCCCGCGCGCGTCGTCGCGCCGATGAGGGTGAAATGCTGCAGCGGAAGATGAATGGACGATGCTCCCTGCCCCTTGCCGTTGATGATGTCGATGGCAAAATCCTCCATCGCGGGATACAGAATTTCCTCCACGGTGCGGGGCATGCGGTGGATCTCATCGATGAACAGCACATCGCCCTCCTCCATGTTGGTGAGCAGCGCGGCGAGATCTCCCGGACGCTCCAGCGCAGGACCGGAGGTGATGCGCAGATTGACACCGAGCTCGTTGGCGATGATGCCCGCAAGCGTCGTCTTGCCGAGTCCCGGCGGACCGTACAGCAGCACATGGTCGAGCGCTTCCCGCCGCATCTTGGCAGCGTCAATATAAACGGAAAGGTTTTCCTTAACCTTTTCCTGCCCTATGTATTCCTGCAGAGTGCGCGGACGCAGCGGGTTGTCACCGTCGTCCTCCGGCAGATATTCCGCCGACACCATGCGGTTTTCAAAATCCATCTCCTCTTGCATCGCGGCTTTCCTTTCTCAGTGTTTTCAGCGGCTTGCAAGCGCTCGGAGCGCCTGCCGCACAAGACTTTCGACCGGTTCACTGCCGTCAAGCTTACCGACGGCGGCGGCAGCCTCTCCCGCCGTGAACCCCAGAACGGTCAGCGCGCGCACCGCCTCGGCGGCGTTTCCCGCCGCCGACGGCTGTCCGCCCGCAGAGGACATATCGACGACGCCCGACGGCGCAGCGAATTTGTCCCGCAGCTCGAGCGTGATGCGCTGGGCAAGCTTCGGGCCGACGCCCGCCGCCTTCGTCAGCGCCTTGTGATCGCCTGCCGCGACCGCCAGCGCCACCCGCTCCGGCGTCAGCTCGGACAGAATGGCAAGTCCCACCTTCGGACCCACACCGCTCACGGTGGTGAGCAGCTTAAAGCAGGAGAGCTCCTCCCTGTCGGCAAAGCCGAACAGCTCCATAGCATCCTCCCGCACATTCAAAACGGTGTACAGCATCACCTCGCTGCCGACAGAGGGCAGCTTTTTCGCCGTATTCACGGTGATTTGGCACGCCATCCCCACGCCGCCGCATTCCACAACAGCCAGCTTTACATCCGCATGTATCAGTTTTCCGCGCACACTGTAGATCATTTTCCGTTTCCTTTCATGGTAAGCAGCGTGTTTTTCACCGTCGCGCCGCCGTATTGCGCGTGGCAGATCGCCATCGCCAGTGCGTCGGCGGTATCGTCGGGCTTCGGCACCTCTTTCAAGCGCAACAGCCGTTTCGTCATTTCCATCACCTGCGGCTTGTGCGCCTGCCCATAGCCGGTCACGGCGCTTTTCACCTGCAGCGGCGTATACTCAAACACCGGCACGCCTGCCTGCTCGAGCGCGAGCAGGATGACCCCGCGCGCCTCGGCGACCGCGATGGCGGTCTTTTGGTTGTTCTGAAAATAGAGCTTTTCCACCGAAACCGCGTCCGGCCTGTGCCGCACAAGGATGGTCGAAAGCTGCGTATGTATTTCGAGAAGGCGCTTTGAAAACGGCGTTTCGGCATCGGTCAGAACAGCGCCGAAATCGAGCGGCAGAAACCGTCCGCGCTCAAAGCGGATGACGCCCCAGCCGACGGTGGCATAGCCGGGATCGATCCCCAAAATCACCATCTTTGATCGCCTCCCGCACTCAAGCTGACATATACTTTGTTATTATAACACATCCGTTAAGAAAATGCAAAAGTTTCTGTGAATTTTTTCTTGCATGTGAGGGGGCAGTGTGATAGACTGTGGGTAAATGAAAAAGTATCGCTTGGGAGGTCTCTTATGCGTATTTACGAAAATCCCGAAAAAACCGCAAAAAACCGCTTGCCGCAGCGCGCATACTACATTCCGGAGGGGTGCTCGTCCCGCACACTGCTGAACGGCGACTGGCGGTTTCGCTATTTCCCCCGTGACATCGATGTGCCGGAGAAAATCACAGAATGGGACACCGTTCCCGTCCCCTCCTGCTGGCAGCTTTTGGGATACGAAGAACCGAATTATACCAATATCAACTACCCCTATCCCTGCGACGCGCCGTTTGTGCCGGACGATAACCCCGTTGGCGTCTATGAGCGGGATTTTTCGCTTGACGCCCTGTGGGGAAAGGTCTATTTTGTGCTGGAGGGCGTGTCCTCGTGCGCCTTTGTCTCGGTGAACGGCAGCTTTGTCGGCTTCACGCAGGGCAGTCACCTGCAGGCGGAGTTTGACATCACGCCGTTTGTCAGAAAGGGTGAAAACACGCTGCGCGTCGCGGTGCTCAAATGGTGCTGCGGCAGCTATCTTGAGGATCAGGATGCGTTTCGCTATAACGGCATTTTCCGCGACTGCTATCTTCTGCAGCGTCCCGTCGGGCATCTGCGCGATGTGCATGTGACGGCAAGGGATAACGCCGTCACGGTCACGACCGACGCCCCCGCCGCCATCTCTCTTTTTGCCCCCGATGGCGAAAAACTCGGCGAAGCGACGGGAGAGAGCGCCGTTTTTCCCGTTGACGACCCCATCCTTTGGAATGCGGAGCACCCTGTGCTGTACACGGTGGTGCTGACGCGGGACGGCGAGACCGTCTCGGTGCGCACCGGTTTTCGCAGCATCACGATCTCCGAAACACACGCGCTGCTCATAAACGGCGTTGCGGTGAAGCTGCACGGCGTCAACCACCACGACACCGACAAATTCCGCGGCTGGTGTCAGAACGATGCCGCGCTGCGGCGGGATCTTGCACTCATGAAGGAGCTGAACATCAACTGCATCCGCACCTCGCATTATCCCCCGACGCCCTATTTCCTTGATCTTTGCGACGAGATGGGGTTTTATGTCATTCTGGAGACCGACATCGAGACCCACGGCTTTGTGCGCCGTAATCCCAATGTATCTTACGGATATGATGTGGAAAGTCCCGACTGGCCCTGTCAGCGTGCGGAGTGGAAGCACGAATTTGTGGAGCGGATGGAGCGCGCGATCCTGCGCGACCGCAACCATCCCTCCATCATCATGTGGTCGACCGGCAACGAGAGCGGTCACGGCGTCAACCACATCGCCATGATCAAGCGGGCGCGCGCCGAAAAGGACGGCAGACTCATTCACTGTGAGGACGCCTCCCGCAAGGGCGACAACAGCAATGTCGATGTCATTTCGCAGATGTATTGGAGCATCCCCGACATCGAGAAATTTATCGCAACCGCCGACAAGCCGTTTTTCCTGTGCGAATATGCGCACGCCATGGGCAACGGTCCGGGCGAAGTCTGCGACTATAACGAGCTTTTCGATCGCCACGATGCGCTCATCGGCGGCTGCATCTGGGAATGGGCGGATCACGTCGTCACGGTGGACGGCGTGCAGAAATACGGCGGCGATTTCGCAAGCGAGCTGACAAACGACGGCAATTTCTGCTGCGACGGCATGGTGTTTGCCGACCGTTCACTGAAGGCGGGATCTCTCGAGGTCAAGACGGCATATCAGCCGATGCGCACAACATTCGAAAACGGCGTTCTGTCGGTCTACAACCGCCTTGACTTCACCGATCTTTCCGCCTATGCGTTTTCCTACAGCATCGAATGTGACGGCAAGGTCCTCGCGGGAGAACAATGCCCCTTGTCCGCCGCACCGCACACATGGGCGACCGTCACTCCGCAGATCCCGCCGCTCAAAGCGGCGCTCGGCGCCTATCTCAACTGCTATCTGCGCAAAAACGGGCACACGCTCGCCGCCACGCAGCACGCACTTGCGGCAGAGCCGCTGCCGTCGCCCGCACCTGCGCCGATCCTCCTCCCCGCGGAGGACGGCGAAATGCTGTGCTTTACAGGCGAGCACTTCCGCTATGCTTTTTCGAAGCATTACGGTATGTTCGTCAGCATGCAGATCGACGGCGTCGAGCAGCTAGCCGACCGTCCGCAATGGACGGCATGGCGCGCCCCCACCGACAACGATGTGCACATGAAGCTGTATTGGGGCAGCTATAACATTTGGCAGGGCGAAAATCTCGACAAGGCGTTTTCCAAGGTCTATGACTGCACCTGCAAAAACGGCGTCATTCATGTCAGCGGTGCGCTGGCGGGCGTGTCCCGCCGCCCCTACTGCCGCTACACCCTGGAGGTCGCGGTGCACGCGGACGGCAAAATACATATGGCATTTGACGGCAGCATTGCCGAAAATGCGCCCGCATTTTTGCCGCGTTTCGGTTTGGAATTTTCCATGCCTTCCGAAAACCGCAGCTTTACCTATTTCGGCTGCGGGCCGGAAGAAAGCTATTGCGATCTTTCCCGCCATGCGGCGGTCGGTCTGTATACGAGCAATGTAGACAAGAGCTTTGTGCCCTATGTCCGCCCGCAGGAGCAGGGCAACCACTGCGGTGTTCGCCTTTTGGAAATCGGCAGGCTGCGTTTCACGGCGGATGCGCCGTTTGAGTGCGCCGTTTCGAAATACAGCACCGCCGCGCTCGACAAGGCGGAGCACATCGACGAGCTTGTTGCCGACGGCAAGACCCATGTGCGCGTCGACTACAAGGTGTCGGGCATCGGCTCGCACTCCTGCGGCCCTGCGCTTTTGCCGCAATACCGTCTGTCGGAAAAGCACATCGACTACCGTTTCTGCATCTCCCCCATCCTCTGATACATAACAGCCCCTTTGTCTGCATACACTGTGGCAAAGGGGTGTTTTCTATGATTGGGAGGCTCGACCTCAAAAAGCTCATCATCAGTCTCATCCTCCCGCTTGCGGTCGGCGGGCTGTCGGCGCTTATCACGGGCGGCAGCATGGACATCTACGGCGCGGTGGCGCAGCCGCCGCTCTCCCCGCCCGGCTGGGTGTTTCCGGTCGTGTGGAGCGTTTTGTATGTGCTGATGGGCGTTTCGCTGTATCTCGTGTGGGAAAGCGACGCCCCGACGGAGCAAAAGACCGTCTGCTTTGTCGTTTTCGGCATCAGCCTGCTGCTCAATTTCCTTTGGTCTCCCATCTTCTTTGCGGCTCGCGGCTTTCTTGCCGCCTTCGTCGTGCTCGTGCTTTTGTGGCTTTCGATCATCGGCGTCATCATCACCTTCTACCGCATAAGACCCGTGGCGGGGCTATTACAGCTGCCGTATCTTTTATGGGTGACCTTTGCGGGGTATCTCAATCTCGGCGTCTATCTGCTCAATAAATAAAACAGCGGCGCTTGCCATGTGCATGGCAAGCGCCGTCTTTCTTTTGCTATTCTCCCGCCGGCACACGGTATTCCGTGACGCCGATGATGTCCTCAAAGGTGAAGCCGTCCGTGGTTCTCTGTCTCCTCTGCATTGTTTTGCGGCAACGCGTGCAACATGGCCTGCCGCACACGATCGCCGATCTCATGGGAACGGCAGGCAGTGATGTCCTCGACTGCGAGCGTTTCCAAAATCTCCAGTTTCACGGTTTTTCTGCGTAAAAGGCTCGTTTTCGCGATGCGATCCGTTCCCTCTGTCACCGCGACAACGATCGGCACCTTTGCCTTTTGCGCGATCTTGAACACGCCGTCATGAAACGGGAGCAGCACCCCCGTCTTGCTGCGCGTGCCCTCGGGATACACCGCGACCGACACCGCATCCGCCTTCAAAAGCGCGGCGGCGGCGTTGATGGTGGTGACCGCCGCACGGGCGTTTTCACGGTCGATGGGCATAAAGCAGCAGCGCCGCACGATCCTGCCGAAAAGAGGGATGTGAAAATTCTCGGGCTTTGAAATGAACGCAAGATCCCGGTGCGGCAGCGCATACCAGGTCACAAGGGGATCAAAATTCGAGCGGTGATTGGAGACGAAAAGAAACCGTCCCTTTGGCAGCTTTTCTGCGCCCGAGACCGCGACGCGGATGTGCAGAAGATGCATGCACAGCCGGGTCGCGCTGTACAGCAAAAAGCGGTAAAAGGCGCTGTCCTTTGTATACAGCCTCTGCGGATCGACGCAAAGCGCCGCGACGGCGATCACCGCGACATACAAGAGAAACAGCGCGACGATGCCGCCCAAAATACCCAAAGCAATCTTCAGCAAGGCAATCCCGTCCTTTCAATACAATACACAATATTGTAGCATATTTCCCCAAAAACAAGGAGCGGTCCGCAAACCGCCCCGTTTGTTCAAAAAACTTTACTTTTTCAGCAGATGCACCGCAAAGCCGCCAATCGGCTCTTTGAAATAGACGAACTTCGGCTGTCCCTTTTCGTCAAAGGTCATCGTGCTTTCATCGAAAGCAAGTCCCTGCGACACATAGTAGGTCATGGCGCGGGCAACGCTTGTGACGGCGATCGCCAGATGCCCCATCGCACCGGCGCCCTGCATCTTCATCACTTCAATCTCACGGTCGCCGACAAAGAAGGACTTTTCGTGCTCCTCCTTGCCACCGAGCAGCAGGTCAAAGCGATCCGCCGCAGCGTCTGCCGCAGCCGCATCGGGCATGTTGATGCCGACATGGCGCACCTCGGGCGCAAGCATGGTGTGCACCGCCTCGCGCGCAAGCGCGGTGATGCCGTCCCAGTCGTTTGCGTCGACCAGTGCCGACGGCACCATGAAGCTTCCGCCGCAGGCGATGATTTTGTCAAACGCAAGATAGTCCCGCAGATTGTGCGGGCCGATGCCCCCGGTCGGGATGAACCGCATCTTCGGGAACGGGCCGGCAAGCGCCTTGAGCACCTTGAGACCGCCCGCCGCTTCCGCGGGGAAGAATTTGACAACTTCAAGTCCCATCTTGGTTGCCAAACTCACCTCTGAGGGGTTGGTACAGCCGGGGGTGACGGGGATGCCGTGCTCGACGCAATAGCCGACCACCTCGGGGTCAAAGCCGGGCGAAATGATATATTTCGCGCCCGCCTCCACCGCGCGCTTGACCTGCTCCACGGTGATGACCGTTCCCGCGCCCACCAGAACATCCGGCAGCGCCGTTGCAATCGCCGCGATCGCGCGATCCGCCCCCTCTGCGCGGAAAGTGACCTCCGCCACGGGGATGCCGCCCTTTTTCAGCGCGGTTGCGAGATCGACCGCCTTGTCGGGGTCGTCGAGCTTGATGACCGGCACAAGGCCGATCTTACTGATCTTTTCCAAAACAGCATGCATAGAAATGCCGCCTTTCCTGTAATTTTCTCCATTATACGGCAGCTTTCGCTGTTTGTCAACGTTGCGTGAGCCGCACGGTGCGGGAAATACCGCAGGGAGCGTCATCGTCCCAGGCGTGCATCAGCACGCGGATGTCGGGGGTTTTCGAGGCAGTGTACAGCGGGCTTGTGAAGCTGCCGCAAACATCCTCCGCCGCCATCTGGATCACGCCGTCAACATAGACCTCGATCCGCAGGCACCGCACATCCTCAAAGTGCAGCGCCGTGTGCGGATTGTTGCGCAGCTTGTCGGGCAGCTCCGGCCGCATCCGCACGATGCACCAGCCGTTTTTGAAATCCTCCTGTCGCTTTGCCGACAGCTGCAGGGGCATGAAGGTGTTCATGTCGTTGTCCGCCAATTTCACAAGCGGATCGGGGCGGGTGTCGGTCACCGCCGAGCGCGTCAGTCCGCTCACACAGCCGCCCAGCACGCTGTAGACATAAGAGGGATGCGGCACATGGCGGATCTCCGGCGTGACGGTGCAGGACTGCAGCCCCTCGCCCTTTATCTTCAGCGAGACCGCCTTTGCATCCTGCCGCACCCGCACGATCACCTGACATTTTCCCGCAAACAGGCGGCGATGCGGATCGGTGTCCGTTTCATGGCTGTTCGGGTCGCCGTTGCCGGCGCCGAGATAGTCGCCGTCGCCCTCGACCTCAAAGAACAGGTGATTTTCCGCCGTCGGCACAGGTATGCCGTCCTTATCCGCAACGGAGCAGTTGACGATCATCACGTCCTCGCCGCTGTCGTCGACATAGGTGCGATACGGTTCGGCAACGATCCTGACCGGCACGCCCGCCGTGCACTCGACATCCTCGGCAACGACCTTGCCGTCCTTCAGAGCACACGCCTTCAGCTCGCCCGCCTCAAACGGCACCTGCCACTCGGCAGGTGCACAGGCGTCCACCGCCTTCTTGCCGAGGGATCTGCCGTTCAAAAACAGCTCGACCTCGTCGCAGTTGGACACCGCAACCACCCGCACCGTCTTGCCCTCGGGATGGTTCCAATGCGGCAAAACGTGCACCATCGGCGTTTTTAAGAAGCACGCCTGATGATAGTAAAATGCGTCCTTTGCAAAACCGCAGGTGTCCAGAATGCCGAACTGGGACGACACCGACGGCCACGAAAACGGCGACGGCTCACCGCGATAGTCGAAGCCCGTCCACACGAAAATGCCCGCAAACCAGTCATTTGCGCGGGCGAACGCCCACATGTCGCGGATGTTCGAGCCCCATGTCACGGCTTCCTCGTCATAATTGGACAGCACCCGCGCCTGGCGATAGTCACTTTCATAGCAGCCGCGCGTTGTGACGGCACTGTTGTTTTCCGAGCCGATGAACGCCCAGTCGGGGTGTTCCTTCCGCATAGCGTCGTGATGCCCGAGAGCATAGTTGATGCCGACCGCGTCCATCAGCGAGGCAGCACCCTCCGACGAAACGGTGGCGCTGTTGATCGCACCGGTAAAGATGCGGGTGTCGTCCAGCTTTTGCGCCGCATGCCGCATGTGGCGATAGATGCGTGCGCCCTCCTCGGTGTTTTGCAGCGGCTCCTCGTTGAACATCGACCAGAACACCACCGACGGGTGATTGCGGTCGCGCCGCACCATATTTTCCACGCAGGACAGCACATAGTCCGTCGCTTCAAAGCGGCGGTTTTCGTCCATCACCAAAAGGCCGAGCTCATCGCAAAGATCGAGCACCTCGCGCGCGGGGAGATTGTGCGAGCAGCGATAGGCGTTCGTACCCATCTCCTTCAAGCGCTCCAGACGGAACCGCCACACCGTATACGGCACGGCGGCACCGACGCCCGCGTGATCCTGGTGGTTGCAGGTGCCGAGCACCTTCAGCGGTCTGCCGTTCAAGATAAACCCGCGGTCCTTGTCCATGGCGATGGTGCGGAAACCGATGCGCACGGCGTCGCTGTCGACAGCCGCACCGTTTTGCAGTACCTCGACCTTCACGGTGTAGAGATACGGATCATCCACATCCCAGCGGCGCGGATCTTCGACGGGCAGGCGCAGAGAGAGCACCCTTTTGTCCCACGCGCCGACGGCGACCTCATCGGACACTGCCGTCGCCAGCACCGTTTTTCCGTCCGAAAGGGTCGCCCGCACGGCGGCTTTGCCGTCCGCAATGCCGCCGTTTTCAAGCGTGATCTCCGTCTCCACGCACCAGTCGTTTGCGGTACTTTCCCGCAAAACGGGCTTGGCAAAAATGCCGTCCTGTCCGACATGCAGCGGCGCCGTCACAAACAGGCGCACATGGCGGTAGATGCCGCAGCCCTCATACCACCAGCCCTCGTTTTTGTCCCCCTTGACATAAACGGCGAGCACGTTCGGTCTGCCGTCGAAATAGGCGCGGTCGGTGATGTCGAACACCGACTCGGCATATACACTGAACGAACGGGCCATCAGGCTGCCGTTGAACCAGATCATCGCGTTGGTCGAAATGCCCTCAAAGCGCAAGGTGAGCACCTTTCCCTCGTCGTCGGGCGACAGAAGAAACGACTTGCGATACCAGCTGTTCTGCGGCGTGCGGTAGCCCCGCCCCGGTCCGTTTTCCTCCTTGAGTGTTGCAGAATAGAGATAGTCATGCGGCAGATTTACCCGCTGCCACAAGGTGTCGTCATAGCTTTTTCCCGCCGGCCCGGAGGCGTTTCCGCCCTTCGTCGAGGTATAGGCGGTGGCGTGGGTCGTCACGCCGACGGGGAAAATATCCCCCAAATGGAACTGCCAATCAAGGTCCATGTTGCGTACTTCTCGCTGCATAAGAATCCCCTCCCTTTCTGACACCAATATAACAGAACCGCACCGCGCACGGAATGGAAAAATGATGCACATTACGGGAAAAATGTTGAACAAAAAAGCAGGGTGTGGTATACTGCCCTTGAAAGGACGGTGAGCACATGGACGAGGCACTTTTGCGGCAGCTTTCGGTCATCACCGCAGAGGAGAAAGCGCTGCTCGAAAGCCCGCAGATGCTGGATTATGCCGCCTACGGCGCAACAAAAGAGGATTTTCGCATCGATGCCCGTCGGCTGCTGCAAAGCGGCAGGCTCATGCGCATCCGCCCGCACACCCGCTTTGTGCATTTCCCGCCGCACACGCACAACTATATCGAGATGGTGTATATGTACACGGGGCAAACGCAGCACATCGTCAACGGCACGCCGATCACGCTGCACACGGGCGAGGTGCTGCTGTTGTCCCCGAGCGCCGTGCAGGAGGTGCTGCCCGCGGGCGAAAAGGACATCGCCATCAACTTCATCATTCTCCCCGCGTTTTTCGACCGCACCATGGAGATGCTCGGCATGGAGCAAAACCGCCTTGTGGACTTTTTGGCGGACTGTCTCTCGCCGACGCAAAAGGACGCGCAGTTTTTGCATTTCGCCGTGGCGGACATCCTGCCCATTCAGAACCTGCTCGAAAACCTCATCTGGACGATCCTGCACGAAGAGCCCAACCGCCGCCGCATCCGTCAGAGCACGATGGGGCTGCTCATGGTGCAGCTTGCCAACCACATGGATCGCCTGCAGGGAGCGGACAGCGCACAGCACCGCTTCTCCGCCGCCGTCTTGCGGTATATCGAGGAGCACTATCGCGACGCCTCCCTCACAGTGCTTGCCGCCGACATGGAACAGGAGGCGGGCACGCTCTCAAAGCAGATCACCCGCCACTTCGGCTGCACCTTCAAGGCGCTTTTGCAGGAAAAGCGCCTGCAGCGGGCGGCGGCGCTGCTTGTCGATACCGACCGTTCCGTGGCGGACATCATCGTGGCGGTGGGCTATGAAAACACGAGCTATTTCCACCGCATTTTCAAGGAAAAATACGGCATATCCCCCGCCGCCTACCGCCGCGGTCATGTCGAATAAGGACGCTTTTTTGCCCAATGCCGACCTTGCAACCTCCCTTTCGTCTTGGTATACTGACAGTAACAGCGAAAGGGAGGTTATTTTTATGAGCTACATCGAAGCAAAAGAAGCCTATAAAGCGCTCGGTATCGACACCGAGGCTGCCATTGAAAAGCTGCAAAAGGTGGCAATCTCCATGCACTGCTGGCAGGGAGACGATGTCGGCGGCTTTGACCGCAAGGGCGCGCTTTCCGGCGGCATCCAGGCAACCGGCAACTATCCCGGCAAGGCGACAACGCCGGACGAGCTGATGGCGGACATGGACAAGGCGCTGTCCCTCATCCCCGGCAAGCACCGCATCAACCTGCACGCCAGCTACGCTGTGTTTGAAAACGGCGAGTGGGCGGACAGAGACGCGCTTTTGCCGCGGCATTTTGCAAAATGGGTGGCGTTTGCCAAGGAGAGAGGACTCGGCATCGACTTCAACCCCACCTTCTTCTCCCATCCGAAGGCGGCAGGTATGACACTTGCCAGCGCCGACGAGGACATCCGCGCTTTCTGGGTGCGGCATGCCAAGTGCTGCCTGCACATTGCGGAGTATTTTGCCCGCGAGCTTGACACCTTCTGCACGCTCAACATCTGGATCCCCGACGGACTCAAGGATGTGCCCGCCGATCGGCTGGCGCCGCGCGCACGGCTGAAAAAATCGCTGGACGAAATTCTCGCCGAGCCGTATGACCGCGAGCGGGTGTATGTCACCATGGAGTCCAAGGTGTTCGGCATCGGACTGGAATCCTACACAGTCGGTTCTTCCGAGTTTTACATGAACTATTGCGCCCGCAACCATGTCATGTGCCTCATGGACAACGGGCACTATCACCCCACCGAAAAGGTGTCGGACAAGATCCCCTCGATGCTGCTGTTCAACGATAAAATCGCGCTGCACATCACCCGCCCCGTGCGTTGGGACTCGGATCATGTCGTGCTGTTTGACGACGAGACCAAAGAGATCGCCAAGGAGATCGTGCGCTGTGACGCGCTCGACCGCGTGGTGATGGCGCTTGACTATTTCGACGCCTCCATCAACCGCATCGCCGCCTGGGTGGTCGGCATGCGCAACTGGCAGAAAGCACTGCTGGCGGCGCTGCTCACGCCGTGGGACACCCTGAAGGCTTTGCAGGACAGCGAGCAGTTCACGACGCTCATGGTGAAGCAGGAGGAGCTGAAGACCTATCCGTTGGGCGAGGTTTGGGCGGAATTCTGCCGCCGCAGCGGCGTCGAGCCGACGGAGAAGTGGTTCGACACGGTGAAAGCATACGAAAAAGATGTTTTGGCAAAGAGAGGATAATGAACGATGAAGGTAACAGAGGCAGCTTTTGTTAAAGGCTTTATCCGCATGGCAAACGACGGTTGGGAGCAGGGCTGGCACGAGCGCAACGGCGGCAATCTTTCCTATCGCATTGCGCCCGCAGAGCTTGACGAGGTAAAGGATCAGCTGAAAACCGACCGCCCGTGGACGCCGATCGGGACGACCGTGCCCGACCTTGCCGGGGAGTATTTCCTTGTGACCGGCAGCGGCAAATATTTCCGCAATGTCATTCTCGATCCCGCGGCAAACATCGGTATCGTCGAGCTTGATGAAAAGGGCGAGAATTTCCGCATTGTTTGGGGACTTCAAAACGGTGCGCGCCCGACGAGCGAGCTGCCGTCCCACCTCATGAACCATGAGGTCACAAAAGCGCGCTCCGGCGGCAAATACCGCGTCATTTATCACGCGCACCCCGCCAACACCATCGCCCTGACCTTTGTTCTGCCGCTCACCGACGAGGCGTTCACGCGCGAGCTGTGGGAGATGGCGACCGAGTGTCCGGTGGTGTTCCCCTCCGGCATCGGCGTTGTACCGTGGATGGTGCCCGGCGGCAGAGACATCGCCGTCGCCACCAGCAAGCTCATGAAGGAATACGATGTGGCGATCTGGGCGCATCACGGCATGTTCTGCTGCGGTGAGGACTTTGATCTGACCTTCGGTCTGATGCACACCGTCGAAAAGGCGGCGGAGATTCTCGTCAAGGTCAGAAGCATGACCGATCACAAGCGGCAAACCATTTCGGCGGACGATTTCCGCGCGCTGGCAAAAGATTTCCATGTCACGCTGCCGGAAAAATTCCTGCAATAAAGGAGTGCGGCTATGCAGTACTTTTTGGCGATCGACATCGGCGCCTCCAGCGGCAGACACATTCTGGCACATTTGGAGGACGGCAAGCCGATCTTGGAGGAGATCTACCGTTTTGAAAACGGACTGCACAAGAAAAACGGGCATCTTTGCTGGGACATCGACGGGCTTTTTTCGGAAATTCTCGCGGGTATGAAGGTCTGCGCCGACCGCGGCACCGTGCCGCAGTCGGTCGGCATCGATACCTGGGGCGTGGACTTCGTGCTGCTCGATGAAAACGGTGCGCGCATCGGCGACGCCGTCGGCTACCGCGACGGGCGCACGGCGGGCATGGACAAGGCGGTGGAGGCGATCATTCCGCCCGCGGAGCTGTACGCCCGCACCGGCATCCAAAAACAGCTTTTCAACACCGTCTATCAGCTCATGAGCCTGAAAAAGGAGCACCCCGAGCAGCTTGAAAGCGCGGCACGGCTGCTGTTTGTGCCGGAATATCTCACCTATCTTTTGAGCGGCGAGGCGATCAGTGAATACACGGTCGCAACGACGGGACAGCTCATAAACCTTGAAACCAAGACATGGGACTTTGAGCTTATTGACCGCCTCGGCTATCCGCGGCGGCTGTTCGGCAAGCTCGTGCCGCCGGGAACAAAGGTCGGCAGACTGCTGCCGGACATTCGGAAAAAGGTCGGCTTTGACACCGATGTCATTCTCCCCCCGACGCATGACACCGCCTCCGCTGTGGCGGCAGTGCCGATGACCTCGACGCACCCGCTGTATATCAGCTCCGGCACATGGTCGCTGCTCGGCACGGAAAGCAAAACTCCGCTCACGGGCGAAGCCGCCCGCGCGGCGAATTTCACAAACGAGGGCGGGTATGAATACCGCTATCGCATTCTGAAAAACATCATGGGACTTTGGATGATGCAGTCGGTGCGGCGCGAATGGGACAAACGCTTCTCGTTTGCCGAGATCTGCGATGCCGCGAAGCAGACGGACATTGCGTCGGTCGTCGACTGTCAGGACGCCGCCTTTTTGGCGCCCGACTCCATGATCGACGCCATCAAGGACGCCTGCCGCCGCACGGGGCAGGCAGTGCCCGAAACGGTCGGCGAGATCGGTGCGGTCATTTATAACAGCCTTGCCCTGTGCTACCGCGATGCCGTCAAAGAGCTCGAAACGCTCACCGGCGTCACCTATGACGCCATCCACATTGTCGGAGGCGGCAGCAAGGATGAATACTTAAACGCGCTGACCGCCAAGGCGACGGGTAAGCCCGTCTTTGCCGGCCCGACTGAGGCGACGGCACTCGGCAATCTGCTGACGCAGATGATTGCAGCGGGCGCGCTCCCCGACCTCGCGGCGGCGCGCCGCAGCGTCAAGGCCGCCTTCCCCATCACCGTTTTTGAACCGTAAAAGCACAAAGAAAAATCCGGACACAGGCCATGTGTCCGGATTTTTTATGCAGCTTTTGCCGCAAAGATCGTTTTCCATTTGCCGGTGCGCCAGCGCCAAACGGAAAGCACTGCGCGGCACACCTCGTCGAGCGCCGTCGCGAGGAAAAAGCCCGCAACGCCCATTTGCAGCCTGATGCCGAAAAAATACGCGCCGCCGACGCCGCACAGCCAGCCCGAAACGATCATCGCGATCATCATACAGCGGACATCGCCCGCGCCGCGCAGGGAATATTCATAGATGTGGCTGACCGCCCGCGCCCCCTCCGCGACAAAGTCGATGGCAAAGACCGCCGTCGCCCATGCGAAAATTTGCGGGTTGTCGGTGTAGATGCTAAGAAGCGGTCGGCGAAAGAGGAACAAAAGGAGAGAAAGAAGGAAATTGGCGACTGCGGTGCATTTCACGAGCAGGCGGTTCACCCTTTCAGCGTGGTCAAATTCCCCCGCGCCGCAAAGCCTGCCGGTGAAGATGGAGTTGGCGCTGCCGAGGCTGTAGCTGATGATATAGGCATAGCAGAGAATGTTGTTATAATAGACCGTCGCGGAGACCGCCGCAAGGCTGATGAGCGGCGCCATGGAGCTGCGCATCACCTGCGAAAAGGTATACGATCCGCCGGAGAGCGCCGCCGGAACGCCGAGGCGCAGAACGGTCGCCGTCAGCATCCGAAAAGCATGCGCACTCTGCACGCGGCAGGCGCGGATGTTCAGCCGTTTGCAGAAAAACAGCGTCAAAAGCAGCCCGCAAAGCTGACCGCAGACGGCGGCAAGCGCGATCTTCTGCACGACCGCGACCGTCGTCGTCGGAAATGCCACGGCGAGTATAGAAAGCCCCGTGTTCACGACGCTTTGCAGCACGCCCGCATACACCGTGTGGCGCGTATACCCATAGCACCGGAGGACTGCCAACAGCACGGATTGCAGCGCCGCGATGATGAGCGCCGCCACCCGTATTTTGAAATATGCCACTGCCAGCACATAAACCTCGCCCTCCAGATGAAGGAGCGAGACGATGCCGCCTGCGGCAAAAAAACAGACGATCGAGAGAAGCGCGCCGATGCCGATGCAAAGAACCACGCCGACAAACACAAGCTCTCTCGCCGTTTTCCATTCCTTTGCGCCGAGATAGTTGCTGATGGCGATCGACGCGCCGACGGACAGCGCCGTGAACGCCAAAATCAACATATTGATGACAGTGCCGACCGAGCCGGTCGCCGCGACGCCCGTCTCGGAATAGCCGCTGAGAACGGTGGTGTTGACGGTGCTGATGAGGTTATTGAAAACCGTCTCAAACAGCATCGGCAGCGCCAAGAGGAGCACATGGAGCCTGTCGTTCCCCGCCGCATAGGTGAGGAGCGAGAGCCGCTCATTCGATCTGCTTTTTTCGGTATTCGAGAGGGGTGTCGCCCGTGTGCTCTTTGAAGCACCTTGAAAAGTATGCCGCATCGCCGTATCCCACCGCATCAGAGATTTTGCCGACAGAGTCTGTCGTTGTCTGCAAAAGGATCTTCGCCTCGTCCATGCGGAGCTTTTCGAGCATCCTGAAAATGGACATGTGCATGTGCTGCCGAAATTGCTGATTGAGATAGTCGAAATTGTAGGAAAGCTCTTTTTCGATAATCTCACCCGTGAGCCGACGGCGGAAGTTCTCGCCGAGATATGCCATGACCTCACCTACCCGCTGCATACCCGACGCCCCGCGACCGCGCCCTCTCACGCCCCGGCTCCTATAGTCGCGGCAGACAGCGACAAACGCCTCCAAAACCCGCAGGGCGCACAGCGTATCCGCGCACGCCGCCTGCACCTTCCGACTGTGGATCGCCTGTTCCGTCAGGAAACACACCTCGTTATAGGCGTCCTCCGACAGGGTAAGCTGTTTCGGGAGCGGTATCCTGCGGTCGGTGTCATCGGCATCCTCCGCCGGCAGCGCAAATCCCGCAGGCGCGTCGGCAAAATGGATGAACAGCAGATTATAGCAGGTGTCCCGCGTGCCGAAATGCAGCTTGCCCGGCTCAAAGAAAAAGCAGTCGCCCTTTTGCAGGCGGTATTCCTTGCCGTTCTCGCAAAAGAACATCTCGCCTTTTGTGATGAGATAAAAGATATGATCCTCGCTGACGCGCCGGATATTTTTGTGGGGGTGCTCTGCGGCATCCTTGCCGATGAGCGTGATAGTCGGCAGCCGCCCGCCGTTCATGTTCAGAAACTTCAATCTCTCCGCCCGCAACCTGATTTTGTACTCAAAGCGTATCACACACGCCCCAAAATGGCAATGCCGAAAAACTTGTATTTTTTGGATAATAGCGAGTATATACAAACACCGCAGTCGACCGACTGCGGTGTCAAGAACCTTATTCCTTCCCGTCCTCCTTCACGGTCGGGATGAACTGCCTCGCGAAGCGGGCGCGCCCCTTCACATAAAAAAAGCCGATCACGCTGAACACCACCGCACCGATGAAGTTGACGAACAGATCCTTCATGGTATCATGCAGTCCGATGTCGAGATAACCGTCCACCGGCAGTGCCGCACCGTTCACCGTCACGGAGGTGATGTCGTTGATGTGCACGGGCGTGTTGCTCTTGGTGGGGTCGAGCGCCACACTGGAGATGCTGTGCAGGACGGTGTCCTTTTGCATATCGGTGTGCAACAGCAGATCCGCGCCGCACTCAAAAAACTCCCACAGCACGCCGACCGTCATGGAAAAGCAGAAAGCGACGATGGCGAGAAAAAGCGGCGACAGATTAAAGCGCACCTTTTTGTTGCGGTTGAGGATGTCCACGAGCGAGAACCCGACGGCGGCGCAGAGAAAACCGTTCAAGGTGTGCAACATGGTGTCCCAAAAGGCATATTTGACATAAAAGCTGCTCATTTCGCCGAGGATCTCCGCCGCAAAAATGAACAGCAGGATGATGACCTCCATCGTGGACGGCAGACGGATGCCGAGATTACGCTCCACAAACGCGGGTACTAAAAACAAAATGAGCGACAGGGTGCAATAGAACAGATTTTCATAGTCCAGGCGCACGAGCGACAGCAGCATGGCGGCGATGACGATGCCGCGCAGAATGAGATACACGGCGAAGGTCACCTTATGCTCTCGGATCTGTTCCTGCAGTTCCTTCCAGACAACGCGCTTCTGACGCGCGGGCTTTTCTTTTTTCACAGGCCGCACCCCTCTCCCATATCCTATATCCTATAGGATACCGATTTTTTTCGAAAAAGTCAAGTTGCAATCGGCGGTGCATAGTGCTATACTTATAGGGAATACTGACACAAAGGAGTTGTGAAAGCTATGGCAGTGATGCAGGTATCGAGAGAAACTTTTGACGAACAGGTGAGAAACGCCGCAAAGCCCGTTTTGCTGGATTTTTGGGCAAGCTGGTGCGGTCCTTGCCGCATGGTGTCGCCGCTGGTGGATGAAATCAGTGAGGAGCGGGACGACATTCTCGTCGGCAAGGTGAATGTGGACGAGGAGCCGGAGCTGGCGCAGATGTTCAACATCATGAGTATTCCGACGCTTTTGGTGTTCAAAAACGGAGAAATTTCCGCCTCCGCTGTCGGCGCGATGCCGAAAGAGAACATTCTGGCGCTGCTCGACAAGTGAGGGATTGTCATGACTGTGAAGCTGAACGAGGATAGGGAGATCGTCAAGGCAGTCAAGGAGGGGCTGCGCCGCACGGGCGGCTATTGCCCCTGCCGCCTTGCGCACACGCCGGAAAACAAGTGCATGTGCAAGGAATTTCGCGAGCAGATCGCCGATCCGGATTTTGAGGGATATTGCCATTGTCGGTTGTACTATAAAAGCAAAAAGTGAGGGAGCGCATTGACAGACATAGAGATTGCCCACAAAGCGCGGCTGCTGCCGATCGGTGAGATTGCCGCAGCAGCGCATGTGGACGAACGGTACATAGAACCATACGGCAAATATAAGGCAAAGGTCGATCCCGCCCTGCTGCAGGACAGCGACAGAAAGGAAGGCAAGCTCATCCTTGTCACCGCCATCACGCCGACCCCGGCAGGAGAGGGCAAGACCACCACCACCATCGGACTGGCAGACGGGCTGCGGCGCATCGGCAAGGATGTCACCGTCGCGCTGCGCGAGCCGTCTCTGGGACCGGTTTTCGGTATCAAGGGCGGCGCTGCGGGCGGCGGCTATGCACAGGTCGTGCCGATGGAGGACATCAACCTGCATTTCACAGGGGATTTTCACGCCATCGGTGCTGCCAACAACCTGTTGGCGGCGATGCTCGACAACCACATTCAGCAGGGCAACGCGCTCGGCATCGACCCGCGCCGCATCACCTGGAAACGCTGTGTGGACATGAACGACCGCCAGCTGCGCAGCATCGTGGACGGACTGGGTGGCAAGGCAAACGGTATGCCGCGCGAGGACGGCTTTGACATCACCGTCGCCAGTGAGGTCATGGCAATCCTTTGTCTTGCGACCTCGCTTGCCGACCTTAAAGCGCGTCTTTCCCGCATCATCGTCGGCTACACCTATGACGGCGCACCCGTCACCTGCGGGCAGCTCAAAGCGGCAGGCGCGATGACGGCGCTCTTAAAAGACGCATTAAAGCCGAATTTGGTGCAGACCTTGGAGGGTACGCCCGCTTTCGTGCACGGCGGACCTTTTGCGAACATCGCCCACGGCTGCAATTCCGTCATGGCGACGCGCATGGCACTGAAGATGGGCGACTATGCCGTGACCGAGGCGGGGTTCGGCGCAGATCTCGGCGCGGAAAAGTTTTTTGACATCAAATGCCGCACGGCAGGGCTGCATCCGAGCGCCGTCGTCGTTGTGGCAACGGTGCGGGCGCTCAAAATGCACGGCGGACTGCAAAAGGACAGCCTTGCCGCCGAGGACACGGCGGCGCTGGAGCGGGGCATCCCGAACCTTCTGCGCCATGTCGCCAACATGAAAAATATCTATCACCTGCCGTGCGTCGTGGCGGTCAACCGTTTCCCGACCGACACCGACAGAGAAATTGCGTGCATCATGGAAAAGTGCGAAGCACTCGGCGTGCAGACCGTGCTGTCCACCGTTTGGGCGGATGGCGGCAAGGGCGGCGAGGCCTTGGCGCGCGCCGTGGTGGAATTGTGCGAGCAGCCGTCAGACGGGTTCTCCTTTGCCTATCCGCTCAACCTTTCCATCAGGGACAAAATCACCGCAGTGGTGCAAAGGGTCTACGGCGGCGACGGCATCACCGTTCTTCCCGCCGCCGAAAAGCAGATCGCGGATCTCGAAGCGCTCGGCTTCGGCTCTCTCCCCATCTGCATCGCCAAAACGCAATACAGCTTTTCCGATGATCCCAAAAAGCGCGGCGCACCGGAGCATTTTACCGTCACGGTCAAGACCGTGCGCGTGTCGGCAGGGGCGGGCTTTGTCGTCGTCCTGACGGGCGACATTCTCACCATGCCGGGATTGCCGAAAAGTCCCGCGGCGGAGCGCATCGACATCGACGACGACGGCAACATCACAGGACTGTTTTAAGGAGGTACATCTATGCGCAAGAGCACCGTCACAAGGGAGCAGGCGTTCGACCTGCTCAAGACCTACAACAAAGATGCCTTTCACATCCGTCACGCGCTGACGGTGGAGGGCATCATGCGCTATTATGCCGGGGCCCTCGGCTTTGCCGACGAAAAGGACTATTGGGGCATCGTCGGGCTGCTGCACGACATTGATTTTGAACTGTATCCCGACGAGCACTGCAAAAAAGCACCCGCGCTTCTTGCCGCGGGCGGCGTCGGCGAGGACATGATCCGTGCGATCTGCTCCCACGGCTATGGCATATGCTGCGACATTGAGCCGGAGCACGAGATGGAAAAGGTGCTGTTTGCCGCCGACGAGCTGACGGGGCTTATCTGGTCGGCAGCGCTCATGCGGCCGTCGAAAAGCGTCATGGACATGGAGGTCTCCAGTCTCAAAAAGAAATTCAAGGACAAGAAGTTTGCGGCGGGCTGCTCCCGCGATGTCATTCGTGACGGCGCCGCGCGGCTTTCCTGGGAGCTTGACCGTCTTTTCGAGCAGACCATCCTCGCCATGCGCTCCTGCGAAGCGGATATCGCCGCTTTCATGGAGACCTATACAGCGTGACCCAAAAAAGCAAATCGGAGATGCCGTCAACGGCATCTCCGATTTTTTTACAGCTTGAAGTGGATCGGCAGACCGTCCAGCATCACCGGATAGCTTTCGCCGCAAATGAGCGGACGGAAATAGGCAATGGCAGGCGGCAGAACGCCGTTTTTCGTCTCGTTTATCCACTCTGTCGGGAATTTCTTTTCGTGATTGGCGACATTCTCTGCCGCCGTCGAAAAGAAGTCCACCGTATACGGTGCATCGGACAGGCGGTGGAAACACATCATTTTTCCACTCTCCCCCGCAAGCGCCTCCCGCACGCCGGCGGCGGCGATCGCCTCCGACTCCTCGAGATCCGTTTTGGATGCGATGTGCGCCGCGCAGCGCTGCATCACATTCAGCTCGATGGAGCGCACCTTGCAGCCGATTTCACGGCTGACGATCTCTTCGAGCCGTTTGCCGACGCCGGAAAGATAGCGGTGACCGAAAATGTCCTTCAAACCGGAGCGATAGCTGCCGCCGGCAGCCTCCTCCGGTATTTCAATGCCCTCGGAGACCGCAACGATCACCGAGCGATACTGTTTCTGTGCCGCGCGCACATCCTCCAGAAAGCTCTCCACCGAGAACGGCACCTCGGGGAGATAAATAAGGTGCGGCGCCGTCTCGCCGTGCGCATGCAAAAGGCAGGTGGACGCCGTGAGCCATCCCGCATTGCGACCCATGATCTCCACGATGGTGACCGACCGTACGCTGTATGCCGTGCTGTCGCGAGCGATCTCCTGCAGGGTCGTGTTGACATATTTCGCGGCAGAGCCGAAGCCGGGCGTGTGATCGGTGCAGCACAGGTCATTGTCGATGGTTTTAGGGATGCCGATCACGCGCACATCCCGTCCCGTCTGCTCAAAATAGCGGGAGAGCTTCATGACTGTGTCCATCGAGTCGTTGCCGCCGATATAGAAAAAGGCGCGGATGTTGTGTTCTGTCAGGCAATCGGCGACCGCGCGATAGACCGTTTCGTTTTCCTCATATTCCGGCAGCTTATAGCGGCAGGAGCCAAGTACCGTGGAGGGAGTGCGACAAACGAGATCAAGCTCCGTCTCGGTCGGCATGCGCTCGTTGAGATCAATGAGCCGATTTTTGATAAATCCCTCAATGCCGTTGGGCGAGCCGTAGACCGTTTGCACCTCCGGCTGTCGCCGTGCCTCGCGGACAACGCCGACCAGCGATGCGTTGATCGCACAGGTAGGGCCGCCGGACTGTGCCACTGCAATATTAAATGCCATATTCATTCACCTCAATGCTTCGATTTTTGCAACAGGCGCTGTTCGAGCGCGAAAATTTCCGCGCGCCGTCTTTCCGTCTCTTTTGCATCCACGGTATACACCCCCGCGGTAAGGCGCAGCACATCGCCCGCTTTGACCGTCGGCAGCTGCGCTCTTGCAACCGTGACCGTTTTTTCGTCCTCGGTCTCTAATACTACCACATTCTCCTCGATGCGGTCAACCGTAAAAATCATCAGCCGTTCTCTCCTTTTTCACAGGTGACGGTGATATGCTCCCCGTCGCAGGTGAGATGCACCGTGCCGTTGAGATCGGTGCGATAGATCTGTGCACCGACAGCGCGCAGCCGTTCCAGCGTGTCGGCGTGCGGATGACCGTAGGCGTTGCCCGTCCCGCAGGAAATGAGCGCAAAAGACGGTCTCACCTGCCGCAAAAACGCCTCACCCGTGCCGGTGTTGCTGCCGTGATGTCCGACCTTGAGCACATCGGCCTTCAGATCGACGCCGCTCTCCGTCAGCGCCTTCTCCGCTTTTTCCTCCGCATCACCCATGAACAACAGCCGCCGTTTCCCACAGGTGACACGGCACACCACCGACTGGTTATTGTTGTCGGCGAAATCCGCGGCAGGGCCGATCAGCTCCACCTGCACACTGCCGAGCGAAAACGCCTTTTCCTCTCTCGCCTCGACGACGGGCACCTGCCGTTCGTCCAGCGCCTGCAGCAGCCGCAGGTAGGTCTTGGTCGTCGGCGTACTGCCCTTGGGCATGAATGCCATGATGTATTTCCCGATCGGGAGCTGCTCCGCCACTGTGCGCATACCGCCGATGTGGTCGCTGTCGGCATGGGTGGCGATGACATAATCGAGCCGCTCAATGCCGTTTTCCTGCAAAAATGCCAAAATGCGGTCGCCGTCGCCGTTTTCGCCCGCGTCGATGAGCAGCGTTTTGCCCTCATTTTGCAGCAGGATCGCATCTGCGTTGCCGACATCCAGCATGTCTACCGAAAGCCCGCCCCGGGCAGACGCGTCATCTGCCTCGGCGTGGTCAAACAGCGTCTCCCAGGTCGGCAAAAACGGGATCTTCAGCGTATCGTTATAGGTGATGAGCAGGCACAGCACCGCAAACAGCAACGCGGCGCCCGTTCTTATCCATTTGATATATCGGCGTTTCATATGGGCTGCTCCGTTGTGTCGGCATCCGTGCCCGCCGTGCGCATTTCAAGCCACTGCTGGCGCGTGATGAGCACCTGACGCGGCTTGCTGCCCTCATACGGGCCGATGATGCCCTTTTGTTCGAGCTGATCGATGATCCTGCCCGCGCGGGCATAGCCGAGACGCAACCGCCGCTGCAGCATGGAGGTGGACGCCATGCCCGCCTCCACCACCGCCTCGATCGCCTGCGGCAGCATATCGTCCCAGTCGCCGTCCTCCCCCTCGGCATCGTCGCCCTTGGCGGCGGTCTTGCCCGCCGCGGCAGCCTGACGGTCGATCTCATCGAGGATGGATTGATCGTAGTCGGTCTCCGAACGGTCGGCGGATTTCAAAAATTCCACGACCGACTCGACCTCACGGTTGCTGACAAAGCAGCCCTGCACGCGGCACGGCTTCGGCCTGCCGACCGGCATGAACAGCATGTCGCCGTAGCCGAGCAGCTTTTCTGCGCCTCCCGCATCCAAAATGGTGCGGGAGTCCACCGCAGACGCCACCGTCAGCGCAAGACGGCTCGGGATGTTCGCTTTGATAAGACCCGTAATGACATCCACCGAGGGGCGCTGTGTAGCGATGACCATGTGCATACCCGCCGCACGCGCCATCTGCGCCAGGCGGATGATGGAGTCCTCGACCTCGCTCGCCGCCGCCATCATCAGATCCGCCAGCTCGTCGATGACGATCAGGATGAGCGGCATCGGGTGCAGCGTCTCGCTCTTTTGCGCGAGCGCATTATAGGAGGTAAGATCGCGGACATTGTTTTCCGCGAACAGCTTATAGCGATGCAGCATCTCGTTGACCGCCCAGCCGAGCGCACCCGCCGCCTTGCGCGGATCGGTGACGACGGGGATGAGCAGATGCGGGATGCCGTTATACACGCCGAATTCCACCTGTTTCGGGTCGATGAGGATCATTTTCACCTCGTCGGGGCGCGCGTGATACAGCACCGACTGGATCATAGAATTGGTGCAGACGGATTTGCCCGAGCCGGTCGTGCCCGCGATGAGCAGATGCGGCATCTTCGCCAGATCGGCGAGCACCAGTCCGCCCTCGATGTCCTTGCCGAGCGCCACGGTCAGCTTGCCCTTCGAGGCGGCAAACTGCGGCGTGTCGAGCAGCTCCCGCAGACACACGGTGTTGCGGCTTTTGTTCGGAATTTCGATGCCGACTGCCGCCTTATTCGGAATAGGTGCCTCGATGCGCACGCCGGTGGTTGCAAGGCGCAGCGCAATGTCATCAGAAAGTCCCGTGATACGGCTGATCTTCACGCCCGCGCTCGGCTCCAGCTCATACCGCGTGACCGCAGGGCCGTGCGTGACGGCGCTCATGCGGGTGCTGATACCGAAGTCCCTGAGCGTACTCACGAGCAGCTCGCCGTTGCGCTCCACCTCCTCGGCGGACGCGCCGCCCGCTGCGGCATGCGGCTCGTCGAGCAGCGACAGCGGCGGGAAACGGTAGCCGTCCGCCTCCTCACGCAGCTCCTCCTGTGGGGTCTCCGTTTTTGTCTCTTTTTTGGCGGGAACTGCCGTCTCCTGCAGCTCCTCCGCCGCTTTTTTCAGCGAATGGAGCGCCTCGTCGGAGGGCGCAGGGGGTGCCGGCGGCTCTGCCGGCTGCGGCTTTTCCGCCTTTTTGCGCGATTTTTCCTCATAGCCCTCGCCGAGGTCGATGTCGATGTGCGCACGGCGGCGTTCCTCGCGCTGCGCCTTGCTGCGCTCCATGTATTCCTCGGTGTATGCCACCGCCGACTCGATCGACTCCTTCGTTTTCTTCACGGGCTTTGCCGCCGTTTTGAACAGCGCGATGATGGTCGTGCCGGTCACGAGCATCAGAAACACGAAAATGAGCAGACAAATGATGATCTTCGCACCCACACCCGGAAACAGCTTCACCATGGGATGCCCGAGCAGCGTACCGAACACGCCGCTGCTGAAAGCATCGGTACAGCCGCTCTTATAGCTCGCGGCGATGCTCTGAAAATACGGCGTCTGCTCTGTCGCGGCGGAGAATATGTAAATGGCGCTGTCCACCATCGTCAGAAGTGCCGCACACTGCCACAGCTTGACGCTGATGCTGCCGATGGGGCGCTCCATCGCGGCAATGACCGCAATATACCCCAACAGCACCGGCAGCACATAGGCGCAGATGCCGAACATTCCCTTTATGAACAGGTGCAGGAAATACCACAGGTTTTTCCCCTCCTGCCCCGGGATGCACACAATGCACAAAAGCAAGATCGCCACGGCAAACAGAATGATCGCCGCCGCCTGATGGCGGGCGCGGGGCGTCTCCTTTTTTGTCTGCCGTGCCTTTTTTCGGGTCGCCAAAAGAATTCCTCCCTTATTTTTTGCCTTTTTCTCCGTCGATCATACGGTATAAAGCGCCGATCGCATCCGAGAGCGATCCACACGCATCGATCAGTCCTTCTTTTACCGCGTCTGCGCCGTCGAGCACCGTGCCGATGTCGGTCGCCAGCTCGTCCGTCGCCATGCACAGCTCCATGAACCGCGCATTGCTCATGTGCGAATGTCCGGTCACAAAGTCGGTGATGCGCTGCTGCATCTTGCGGAAATAGGAAAATGCCTGCGGCACACCGAGCACCAGTCCGTTGATGCGCACGGGGTGGACGGTCATGGTCGCGCTCGGCACGATGAAGGAGCGCTTTGCCGCCACGGCGAGCGGCACGCCGATGGAATGTCCCCCGCCGAGCACCAGCGACACCGTCGGCTTTTGCATACCGGCGATCAGCTCCGCAAGCGCCAACCCCGCCTCGATGTCGCCGCCGACCGTGTTGAGGATCACCAAAAGGCCTTCGATGTCGCGGCTTTCCTCAACGGCGACGAGCTGCGGGATCACATGCTCATATTTCGTGGTCTTGTTGTCCCCCGCCAGCGCATAGTGTCCCTCGATCTGTCCGATCACGGTGAGACAGTGGATGGTGTGGCTGCCGTTATCGGTCGTCACCGCACCGTTCTCCACCACATCCTTCAAACGGTTTTGCAGTCCCGGTGCCCCGGTCTCGTTTTTCTTTTCCTCTGCCACAGCAGTCATCCTTTCGCCCTTTAATGGTATTTTTCATAGCATTACCAAATGAGAGCGAAACTATAGACGAAACTACATATCAGTATACTATATTTTTTACAGTCGCGCAACCTTTTGCGATGGGTCTTGACAAATTTTTCGCACTTTGGTATACTGTCAGCATACTTCAAAGCAATGGCGCTGTGAGGCTTGGCTTCGCAGCGCTTATTTTTGTGTAAAAAAGGAGTGTATTTTTTATGGAGAAAGTACCGGAGCTTTTCGGGTCAATGGTGTTCAACGACAGCGTTATGCGGGAGCGGCTGCCGAGGGACACCTACAGGGCGTTGCGCCGCACCATGGCGCTCGGCAAGCATCTCGACCCCGCTATCGCGGGCGTTGTCGCCAACGCGATGAAGGATTGGGCGCTTGAAAAGGGAGCAACGCACTTTACCCACTGGTTCCAGCCCCTCACCGGCATCACCGCCGAGAAGCACGACAGCTTCATCTCGCCCACGGCGGACGGCGGCGTCATCATGGAATTCTCCGGCAAGGAGCTGGTGCGCGGCGAGCCGGACGCCTCCTCCTTCCCCTCCGGCGGTCTGCGTGCCACCTTTGAGGCGCGCGGCTATACCGCGTGGGATCCCTCCTCCTATGCCTTTATCAAGGATAAGACGCTGTGCATCCCGACGGCATTCTGCTCCTACGGCGGCGAGGCACTTGACAAAAAGACCCCGCTTTTGCGCTCCATGGAGGCCATCAGCAAGCAGGCGCTGCGCATGGTGCACCTGTTCGGACACCATGATGTCCGCTTTGTCAACACCACCGTCGGGCCGGAGCAGGAATATTTTCTCGTGCCCGAGGAAATGTTCAACAAGCGCCGCGATCTGCTGTTCACCGGCAGGACGCTGTTCGGCGCAAAGCCGCCCAAAGGGCAGGAGCTTGAAGATCACTATTTCGGCGCGATCAAGACCCGCGTTTCGGCGTATATGCACGATCTCGACAACGAGCTTTGGAAGCTCGGCATCCTTGCCAAGACGGAGCACAACGAGGTCGCGCCTGCGCAGCATGAGCTGGCGCCCATCTTCACCACGACCAACCTCGCCACCGACCACAACCAGCTCACCATGGAGCTGATGAAGAAGATCGCCAGACGGCACGGGCTTGTCTGCCTTTTGCACGAAAAGCCGTTTGCGGGCGTCAACGGTTCGGGCAAGCACAACAACTGGTCGCTTTCGACCGACACCGGCATGAACCTTTTAGAGCCGGGCGACACGCCGCATGAAAACGCGCAGTTCCTCGTGTTCCTGTGCGCCGTCATTCGTGCCGTTGACCTGCATCAGGATCTGATGCGCATTTCGGTCGCAAGCGCCGGCAACGACCACCGTCTCGGCGCGAACGAGGCGCCGCCCGCCGTGGTGTCCATGTTCCTCGGCGACGAGCTGACGGCGGTGCTCGACGCGATCGAAAAGGACGCCGCCTATGACGCAAAGGAGCAGCCGCTCATGAAGATCGGCGTGCACATCCTGCCGCGCTTCCCCAAGGACAACACCGACCGCAACCGCACCTCGCCGTTTGCGTTCACCGGCAATAAGTTTGAGTTCCGCATGCTCGGCTCGACGCTGTCCATCGCCGGTCCGAACACCGTTCTGAACACGGCGGTTGCGGAGTCGCTCGACGATTTTGCAACCGAGCTGGAAACGGCGTCCGATTTCAACGCCGCCGTTCATGCGCTCATCGTACGCACCCTCAAGGAGCACAAGCGCATCATCTTCAACGGCAACGGCTATGACGATGCCTGGATCGCGGAGGCGGAAAAGCGCGGGCTGCTCAATCTGCGCTCGACGCCGGAGTGCCTGCCCTATCTCATCCGTAAGGAAAACATCGCGCTGTTTGAGAAATACAAAATCTACACCCGCTCGGAGCTGCATTCGCGCTATGAGATTCTCCTAGATAACTACAGCAAGGTCATGAACATCGAGGCGGAGACCATGCTCGACATGGCGCAAAAGGAAATTCTCCCCGCCGTCGAAAGCTATGAACGCGAGCTGACCGAAACGGCGCTTGCCAAAAAGCAGCTCCTACCGCAGGCGGGACGCATGGTGGAGGAACGGCTGGTGGAAAAGCTGTCCGCCCTTTCCTGCAGCTTCTATCAGAAGATGGACACGCTTGAAGCAGCACTCGTCAACGCCCGTGAGCAAAAGGACGCGCTGGCGCTGGCAAACTACTATCACGATGTCGTCTTTGCCGCGATGCAGGACATGCGCGTCGATGCCGACCAGTTAGAGGCGACCACCGCCAAAAAATATTGGCCCTATCCGACCTACAGCGATCTGCTGTTCGGCGTACAATAAACATTAAAAGCGTCCGTTTTCACAAACGGACGCTTTTTTCAAACGAAGAGGGTGCAGCCCTGTCTTTTGAAATGCTCGATCTTTTGCAGCATGCGCTCTTTCGGAATGTGCAGCTGCTCGCACAGACAGGGGATGCACAAAAACTCAGTGCTTGCGCGGTTTATAAACTTCTTTGTTGCCCCAATGTCATTGTAGGACAGCTTCCTGCCGCACGAAATGCAGACCTGCATCAACGCTTCACCACCCTGCAGCGATAGACAAGACAGCCATAAGGCGCGACCTTGTGGAAGGAGGTGCCGTTTTTGACCGTCTGCGTCTCCCCGCTCCACAGCTCGTGCATTTCAAGGGTTCTGCCCGTGCTTTCCGGCAAGCCCAATTCGTCGAGGTTAAGCCGCGTCTGCATCCATCCGTCAGAGAAGTTGAAAATGCCGATCGCAATGTCTCCGTTTTCAAGATTTCGTGCATACACCTTGAGATTGTCACCCCCAAAAGGCGTCAGCTTATAGACCTGGCGGCACGCCTCGTCCTGATTGATGGCAATCAGCTCACGGTTCGAGAGAATTTCCAATGTTTCCTTGTCAATCTTGCGGATGTCACAGCCGATCATCAGCGGTGAGCCAAGCAGAGCCCAAATGGAAAAATGCGTTTTATACTGCTCGAGGGTCAGCTTCTCCAGCCCGACATTGCCCTCGCCGTACATGCCCACAACGAGCATATCCATGTCGTTGAAGCACCCCTTGCCGCCATAGGGGAACAGTTGCTCCTGTGCCTCGGTGAGGGATCTTATCGACTCCCAGCTGTCAAAAATGTCGCCCGTCGAGCGCCACATTTTTGCACCCGTTTCGCGGATCCATTCCGCCGTGTTGTCCGCGCCCCACGAGCAAGCGCTGAGAAGAATGTCTCTGCCGCAGTTTTCGAGTGCCAGCCCCATGCGGCGATACAGGTATTTTCCGTGAATGATGTTGCTGTGGAAGCAATAGTCGTATTTGAGAAAATCCACACCCCACGACGCAAAGGTTTCGGCATCCTCAAATTCATGCTCAAAGCTGCCGGGATAACCGGCGCAGGTCAGATTTCCCGCACAGGAATACATGCCGAATTTCAGCCCTTTCCCGTGCACATAGTCCGCGACCGCCTTCATGCCGTGCGGAAATTTTTCGGGGTTTGCAACCAGTCTGCCGTTTTCGTCGCGTTCCCTTTTGGACCAGCAGTCGTCAATCACAAGGTAGGTATAGCCAAGCTCCGGCAGCCCGAGCTCCACCATCCTGTCCGCCGTTAGAAAAATCAGCTTTTCGTCGATGTTCTCACCGAAAGTGTTCCAGGAATTCCAGCCCATAGGGGGTGTGTTTTTTATCATTGTCTTGACCTCCGCAAATATATGTTGTACACTGAATATATAGTAAAAAAATCTCTGTTTCCATGGTTTTTTATCTCATAAATATGTATTATCGTTTCAATCGGGAGGGTAGCATGAACCATCATGTCTATTACAGCGGAACGCAGGACTGCGCAGACATGCATTCCTGGGGACCAGGCACGCGCACCTATACCATCATTCATTACATTCTCCGAGGCAAGGGTATCTTCATCCGCAACGGCAAACGCTTTACGGTGACCGCCGGGGAGAGCTTCGTCATACGTCCCTTTGAAACGGTGCAGTATTATCCGGACAGGGACGACCCCTGGATGTATACATGGGTGGAATTTGAACACGAGCACTTTCTGCCGTTTCTGAACAAGATTGCCTTTGCAAGAGACGACTGCATCATCGGCTTTGTCGAGTCGGCACGCATCCGCCCGCTTTTCGACATGCTGTGCGCTGCCATGCCCGTGCAGACAAAGCATGCGGCATATGGGCTGACGCTTGCCGTTCTCGGCACATATGCCGATCTCTTTCCGCTTGCCGCCGACAGAGGCGATGACACGGCGACGGCGGCGGTGAACGTTATCCGACGGGAGTTTTACAAACCGGATTTCGGCATTGCCGCCCTTTGCGCCGCGCTCGGCACCAGCCGCGCCACGCTGCACCGCTGCTTCACGAAGCAATACGGCACCTCTCCGGGAGCATATCTGCTGCAATATCGGCTCACCGGTGCCCGCGAGCTGCTGGAGCACGGGCAGTCAGTCAAGACTACCGCGCTCTCCTGCGGCTTTCGCGATCCGCTGTATTTTTCAAGGCTGTTCAAGGCGGCGACGGGCGCGTCTCCCACCGCATACAGGAAAGCCCATGAAAACTGACGTTTTCACGGGCTTTCAGACGGTTCAAAGTTTCTCTATGTCGGCGATCAGTGCAGCCGCTTCTTCCTCGGTCGTTGCCCAGCTTGTGCAAAAGCGCACGACAGAGCCGTTTGCGCCGGCGCCCATTTCCTCAAAATAATACTTCTGCGCCAGCGCCGCCTTTTGGGCGTCGGTGAGAATGACAAACTGCTGGTTTGTCGGGCTGTCCACCCAAAGCGGCACGCCCTTTTTCACAAACGCCTCCTTCACGCGCATGGCCAGCGCATCGGCGCGGCGCGTCTCTCTGAAATATTCCCCGCTCTCCAGCATGACGGCAAATTGCAAGCCCATGAGCCACCCCTTCGCCATCACGGCACCGTGCTGCTTCATATACGCTTTAAAGCGGTGCTTGAGCGCGGGGGCGGTGATGACGACCGCCTCGCCGAACAGCGCGCCGCACTTTGTGCCGCCGATGTAAAACACATCGCAAAGCGCCGCAAAATCCCGCAGCGTCAGATCGTTTTCGGCAGCGCCGAGACCGTAGCCCATGCGCGCGCCGTCCACGAAAAGATACATCCCGTACCTTCGGCACACATCGTTTATAGCCTCCAGCTCCTTTTTGGAATACAGCGTCCCCTTTTCGGTCGGGAAGGACAGATACACCATCTTCGGCTCGGTCAGAAATTCCGGCTCACCGCCGTCATAGTAAGCTGCCGCGAGATCGGCAATCTGTCCGGCGGTAATCTTGCCGTCGGTGTTCGGCAGCTCCAGAATTTTGTGCCCCGTGTTCTCGACGGAGGCAGCCTCATGACAGTTGATGTGGCCGGTGTCGGCGGCGATGACGCTTTGCACCGACGAGAGCGCCGCCGCGATCACCACGAGATTTGCCTGTGTTGCGCCGGGGAAAAAGCGAATGTCCGCATCCGGGCAGGCGGCAAGCTCCGCTATGACCGCCTTCGCCTTCTGACACCAGGTGTCCTCGCCATAGCCGGCAAAGCCCGTACCATTCGTGTTCATCAATTCCCGCAGGATGGAGGGAAATGCGCCGCGGTTATAGTCGTTATTCAGTCGTATCATGGTCATACAGCCCCCTTTTTTTACCCTATCATCATACCGCATCCGCCGCCGATTTGCAAGCCCTTGACAGATCCCGCGCCATGGTATACCATAAAAAAACAAACCTTCAAAGGAGACCCCTTATGATCCGCACTGCACAAAGCGGCGATCTGCCGCAGATATTGAAGATCTATGACCGCGCCCGCCGTTTCATGGCGGAAAACGGCAATCCCGATCAGTGGGGAAATGTTTTCCCGCCGACGGCGCTTTTGCAGCAGGACATTGCAGTCGGGCGGCTTTTCGTTTCGGAGGATGCCGACGGCATCCATGCCGCCTTTGCATTCATTGTCGGCGACGACCCCGCCTATGCGACGATCGGGGACGGTGCGTGGCTGTCCGACGCGCCCTACGGCACCATTCACCGCCTGGCAAGCGACGGCAGGACGCACGGCGTCCTCGATGCCGTTGTCGCCTTTTGCGCCGCGCGGCAGCCGCATCTGCGCATCGACACGCACGCCGACAATGCCATCATGCAGCACCTCATTCTGAAAAACGGGTTCACCCGCTGCGGCATCGTCCGCACCGTGGAGGACGGCACGCCCCGCATAGCCTACGAACGGCTGTAAAAAAAGAAGCGAGCGGCAAAGGCAAGTGCCTTTGCCGCTCGTTTTCTGCTTGTTACTTATTTTTCCGATAAGCAAGCCACCTGAGATTGATGTCCTGCTCCTTGAAATCCTTGCCCTTCATATATGCCACGGCATCCTCCCAGACACCGTCTGCCGTCAGCTTGTTGAAACGGTAGGCAAGGCAGGCGACGGGCGCGCCCGTCCTGTCGGTCACCGCCACCCGCAGACGGCAGGTGTCCGAAACGGCGATCGGCGCCGTATACGGCTGCGCCGTTTTCGAAGTCAGCGGGTCGCTGCCGTCGAGCGTATAGCGGGCGGAAAGGGTGTCCTCCGCAAGCGTCACCGCCACCGGTGCGCCGCAAACGCCGCCGTACTGCGACAGGCACACCTTGGAGATGCGGGCGGCATAGCCACTGTTATCGGAAAGGGCAACGGACAGCACATCCTTTGCCGTCACCGTCCGACGGCTGACGCCCTCGTCGGTATACAGCTCCATAAGATAGGTGCCCTCGCCCAAAAATTCCGAAAGGGCGATGTCCGTGTTTTCCGCGCGGTTATGATTGATGACGCCGAGGAACCAGCTGCCGTCCTTTTCTCTTGCCATGGCGGCAAACACGCCGTATTCCGAGCAGGACAGCACCCTCGTGCGATCCCAAACGGTGGGGCACGCCTTGATGAATTCCACAGCGGGTGACTCCGTCAGCTCCGCCGGCGTCGCGTCGATGGCGTTGAACGGTGCGTCCACGAACACCAGCTCCGCCCAACCGTAGGCGTTCTGCACCTGCGGCGTGAAGTCGGCATGACCGGCAAGTCCGCGGGTGAGATACTGGGTGGTGAACAGGTGCGTCTCGTTCTCCGCCTCGCGCGCCGACGCCATTTCGTGACCGAAAATGCCCTCATAGTTGAGCACATGCGGATAGGTGATATTGAGTCCCGACGGCTTCATTGCGCCGTGGAAGTTGACGATAAAATGATGCTTCTTTGCCGCTTTTGCCACCCATTCATACAGGTCGACGCCCGCCTCCACCTGATCCTCAGGGGGCATGAAGTCAATCTTGACGCCTTTGATGCCCAATTTTTCGATGTCGGTAAAGAAGGCCTCGACGGCTGCATAGTCGGGGAAATAGCGGCGCACGCCGTTTTGCAGCTCCTCCGCCTTGTGTCCGAGCGGGAACCGCGCCTCGCTGGCGGTAAAGCCGTTCCAAACGATCTGTTTCACATCATACGGGCGGGTGTCATCGCAAAGCTGCTGCACAAGCCCGAACACCGTCGGCACATCCTCCGCGAAAAGCGACCATCTGCCGTCGAGAATGTTGTATTCAAAGCCCATCTTGATGGCGGCATCGCTGTAGGCATACATGGTGTCGATCTTGCCGGTGAAGCTGCCGTTGGAGCGCCAGGACCAGGCACTTCTGCCCGGCTCGACCCAGTCGTAGTCCCCGACAGCAGGCGGATTGACGCTGTAGAGGATCGGGTTGTTATACAGCGCATCAAGGCTGTCGGCAACGGACAAAATGCGGTACGGCGTCACAACGCGGTCGCCCGTCACATCGAAATCCACAAACTGCTTGCCCGACTGATAGGTCGTGTTCAGTTCAAAAAGCCCACTGCCCTTTTGCCGCAGGTTCACGCCGACATAGTGCCGGACATATCCCTCGAGGATCGCTCCGAACCGCTTTTCGCCGTCCTTTTCGGGAAATTCCACCGCCATCGGCGTGAGGATATACCGCTCGGCATCCGCCGCGCCGTCTCTGAGGCTGTGGAAAAGATCCTGCTTTTCGGTGGGCATGAAAACATCCTTGACGGGGAAACGGTCATATGCCGCCTCATAGCAAATGGCGGCATAGTGCGCAAACCGCTCATATCGTTGACAGCCTCTGCCGCGGCAGCCGAAGGAGGCATAGGCAAAGCTGTCTTCCGGCACCTTGAAGGCGGTGTATTCCGCGTTGACGGTCTTGCCCGCCGCCGCGTCATATGCCATGCGGAAGGCAACGCCCTCATTATACACCCGCGCCTCCAGCGTGAACGGAACGCCCGCCGCCTCCAGACAAAAGACCGCCTCGTTGAATGCGGTTCTGACCGTTTTCATTCTGCCGAAAAGCGGCAGCTCCACTGCCTTTTTGTCGGTGACAACCTCCCGCAGGGAGACGCCCTCATGATAATCTATGCCGCCGATGCGGTGACCGAGCGGCGCCGTGTCATACACAGCCTCACCCTTGTAGGTCACGCGATAGGTCGGTTTCCCGCCGTCGCAGGAAAACGCAAACGCAACCTGCCCGTCAGGGGAATACACCGTCTGTCTGTTTTTCTCCATAAAAACTGCCTCCTTAAAAAAGCCACGCTTTGCCTGTATCATAGCAAAAGCACGCGCTGTTTTCAAGAGACCGCCGAAAAAAATCTCCGTTTTTCCTACTCGGACCGCTCATCTGCTGAAAAAATCGGAGTTTTCCTCCGTTTTACAGCAAAAAACGAAAGTCACATGGAAAACGGCGCTTTCTTTCTGCCCCTTCCGGGGGCGTTGCTACAGGGTTGCTACAGAATAGCGTACCCGCAAAAAGCAGAAAACCCTTTGAAATCGTTTGATTTCAAAGGGGTTTCGCTTGGTGAGCCATCGGGGATTCGAACCCCGGACACCTTGATTAAAAGTCAAGTGCTCTGCCAACTGAGCTAATGGCTCGTTTCGCGTGCCTAGTTATTATACTCAAATGGCGCGCACTTGTCAAGAAAAATTTATCCTTCGCCGTGCCTTTTCTCCGTTTCCTTGCGGCAGCACAGCTTTATGACCGCCACGGTCATATCATCCGTGTGCGCGGCATCCTTCTGCCGCGCGACCGCCGCCTGCAAAATCTCCGCCGCCAGTGCCGCGGCGGTGTCCGCCGTCGCATCCCGCAGATATTCCTCCAGCCACGCGCTGCCATCGGTCAGCACGCCGTCGCTCACCATGACGAACACATCGCCGTCCACAAGCGTGTCACTGTTCTCGGCAAACCCCGCGTCCCGCAGAATGCCGACCGGCATCGACGCGCCCTCCACGCGGGAAACGCGCCCGCCGCTGCGCAGCAGCGATGCCGCCGCGCCCGCCTTAAAGCTGCGCATGCTGCCGGAAAACAGATCCGTCTGCAAAATGTCCAGCGTTGTCAGGCTCTCGTCTCCCGACTTCGCCAAAAGCGCTGTGTTGACGATGCGCAGCACCATATCGGGGGACAGCCCCGCCTGCAACAGCTTTTCCGCGATCCCCGCGGCAAGTGCGCTGTCCACGGCGGCTCTGCCGCCGCTGCCCATACCGTCGCTGATGATGAGCGTCGCCTGCCCGCCGTCCGTAAAATACCGACAGACATCGCCCGACAGCCGCTCGCCGTCCTCGGTGCGCTGTGCCACGCCGATGTCGGCGGCAAAGACCGGTCGCTCGGTCACGACCACCTTCACCGTGTTGCCGAGGTGCACCACCGTCGGGCTGTCAAAGGTGCGCCCGCAGCAGGTCTGCAATTCCCGAAACCATCGTCCGCCGTCAAGGCACACGCCGACATCCTCCGCGAGAATTTCAACCGTCAGCCTCTCCTGCCGATCCAAGAGGCACACCGCCTCCTCCACCGGCATACCGAAATCCTCGCAAAGCGCAACGACCCTGCCAGCCGTTTCCATGTCCACCCGCTGTGTGTCGGAAAACCGTCCGCAAAGCTCCGACAGCAAGTCCGCCATACCGGAGAACTGGTCGGTGATGACTGTGCGGATCTCCGACAACCGCCGCCACGCATCCTCGCGGACAAGGTATGCCCGATACCCCGCATTGATGCTCGCAACGATCTCCGGCTGATGGCGGCAGCTTTGCCGCAAAAAGCCCGATAGCTCTTCCTTTTCCACGCACCCCTTCTCCCGCAGAAGCGGTGTCAGCGCGTTGAACGCATCCATCACCTGCGCAAAGCTTTCCTCCCAGCAATACACCTTCAGCCCGCAGCTGCGGCACACGCCGTCACCGGCGCAGCGGTACATCGTGCCGAGATCGGGCGCACCGTAGTTTGCCAGCTTCTGCGACACGGCGTTCACCTGCTCCGACACCTGTGCCATCGCGCGGGATGCCGTGTCAAGGCGCATCGTCAGCGAATGACGCAGGCCCTCCACGGCGGGGACATGCTGTCCGTACACCAGGTACCGCCGCAAAAGCTTGTCTATGCCGCGCGGCAGCACCACAAACGCCACGCATGCCGCCGCCGTTTCATAGATAGATGCGGCAGCCGCCATATCGGTGGTCGCCGTGAGGCAAATGAGCACATCCGCAATCAAAAACACGCCCGCTATCGCAAACCGTCCATAGCGCGAAAACACGCCGGACAGCAAGCCGCCGAACGCCAAAGCAATCCCGATATACAGCCGCTCCGGCATACACAGCGTCGCCGCGGCACCGAGAATGATCCCCGCGACCGCGCCGCTTTGCTCCCGTCCGCCGCGCGCCATCAGCATGACGACCACTGCTGCCGCCACTCTGCCCGGCGACAGATAATACCATTCGAGCGGCATGAGCGCCATCAGTGCCGCCGCACCGAGCAGGATGACCCCGGTCTGTTCCGCCATCGTCATCGCACGGCGCTCGCCGCTTTGTGTCATAAACCCGAACGCCGCACGGAAGAAATAGGCAAAACCACCTGCAGTAAGGCTTTCCGCCACCGTCAGCAGCACTGTCAGCCAAGTCCCCGTACCGTTTGTGAGCAGCCCGCTCACCAATGTCGACGCAAACGCCAAAAGCGGCGCAAAGCCCCGCCTCCCCGTTATGCGCGGCAGCACGCCGAATGTCCAGCGCACCGCACCCGTCACCGCGACCGCCGCCATATAGCGCAGCGGCAGCGCTGCGCCGCCCGGCAAAAGATAGCCGACAAGCGTCGCTATGTACACGAGCACCGCACCCGTTCCGGACACGGCCGCCGCAAGGCTGATGCCGAACGGCGCCAGTGCGCCGTAGATGGCGCCCTGCGGCACGACAAGCCCCAACAGCATGAATAAAACGGTTACGGCAACATGGGGATTTTCCTGCTCTTTGTGTTCTGTCGGCGCCGCGGTGGGTACGCCGATCACTGCTTTTTCTTTCAACTTCCTCACCACCGCCCCCAGTATACACAAAAGTGCCCGCCGTTTTTGTCACAAACAGCGGGCGCTTTTTATGTTGTTATCCCAGAAAAGGCGGGAAAAAAGCGGAAATGTCCAAAACCTGTCGGTTATTTCACCGTGATGGACGGCAGGCAGGCGTTGGCGGTGTCCTTGGTCGCAACACCCGTGCCGTCCTGCTGTGCACAGGCAGTGCCGCAGGCGGACGCCAGCCGCACACACTCCGCCGTCGGATGTCCCTTGACAAACCCGACGATAAAACCGGCAAGCGCGCTGTCCCCCGCGCCGACGGTGGACTTCACCTGCACCTTCGGCGCATCGGCAACCACCGTTTCCTTTTCGGAAAGCAGCACCATGCCGTCCGCACCGAGCGTGAGCAGTACCTGCTCCACGCCGACCGCAAGCAGCGCCCCCGCCTCGTTTGCGGCGGTGTCCTTTGTCAGCGGCTTGCCGACGATGTGCTGCAATTCGTGGATGTTGGGCTTGATGAGCCACGGCTTTATCCGTCCGTAATCCTCAAGTGACAGGCAATCGGTGTCCAGCGCCACGAGCGCGCCGGCCCCCTTGGCGCAGAGGATCAGCTCGATATAGTCCTGCACCGCCAAATTTTCCGGCAGACTGCCCGCAAACACGACCACATCGCCCGGGTGCACCCGCACGCCGAGATATGCCATGAGCGCACCGAGCAGGATCTGCGACAGCGACTGTCCGCGGCGGTTGATCTTCACCGTCTTGTCGGCATAGCGCAGCGTGAGGTTTTCCCGCACCGCGCCGTCCACCTCCAAAATGTCAAACCGCAGCTCGTCATGCTGCAAAAAGCGGGCAAATTCATGACGGTTTTCCTCGCCCGCGAGCGCGATGCACAAATTGTCTACCCCGAAGGAGTGCAGAACGCGGGACACATTGATGCCCTTGCCGCCCGCCTCGCGTTTCTCGCGCACCACATGATTGACGGCATCCGCGTCCAGTCCGTCCGTCCAGATGGTCACATCGATGGAGGGATTGAGCGTGACGGTATATACTGCTCTGCTCATATGTTTACCCCCGATGCCACTTGACGCCCTGCGGGGTGTCCTCCAAAACGATGCCCTGCGCCTTCAGCTCGTCGCGGATGCGATCCGCCTCTTCCCAGTTCTTGGCGGCACGCGCCGCCGTGCGGGCAGCGATGAGACGGTCAATCTCCTCGTCCGCCGCGTCGTCCTTTTCGGCATACAAAAGACCCAGCACATCGGCAAGCTCCGAGAAAAGCTCCGTCGCCGCCTCCACCGTCTTTTTCGTCGCCTTGCCGTCCGCGAGCATCAGATTGATGTCCCGCACCAGCTCAAACAGCGCCGCGATCGCGTCCGCCGTGTTGAGGTCGTCGTCCATGGCGGCGATGAACTGCTCCCGCCGTGCCGTGAGCTTTTCCGCAAAGGCGGCGTCGGGCTCACCGTCCGCCGCATGTACGGCGGCAAACGAAAGCGCGCTCTTGCAGTTATACAGTCTCTCAAGCGCCGCCACGCCCTGCTCGATGATCTCCATACTGTAGTTGAGGGGGTTGCGGTAGGTGGAGGAAATGAGGAAGAAACGGATCGGCTCATAGCCGTATTTCTCCGCAACATCCCGCACCGTGAAGAAGTTGCCGAGCGATTTGGACATTTTCTTGTTGTCCACATTGATATAGCCGTTGTGCATCCAATAACGCGCAAACGGCACGCCGTTTGCGCACTGGCTCTGCGCAATTTCGTTTTCGTGATGGGGAAAGATGAGATCCTGACCGCCGCCGTGGATGTCAATGGTCTCGCCGAGATAGCGCCGCGCCATCGCCGAGCACTCGATGTGCCAGCCGGGGCGACCGTCGCTCCAGGGGGACTTCCAGAAGGGCTCGCCCGGCTTTGCCGCCTTCCAAAGGGCGAAGTCGAGCGGATCCTCCTTCTGCTCGCCCACCGCGATGCGCGCGCCCGACTCCAGATCGTCGATCGGCTGATGGGACAGCTTGCCGTAGTCCTTATATTGGCGGGTGCGGAAATAGACATCGCCGTTTGGCGCGACATAGGCGAAGCCCTTTTCGATGAGCGCCGCGATGATGCTCTGAATTTCGTCGATGTTTTCCGTTGCGCGGGGGTGCACCGTGGCGGGCTTCACGCCGAGGCCTTTCGCGTCCTTTTCAAATTCCGCGATATATTTTTCGGAAATTTTGTCATAGGTCGTGCCCTCCTCGTTGGCACGGCGGATGATCTTGTCGTCAATGTCGGTGAAGTTCTGCACGAACCGCACGTCATAGCCGCGCCACTCCAGGTACCGCCGCAGCACATCAAATACGCACAGCGGGCGCGCGTTGCCGATGTGGATGAAGTTATACACCGTCGGGCCGCAGGCATACATCCGCACCTTTCCGGGCTCGATCGGCACAAATTCCTCTTTGGTTCTTGTCAGTGTGTTATAAATCTTCATGCTTTTCTCCCTCTTTTTTCTGCTTCTTTTTCAAGTTTGTCAACCTCTTCCCGCAGCCGTTGCAGCTCCTGTGCGACAGGATCGGGAATGTGGATCTGGTCGAGCTCTCCCACGCGGAACCCGTTTTTTCGCACGACCCGTGCGGGGATGCCGACGGCGGTACAGTTGTCGGGGATGTCGCTCAGCACCACCGCGCCCGCGGCAATGCGCACATTGTCGCCGATGTGAATCGGTCCGAGCACCTTCGCGCCCGTGCCGACCATGACATTGTTGCCGAGCGTCGGGTGGCGCTTGCCCCTGTCCTTGCCCGTGCCGCCGAGCGTCACGCCCTGATAGATGGTGCAGTCGTCGCCGATCTCGGTGGTCTCGCCGATGACCACGCCGGTGCCGTGGTCAATGAAAAAGCGCCGCCCGATCTTTGCCGCCGGATGAATTTCGATGTTGGTGCGCCGCACACAGCGCTGTGAGATCCAACGCGCCAGAAATTTCATCCCATGGCGATAGAAGAAAGCCGCCCGCGCGTGTGAGCGCACCGCTTTGTAGCCGTTATATAACAGCATGACCTCCAAAGCGGAGCGGGCGGCGGGATCGCGTTCGCAGATGGTGCGAATGTCCTCCCGCATCTTATCAAACATGGTTCATCACTCCTAAAAAAACAAAAAGCGCCGCCGACGGGCAAAAGCCCACCGGAGGCGTCAAAACGCGGTTCCACTCCTGTTTCTCACTCAAGGGACAAAGATCCCCTTGCCGGATAACGGCGGCTGCCGGAGCGGGATACTGCTTTCCCCCGCCCTGCCGTCAGGTGCATTTCTCCGCCGTCCGCCTTGTGTGCGCGCTTTCAGCCGCGGCGCGCGCTCTCTGTACGGCTTTTGACGGATACTTCTCCTGCCGATCGCATTTCCTATTCACAGTATACACGATATTTGCAAAATTGTCCACACTTTTTTATTTGCCCTCTTTGAGAAATTCCCGACAGTCCCACACATATTGGAAACCGGAGATGACCGTCATCACGGCGGCGATCCAAATGAGCACTCTGCCGAAAATGAGCAATCCCGCAAACAGCGCGTCGGGCAAAGCGACACCCGCGAGAATTCCCGTGCGCCACGAGCAGAACTCCAGTGCTGCAAGCATATACAGGATTGCCACGAACTGCAGCACCGTTTTCAGCTTGCCGGACATGCTGGCAGCCACCACCTTGCCGCCCTTTGCGGCCAGCAGGCGCACCGAGGTCACCATAAATTCGCGGGACAAAATGAGCATGAGCGCCCAGGCATCCATATGCCCCTGCGCCAAAAAGCCGATGAACGCCGCCGTCGTCAGCATCTTGTCCGCGAGCGGATCGAGGAATTTGCCGAAGTTGGTGACAAGCCCTCTGCCTCTGGCGATCCTGCCGTCAAAAAGATCGGTCAGCGCCGCCGCGCCGAAGGTCAGCCCCGCCGCCAGATAGTGGAACGGAAACTCCCACAAAAGCAGCAGCAAAAACAGCGGCGCGAGCACCACGCGCAAAATGGTGAGCTTATTCGGTAAGTTCATGCTCATACTCTCCCATCAGATCCCAATCCATACATTCGGTTATTTTCACAGCAACAAAGTCTCCCGCCGCGATCGGTATGCGCTTGCCGTTTTCATCGGTCGGCGTCGGGAAAAACACCTTGCCGTCGATGTCGGGGGCGTCCGCCTCACTGCGTCCGAACCAACACTCCGCATAGCGGTCATAGCTCTCCACAAGCACCGTCAGCGTCTTGCCGATCTGCGCCGCATTGTGTGCATCGGAAATGCGCGTTTGCAGCTCCATCACCACATCGCGTCTGTGATTCTTCACCCGCTCGGGCACTTGGTGCGGCATCTTTTCCGCCTCGGTGCCCTCCTCGGGCGAAAACGCGAAACAGCCGAGCCGTTCAAACCGCACATCCCTGATGAAGGCACAAAGCTCCTCGAAATCCTCCTCGGTCTCGCCGGGAAAACCGACCATGACCGTTGTGCGCAGCGTGATGCCCGGCACGGTCTCCCGCACATGTGCGATGATGCGCGTGAGGGTCTCGCGGTTGCCCGGGCGGTGCATCGCCTTGAGCACCTTGCCGCTTGCGTGTTGCAGCGGAATGTCCATATACTTTGCGACCTTTTTCTCCTTTGCCATCACCTGCAAAAGACGGTCGGTGATGTGTTCGGGATAGCAGTAAAGCAGGCGGATCCAATAAAGCCCCTCGATGGCACAAAGTGCCTCCAACAGCTCTGCAAGACGGCTCTCGCCGTACAGGTCTTGTCCGTAAACGGTGGTGTCCTGCGCGACTAAAATCAGCTCCCGCACACCGTTTTGCGCCAGCGTGCGCGCCTCCTCCACAATCGTTTCCATCCGACGGCTGCGCAGGTTGCCGCGAATGCTCGGGATAGCGCAATAGGCACAGCGATTGTTGCAGCCGTCCGCAATGCGCAGATAGGCGAAAAAGTGCGGCGTCGTCTGCAGCCGTTTGCCGTCGAGCTGCCAACAGCTGCGGTCGGGAAACGCGCAAACGCGCGCGCCGCCCATCACCTTGCGCACAGTCTCCACAATGTCGCCGTTGGCGCCCAGTCCCAAAACCGCATCGCACTCCGGCATTTCCTCCGCCATCTGCTGCTGATACCGCTGCGCCATGCAGCCGGTCACGATGATCTTCTGAATTTGCCCCTCCTTTTTGAGCTGGGCAAACTCCAAAATGTTTTCGATCGACTCTTTCTTTGCGTCCTCAATAAAGCCGCAGGTGTTGACGATCACCACATCGGCAAGACCGCTTTCCGCGATGACCTCCATGCCCGCATCCCGCAGCGACGCGAGCATCAGCTCCGCGTCCATCTGATTTTTCGGGCATCCGAGCGACACCATCGAAACCCTTATTGCCATACTATGTATCCCTTTCGACCGTTATGACTCTTCCTCCGTCGCCGCCTCCATGGCGCGCCGCACGGTGTCATATCCGAAGCCGTAGCGCGCGAGGGCGGCTGCCGTCCGCGCACGGGCGGCATCGTCTGACAGCTTATTATAATATTTTTTTCGCAAAAGTGCAAGAGCCAGTTCAAAATCTTCGGTCTCCAGTGCGGCGACCGCCTCCTCGGCGATGTCGCGGTCGATGCCCTTCGCCCGCAGCTCCTGCAAAATGCGGCGGCGCGGGTAGAGGCGATATTCCGCCATGTTCTGCGCCTGCCGCGCGGCATAGGCGCGGTCGTTCACAAGCCCCACCTCGCACAGCCGTTCCACCACCGCCGTCGCCGTTTCGCGATCGGTCATGCGGCACAGCTTCGTGACAAGCTCCCCCGCCGCATAGTCGCGGTCGGTCAGATAATAGAGCGCCCGCGACCGCACACGGTTGTAGGTCGCCGTTTGCAAAAGTGCCTCCAGCTGCGCACCGTCGATGTCGCTCCCTATGCGCAGTCCGCTGTGATCGAAGGTTGCCCTGTCGATCTCGATCGTTTCGTCCCCGTCGCCGAGCGTCAGCGCATATTGCTGCCCGCGAATGCGTTTTGCCGCCGTAATTTTCATGCACATATCCCCTCAAAAAGCAAGCGGCGCTGCTTTTGCAGCGCCGGCTTTCTCAATCATCCACCACAATGTCGATCTGCGCTTTCGCCGTCGGCGCGGTGACCTTTGCCGCCGCCTCGATCGGGATCTCCACCGGCTGCTGTACGGGGGCGGGAGCTTTCACCGCCGACGGGTTGAGCTTCGGCAGCCCTGCCCGCACCAACTCCTCGATCTCCGCCATCAGCTCGGGGTGCGCCCGCAGATAGTCCTTCGTGTTTTCTTTGCCCTGTCCCAGGCGATCCTCTTTATAGGAGAACCACGCGCCGGACTTTTGCACGATGTCCAGCTTGACAGCAAGATCCACAAGCTCGCTGTCGTGCGAGATGCCCTGTCCGTAGATCACATCAAACTCCGCCTCCTTGAACGGCGGTGCGACCTTGTTTTTCACGATCTTCACGCGGGTGTGCGAGCCGATCGGCTCACCGCCCACCTTCAGCGTCTCGGCGCGGCGCACATCGAGGCGCACCGACGCATAGTACTTCAGCGCGTTGCCGCCGGAGGTGACCTCCGGGTTGCCGTAGACCACGCCGACCTTCAGACGCAGCTGGTTGATGAAAATGGCGATACAGTTGGACTTTGCGACCACAGGCGCCAGCTTGCGCATCGCCTGCGACATCAGGCGCGCCTGCAGACCGACATGGCTGTCGCCCATCTCGCCCTCAATCTCGGCGCGCGGCACCAGCGCCGCCACCGAGTCCAGCACCACGATGTCCACAGCGCCCGAGCGGATGAGCGCCTCCATGATCTCAAGCGCCTGCTCGCCCGCATCCGGCTGCGACACCAGAAGCGAGTCGACATCCACGCCGAGCGCCTTGGCATAGACCGGGTCGAGCGCATGCTCCACATCGATATATGCCGCCTCGCCGCCCTTTTTCTGCGCCTCTGCGACCGCATGCAGCGCCAGCGTCGTTTTGCCGGATGCCTCCGGCCCATAGATCTCGATAATTCTGCCGCGCGGCAGACCGCCGATCCCGAGCGCCGCATCCAGCGCCATCGAGCCGGTCGGGATGCAATCCACCTTCATGCCGATGTTATCGCCGAGGCGCATGACAGCCCCCTTGCCATAGCTGCGCTCGATCTGCTGCAATGCCGCATCCAAGGCCTTCTTGCGCTCGTCCTGCGCTTCGGTCTTTGCCTTCGACGCCTTCTTTTCTGCCATATCGTCCATTCCTTTCGAGAACATTTTTTCGCTTGAGTCATTGCCCACATTATAGCGTATTCTTTCGCAAAAATCAATAGCTTTTGCAAAATTTCCGAACATTCGTTCTATTTTTTATATCCGACCGTCACGCGGTCATGCCCCGCAAGATCCCGCAGGGTGTGTACCCCCTGCAGCCCCGCGGCGGAAAACAGCGTTTCCACCGCCGCGCGCTGATCGAACCCGATCTCCACCGCCATAAACCCACCGCTTTTGAGGCAGCAGACAAAGCGGTCGGCAAGCACGCGATAGAAAAAAAGTCCGTCCTCACCGCCGCAAAGTGCTGCCTGCGGTTCCTTTTGCACTTCCCTTTCCAGCGTCGGCAGCACCGCCGCGCGGATATAGGGCGGGTTCGACAAAACGGCGTCATATTCCCCCACAAGTGCGACATCGCAGATGTCCGCCAATAGGGGGCGAACGGCATACTGCGGATACCGCCGACAGTTTTCCGTGAGGTATGAAAACGCCGCCGCGGATTTTTCCACCGCCGTCACCGCCGCGTCCGGCTTCAGGGACGCAAGCCCCAGCCCGACGCAGCCGCTGCCCGCGCAGAGATCCAGCACCTGCGGCGCGGGAACATCGTGCAAAAGCGCTGCCGCCGTTTCACAGAGCAGCTCGGTGTCCTGCCGCGGGATGAGCACCCCTTCGCCCACCGCCAGGCGCAGCGAAAGAAAATCCCAGGTGCCGAGCAGATATTGCAGCGGCTCTCCCGCGATGCGGGCGTCCACTGCCGCCGCCAGCTTTTCCGCCGGCAGATCCTCAACAAGGCACTGCGCCTCAAACGCCGCATTTTCAATTCCTGCCGCCCGCAGCCGTTCGGTCATTTCCCGCACGGCGTCACTCACCATTTGTCCGCCTCCGGGTCGGCGGGGATCACCCGCTCCATCGCCGCGATGGCACATTCGATCATGCTGTCATCCGGCTCTTTGGTCGTCAGCCGCTGCATCCACAGGCCGGGCGCGGAAATGATGCGGGTGAAAAGGTTATCCCTTCTGCCCGCCAGCTTGATAAGCTCATAGCCGACGCCCACCACCACGGGGATCGTCAGAATTTTCACAACGGTGCGCAGCACCGAGTTCATGTCCGGAATGAGCATGGAAACGATCATACCCACGAGCAGCATCAGAATCATGAACGAGGTGCCGCAGCGCGGGTGAAACCGACATTCGGGGCGGATGTTTTCTACCGTGAGGGGCTTTCCCTGCTCATAGCAGAAAATGGTCTTGTGCTCTGCGCCGTGATACATAAACACGCGCTTTATGTCCTTCATCTGCGCCACAAGTGCAATATAGCCCACAAACAATACGATGCGGAAAACGCCCTCGAACACGCCGCGCAGCAGCGCGTGGTTGAAGGAGGGGACAGCCTTGCAGAGGCTGCGGAACAGGAAAGCGGGCAGCCACACAAACAGCACCACCGCCACCGCCACGCCGAGCACGGCGCTCAGCGCCATGAGAAAGCTCATCAGCTTCGGCGAAACGCTCTTTTTCTCGTCCTTTTCCTCTTCTTCCTCTTCAAGCCCACTCAGCTCCGCCGAACGCATCAGACATTTATAGCCGATGCGCAGTGAGTCGATGAAGTTGAAGATGCCGCGCACGAACGGCACACGCATGTACCACGGCTTGTTCTTCCCTGCCGTTTCCCATTCCTCAAGAATGATCTTCCCCGACACATGGCGCACCGCCATTGCCGTGGTTTCGGGACCGCGCATCATGATGCCCTCGATGAGCGCCTGTCCGCCGATGGATGTCTTTTTGATGATGTCGGGTTGTCTTTTTCCCATTATGCTTGCTCCTTTTGTTCGGTCGGGAGGGTGATAATGACACTGGTGCCGAAGCCTTCCTTGCTGTAGATGTCCAGCGTGCCGCCGTGTCCCTCTATAATCTCATCCGCCACCGCCAGTCCGATGCCGCTGCCGGGGCGGGTGTTATTCGCTTTATAAAACTTCATTTTGACCTGCGGCAGATCTGCGGCGGAAATACCGTTGCCGGTGTCCCCGATGACGACCTGCACCGTTTTGCCGACCGCCGCATAGTCCACCCGCACGGTGTCGCCGCTGTCGGAATATTTGATGGCGTTGTCGAGCACATTGATGAACACCTGCCGCAGGCGATCGGCGTCGCCGCTGATCGGCGGCAGCGCGTCCTTTCCGACAAATTGCAGATGGATGCCCTTGTTTTCCGCCCGTTCGCGGAACAAAAGCACCGTTTCCCGCACGATCGCCGCGACATCCACCGTTTCAAAATGCAGCGTCAGCTTGCCGCTCTGCATACGGGAAAAGTCCAAAAGCTCCTCCACCATGCCGGACAGCCGCTCGGTCTCGTCGGTAATGATCTGCATACCGCAGCGCACCGTTTCCGGATCGTCCGGCGTCTGCTGCAGCGTCTCGCTCCAGCCGCGGATGGCGGTGAGCGGCGTGCGCAATTCGTGCGACACAGAAGAAATAAATTCGTTTTTCAGTCGCTCGGCGCGTTCGATCTCTGTTGCCATATAATTGATGGTGTCGCACAGGTCACCGATCTCGTCCCGACTGTGCTTTTCCACGCGGTAGGCGTAGTCGCCCTTGGCGATGCGGCGCGCCGCTCTGCCGATCTCCTCGACGGGATGCACAATGGAACGGATGAAATACAGTCCCGACAGCGCCGTGAACAGCAATATGATCAGCACGATGATGCCGACCAGCGCCGCGATAAGAATGAGCTGACGGTCGATGAGCCGCAGCGTCACCACATACCGCAGCGCGCCGATCACCGTGCCGTCCGCCGCCGTCACCGTCGCCGTCAGCGCCATGATGTGCTCGCCGTTGCTGTTATGCGTTGTCTGCACCGCTCTGCCGTCATCCGTGCCGCGCGCCCGTCGGAATTCCTCCGCCGCCTCGCCGCTTGCGGGTACAAAGCCGGTCGAGGACGCCAAAATCCACCCATCCGCGGACAGCACCTGCAGCTCCATCTGTTCCTTGCTGTCAAAGCTCTCCACAAGCCGTGCCGCCTCACGGGAAAAATCCTGCGTCTGCTGCAGAGACGAGGAGACCGAGCGCCCGAAAAGGTTGGCGCGTCCCGACAGCACATCCTGCGCGCTCTGATAATAAAAGCTGCGCAAAAGCACCATCAGCGTCACCGCCGCCACCAGCAAAAACACGGCGATAAACGAAAAGCCATATAAAAGCCAGCGCCGCGTAATGGTTTTCTTCGCTGCCATGCCGCCTAATCCTCCCATTGATAGCCCTTGCCCCAGACCGTGAGCAAATGGCGCGGCTCGGAAGGATCCTCCTCCAATTTCACCCGCAGACGGCGGATGTTCACATCCACCACCTTGTCGTCGCCGACAAAGCTCTCGCCCCACGCGCAGCGCAGGATCGCCTCCCTCGTCTGCGGCTCACCGGCGTGCGAGAACAAATAGGCAACGATCTGATATTCCATTTGGGTCAGCTCAACGGGCTTGCCGTTTTTCGAAAGGGTGTGCGCCCGAAAATCCAGCGTGAAAATGCCGCGCTGCATCCGATCGCCGTCGCCGTTTTTCTCCCGCAGGATCTGCACGCGGCGGCACAGCGCCTCAATGCGCGCCAAAAGCTCGCCGATGCCGAACGGCTTTGTCACATAATCGTCCGCACCGCAGTGGAGCCCCTCGATCTTTTCCGGCTCCTGCGAGCGTGCCGTGAGCATCACGATGCCGATCGTCGGATCGGCAGCCCGCAGGCGGCGGCAGACCTCAAAGCCGTCTATTCCCGGCAGCATCACATCGAGAAGGGCGACCGCCGCCGTCGGCTGCGCCGCATACAGCTGCAGTGCCGCCTCGCCGCTGTCCGCCTCCAGAACCGCATATCCGGCACGCCGCAAATTCAGCACCACAAAGCTGCGGATCGCCGCCTCGTCCTCACACACCAGGATCTGTTGCATGCCGTTCCCTCCTTAGTCCAATGTGACCAGCATATAGCTGATTTTTTCCGGCGTCAGGTGATATGCCGCAGCGTCGTCATACCAAATGTACAACGGCGAGCCGCTGCCGAGCGACTCAAAGGTATAGCCGTCCAAGACCGTCTCGGCATCCTCCCTTTGCGCCCGCACCGCCAAAAACGGCTGTGCCTTGCCGTTCTCCGTCGTTTCCAGCCACAGCACGCCGTTTTTTGTGTCATAGCGCGTCGTGAGCTTTTCGATCCACTGATTCTCCACCTCGATGAAATAGCCGTCCGCGCGGTTGACGATCGCCGCAAACTGCCGCACTGCCGTCCCCGCCTGCATATCCCAGCTGTACCATTCGGTCAGCCATTTCCAGGTTTCCTCCCCGTCGGCGGTCGGATAGTCGAGAAGGCGCGAGGTGATCGGGAACTCCGGCACGCCGTTGCCGTCGGCGTCCATCGCCGCCACCTTTGCCACCCGCACGGAGGCTGTTCCGTGCTGCCCGTCGGCGTGCAGCGGCGTCAAAAGACTGCCGTCCCGGAAACAGAGAATCTCCGTCATGAGTGCGCCGCTTTCGAGCGTCGCATCCACATACAGCGCATCCCCGCCGTCGGAGCATTTGCCGAACAGAAAGCGGGTGATGCCGCGGATGGCGGGATCGAGCCGCACAGCCGAGAGCTGCCGCATTTCGCCGTCAGCGGCGGCATACAGCGTCGCTGTCATCGTGTCCGTCCGATCGGTGCGCAAAAGCAACACCTCATCCCGCCCGTCGGCGTTGAGATCCGCCGCCGTGCAGGCAACATACTGCCCGATGTTTTCCACCATCGTTTTGCCGTCCAGCCGATAGGCGGAAAGCTGGCGGTCGGTACTGTACAGACTCCACCCCACCAGCAGCTCCGCCACGCCGTCACCGTCGAGGTCGCCGAGCAGCACGCGGTCAATCTCCGCACCCGCGCCGGTCATGTCGGCGATCGAGTGCCAGCCGTTTTCCTCGCGCCGCAAAAGCTGGATGTGCGTGTTCTCCACGCCGTCCGGCGCATACAGAATGGCAGCGGTCACCGCATCCTGCGCGCCCGTCTGTTTTCCGGCGCTGTCAAGGAAAATATAGGCGGAAAGGATGTCTCCCGCAGAGGGGTATTTCAGCGTATAGCGCGGCGCGTTCTCGCCGCCCTTGCCGATCGCCGCCTCCAGCGCCGCCTGCACCGCCTGCTGCTGTCCCTGCGCGCGCGGCGGCTGCAGATACGACTGCACATCCATCGCGCAGCCGGACACCAAAAACAGCAGAGCCGTCAAAAAAATCACTGCCGCTCGCCGCATACCTATCCCTCCCCGACCGATATATAGTTCAGTATACCGCGTTTCGTTTTTTCTGTCAAATACTCTTGCACTTTTTTGTACGGCTGTGTATACTGAATATATACGGAATAAATACGGGGAAAAGGGAGAGGATGTCATGACGCTCAAAGCGATCGCGGAGCTTGCCAATGTTTCCGTTTCCACCGTTTCAAAGGCGCTCAGCGACTCCTATGACATTTCCCCCGAAACGCGCGCGCTGGTTTTGGAGATCGCGACCCGCTCGGGCTATTTCACCGACAAAAAAGCGACGCGTATGCAAAACAGCAGTCTGCGCGAGCCGACCGTCGCCATCATTTGTCCCGAGATCATCAGCATCCACTATTCCCATATCACCACCGTCCTTTCGGACACGCTTGCCGCCCGCGGCGCCAAAAGCATCCTCTATCTCTCCGGCTTTTCCGAAAAGACCGTGAAGCGCATTTTTGACGACTGTCTGAACGACCCGCATATCGCCGCCATCATTTCTCTGACGGCCGTGCGCCCGCACATCCCGTCCGACAACAACACGCCGGTGCTGCTGTTTGAAAACACCGCCTCCCACAGCAGTGTCCGCATGCAAATGGACGAGGGCATCGCGCTGGCGGTGGATCACCTGCGCGCCGGCGGGCACACCCGCATCGGCTTTGTCGGCGAATCGCTCATTGCGGGCAAGCTCGCCATCTTCCGCCGGGTGATGGGCGCACGCCGTCTGTCCGTTGACGAAAACGATGTTTTCATCGGCGCGCAGCGTTTCGAGGCGGCAGGCAAGGAGGCGGCGCAGCGTTTTTTGGGGAAAGCGGGAGAAAAGCCTACCGCCGTTATCTGTGGCTATGATGAGCTTGCCTGCGGCTTTTTGGATGCGCTGCAAAAAAACGGCATGACAGCGCCAAAGGATCTATCGGTCATCGGCATCAACAATATCCCTTTGTCCGCATATTGCTTCGGGGGACTGACTACGGTGGATCTTATCGACACTGCCGTGCTTTCCCGTGCCATTGACGACCTGCTCGACGATGTGGTGGTGCGCCGCCGTCCGACGCCGCATATCTATCGCATGATGCCCCGACTGATTGTACGGCACACAACAGCCCCGCTTGAAAAAATTTGAAAAAGTTGTTGACAAACCGAATAGAGCGTGCTATATTGAGAAAAAATAAACCGATGACCGAGAATAGTAGGTGCTTTGTGAAGCCCAAAGAGAGCTGCGGATGGTGAGATCGCGGCGGCGGATGGTGCATTGAATGGACTCGGGAGGGTGATCCGAGCGCCGCTTGCGGCGGGTAGGAAAGACGGGTGCCGCCCGTTACAGCGGACAGTGCATGATTGTGCATGAGGTGCATCGGCGCAGCCGATGAATTTGGGTGGTACCGCAGGAAAGCTCTTGTCCCATGGTTGGGGCAGGGGTTTATTTTTTTATTTTCGGAAAGGCGGAGGTCTTATGGGTCTTACACGATGGCGGCGCGGCGTCCGCTTTCCACACCGCATATGATTTTATACATCTTAAGGAGTTGTTTTATCATGAAAACTTTGAAAAAAACCGTCGCTTTTGTTCTTGCGCTTTCTCTGATGCTGCTCGCCTTTGCCGGCTGCGGCAGCAGCGGCAAGAAAACCGTCGGCATCATCCAGTTCGGCTCCCACGCCTCCCTCAACAACTGCTATGACGGCATCATGAAGGGGCTGACCGAAGGCGGCATCGACGCCGACAAATATGATTTTGAATATGTCAACAGTAACTTTGACGCCTCCGTTTCCCAAACGCAGGCAAACAACCTTGTGAACAAAAAGGCGGCGGTCATCATCGCCATTGCCACCCCCTCCGCCGTCGCTGCGGCAAACGCTGCCGCCGACAAGGATGTTCCGGTGGTCTACTGTGCCATCACCGATCCCGCCGTCATGGATAACTATGAGAATGTGACCGGCTCATCCGACATTCCGAACTTTGAAAAACAGCTCGAGGTCGTCACCGGCTTCATGGGAAAGACCGCGCTCAAGATCGGCGTCCTGTATTCCACCGAGGAGTCCAGCTCCCCCATCCAGGTCGAAAATCTCAAAAAAGCCGCCGAAAAGTATGACGGCATGGAGATCCTCGCAAGCGCCGTGGCAGACATCAACACCATCGACACCAGGACAAACGAGCTCATCGACCGCAGCGTGGATTGTTTTGTGAACCTTCTCGACAACACCGTTGTCGGCAAGCTGCAAACGAACATTCTCCCCATCACCGACGAGAAAAAGATTCCCGTGTTCGGCTCGGAGATTGAGCAGGTGAAGGTCGGCTGTGTGGCGAGCGCCTCCATCGAATATATCCCCGTCGGCGAGGCGGCAGGCAAAGCGGCAGCGGAAATTTTGAACGGCAAGGCGGCGTCCGACATCCCCGTTGCCGTCATCACCGACCCGAACCTCTATTATAACAGCACCGCCTGTGAAAAGCTGGGACTCTCCGTCCCCTCGGCACTGAACGCTGCCGATGTCGCCATGTGACCCCTATTTCATCTGAAAAGGATCGAATGCCATGTTGTTTTTTTCCACCACCGTTGACGGGCTGCAAATGGGTCTGTGCTTTGCCGTTCTGGCACTCGGCGTGTATATCTCCTATTCCATTCTGGACTTTGCCGACCTGTCGGTCGACGGCACCTTTCCGCTCGGCGGCGTCGTCTGCACCATTTTCATGCTGCGGCTCGGTGTGCCGCCGCTGCCCGCCGTTTTCCTGTCCTTTTTCGCAGGCTTTGCCGCGGGCGCGGTCACAGGCTTTTTGCATGTGAAGTGCCGCATTTCGAAGCTGCTTTGCGGCATCATCGTTATGACGGCGCTGCTGTCGGTGACGCTGGCGCTGACGACGCTTTTGACCGACAACGGTATGACGACCACCATTTTCTCCTATCGCAGTCAAAAGCTCACCGGCATTTTCAACGGCGCGCTTGCCTCCCGCTTCGGCACTGCCGGCCGCGATTATGTTATCCTCGGCATCGAGCTTGTGTTCGTCATCGCCGTCAAGCTGCTTTTGGATCTGTTTTTCAAAACAAAGCTCGGCTATATGCTGCGGGCGACCGGCGACAACGAAAAGCTGGTGGTGACGCTCGGCAAGGATGTCGGCCGCTATCAGATCCTGGGACTGGCGCTTGCCAACGGGCTTGTCGCCGTGTCGGGCGCCTTGTATGCGCATCTGTATATGCAGTATGACAACTCCTGCGGCAGCGGCAAGGTGGTTTTGGCGCTGGCGTCGGTCATCATCGGACTGGCGATCTTCTCCCGCGTGCGCTTTGTCAGGGATACCACCGCCGTCATCTGCGGCGCGGTGCTGTATTCCCTGTGTCTCAACTATTTGGTGCTCGTGGACAGCAACGGCATTTATCTGAAGCTCTTAAACGCCGTGCTGTTTGCGCTCATCCTTATTTTCCACGACCGCATCACCGCCCTCACCGCGAGGCGTGTGAACGCAAGAAAGGGGGCGGCGGCATGATCGAGCTGAGAAAGGTTTCCAAGACCTACAACGCCGGAACCGTCACGGAAATGTGTCTTTTTGACGGCTTTGACCTCACCGTCGCCGACGGCGAATTTGTGTCGGTCGTCGGCAGCAACGGCAGCGGCAAGACCTCCCTGCTCAACATCATCTGCGGCAGCATGCCGTTCGACAGCGGCACGCTGCTGCTCGACGGCAAGGACATTGCCGGTCTCAAGGAATTTGAGCGGTATCGCCGCATCGGCAGGGTCTATCAGAACCCCGCCGCCGGCACCTGCCCGCACCTCACCATTCTCGAAAACATGTCGCTTGCGGACAACAAGGGCAAGCGCTTCGGGCTGTCCCGCGGCGTCAACCGCGCCCGCCGCGATTTCTACCGTGAACAGCTCCGTGTTGTCGGGCTGGGTCTGGAGGATAAGCTGGATGTCGAGGTCGGCGCACTTTCCGGTGGACAGCGACAGGCGGTCGCCCTCATCATGGCGACGCTCACCCCCGTGGACATTCTCATTCTCGATGAACACACGGCAGCGCTCGACCCCCACACTGCCGACATCATTATGGAGATCACCGACCGCGTGGTGCGGGAAAAGCACCTCACCGCCCTCATGGTGACGCACAATCTGCGCTATGCCGTGGAATACGGCAACCGTCTTTTGATGCTTGACCGCGGCAGGATCGTGCTCGACAAGGCAGGTGCTGCAAAAGAAAGCGTCGTCACCGACGATCTCCTGGACATTTTCAACCGCATCAGCATCGAATGCGGCAACTGAGTTTTCCGTTCCTCCCCCGCGCAGCAAAATGCGCGGGGGTTTTCTGTTTTGCACAAATTTCGTGGAAAACTCTTGGTATTTCATCGGCAAAAACCCTGTAAAACCGCTTGTTTTTTCGGGTTTCCCATGCTACAATAGCCTCAGAAAAGACGGGCTACCGTCAGAGAAAGAGAGGTGCGTCTGATGGCATATTCAAAATGTCCTCCCATGCCGGTCATCCCGGTGGAGTGGCACGATAATGTCCATTTGACATCGATCCAAAAAGAAAGCAACGCGTTCCTGTTCCGCACAAGGGTGTTGAACAAAGCCGTGACCTTCGCGGTCACCTTCCCCGCCGTCGGCGGCGTGCGGCTGACGGCCGTGAATGTCGAAAAAGGCTTTTTCGACTGCACCGACAACGGCGCCATCACCTACAGCGGCAAGAAATATTTAAAACTGACGAGCGGAAACCGCACTGCCGTTTTTTGCAAGGATGATGCGTGCGGCTTCCTGCTGCATGTTCAAAATGCCGACGGCGAGACGGTCTATACCTTCACCGGTGCCGACATTCTGTTCGGTTTTTCCGGCAACAAGCTGAAAAAGTTTGCGAAAATGAAGCTTTTCGGCGACTTCACAAATGACGAAGTGCTCTACGGTCTCGGCGAGCGGTATAACACCCTCAACCAGGTCGGTCACGATGCGCTGATGTGGAATGTGGACACCGCCATTCACGGCGGCGGCAGAGACAACGGCGTCGATCACAACGAAAGCTATCAGTGTGTTCCCGTGCTGCACAGCAACCGCGGCTATATGCTGTATGTCAACTCCATGTACGGCGCGTGGTTTGATTTCGGCAAGGAAACGCCCCACCGCTTCTCCCTCGACTTCAACGGCCCCGTCGCCGACTTCTTCGTCTTTGTCGGTACGCCGAAGGAAAACCTCAAGTCCTACGCCGACCTCACCGGTCACAGCATCCTTCCGCCGAAGTGGGCGTTCCAGTATTGGATGGGCGGCGGTGCACCGGCGTGGCGTGTGGACGGCAGAGACTATAAGGACGTTCTGCGGGAATACATAGACGGCTATGCCGCTATGGGCATCCACCATGTTGCCGGCTGCTATGGCGAGGGGGATCCTTCCAAAAACAAGGAAGGCTATGAAATTGCCGCCGAATCCGGTATGCGCATGTTCATCTGGAACCATCCGAGTCAGAGCATCGACTTTGCCAAAGAGGTGCTCGGCACAGAGGACATGAACGAGCTGCCCTATCTGATGCCGAAGGGACGCAAAACGACCTGCCTTGCCATCAACGGGCGCAACTGGCTCGATTTCACCCATCCGAACACCAAAAGGGTGCTGAAAGCCTTTTATAAGAAGTATTTTGAGTGGGGACTCAAGGGTGCCATGATCGACTTCGGCGAATTTGTCACACCCGACGCCTTGCTGTATAACGGCAAGACCGGCAATGCCATGCATAATGAGCATTCCTACTGGTATGCCAAAACCATGAAGGAAGTATTTGACGAGGGTGCAAACGGCGACTACATCCTTTTTGAACGCTCCGGCTGTGCCGGCAGCCAGGCGTTTGCCGGTCAGTTCGGCGGCGATCAGGCGGCATTCATGTACGGCCTCAAGCAGGCTTTCTATGCCGGTATCAACATGGGCGCCTCCGGCTTCAACATCTGGGGAAGCGACATCGGCGGCTATAACGGCTCCACCGACGACGAGACCTACAAGCGCTGGGTGGAATTTGCTGCCTTTTCCCCGCTCATGCGTGCGCACGGCGTCGGCAATCCGCGCAATCCGTGGGTGCACGGCGACGAGGCGGTAGAGCTGTTCAAAAAGCTCTATTGGTGGCGTGAGAACATGCTCGACTATGTTTACAGCACCGCCGTGAATGCGCATTTGACCGCAGAACCCATGATGCGTGCCATGGCGATCGAATTCCCGCGCGAGGGGCTCGACCATGTAGACACGCAGTATATGTTCGGCAGCGAGCTGCTGGTCGCGCCGGTCATTGAGCTCGGCCGCCGCTGCAAGATGGTGCGCTTCCCCGCCGGCAACTGGGTCAACCTGTGGACGGCGGAAAGGATCGCCGGTGACCGTGAAATGATGGTCGCGGCGAACGACGCCGACATTCCGGTCTATCTGCGCGCGGGCGCTGCCATGGTGCTGCGCCTTGGTGACACGTTGGAGATCACCGCGCCCTTTGAGGCGGACAAAGCGCACCCCGCGCTGCTCGTCACCCCTGCGGACGGCAAGCGCACCGTGCGGCACTATTTCGATGAAAAGACCTTTGCGGACTTTGTCACCGACAACGCAAACGGCACTGCCGTCACCGTGAAGAATGTGAGCGGGGCAAAGCTCGACGCCGTGCTGGCGTTCGGTGTCGAGGCGAAAAAGGTGCTCGTGGACGGCAAAGAGGCCGCCTTCACCGCCGAAAACGGCAAGACCACCGTGCGCACCGACAAGGGCTTCAAGACCGTCGAAATTTTCTGACAAACGCTGTAAAGCCGAAAAAAGCCGCCCCCAAAGCGGCGGCTTTTTCCGAAAGGAGAGATTTTTATTCCGTATATCGAAGACAAAACCCCCATGCCGATCATCCCGGTGAAATGGGCAACCTTTACCGCCATATCCGACATTAAAAAGGAAGAGGCCGCCCTCACCTTCACGCTGACCGACGGCAAGACCGCCGTCACGATGCATGTGACTTTCCCCGCGGTGGGCGGCGTGCGCATCTTTGACCGCGAGGGCTTTTTCAAATCGGAGCCGCTCCCCATCACCTACGGCGAAGACGGCAAAATGACTGCGGGCAACACAGCCGCTGTTTTCACCCCCGACGAGAAAGTGCTTTTCACCCTTTCGCTGCTCGACGGTGCGGGTGCACCCGTCGTCACGCTTTGCGGCAGCACGCTGGCGCTTGGCTATGATGAGGAGGGCGTTTGCCGCAAGGCGCTCTATCGCTTCCCCTTTGATTCCGAAAACGACGTGCTGTTCGGCATGGGCGAGCGGTTCAACTGCATCAATCAGATCGGCGCTAGTGCCTATCTTTGGAACGAGGACACCGTTTTCGGCAGAGATGAGCGCGATTCCTATCAAAACATTCCGCTTTTGCACAACACCGCAGGCTACAGCGTGTTCATCAACACCATGTACGGCGGCTGGGCGGACTTCGGCGGCACAGAGCCGAATGTCACCCGCATCGACTTCAACACCCCGGACATCGACATGTTCCTGTTTGTCGGCACGCCGCTTTCCGTTTTGGACAGCTACACGCAGCTCACCGGCAGAGAGGTGCTGCCGCCGAAGTGGGCATTCCGCTATTGGATGGGCTCGTCCTGGTATTCCTGGAACAAGGGCGACATCCCCTGCACCGAAAAATTCCGCAACATCCTTGAGGGCTACAAGGCGATCGGCATCAGCAACCTTGCCGCCTGCTATGCCGAGGGAATCACCAACATCCCCGAAACGTTCGACATTGCCAAGGAATACGGCATCCGCCTGTTTCACTGGAACTATCCCGCCGTGCGTTTTGAGGATCACGACCACCTCGGCAAAAAGGACGACATGATGATGGAGCTGTGCGGCAGCACCGATCCCGCGCTTTTGCCCATCATTTACACAAAGGGCACGGACTATGAGCCGTCAAGCGGCACCATGACCGACTTCACCCACCCGAATGCCCCGCTGTTTGTGGAGCGGTATTACCGCGACATGTTCGAAAAAGGACTGGCGGGCGCGATGATCGACTTCGGCGACCAGGTCAAGGTGGACGGCGTGTTTTATAACGGCAAGGACGGCAACGTCATGCACAACGAATCCGCCTATTGGTATGCCAAGGTCATGCACGATGTGTTCACGGCGGCGCGCGGCAACGACTGGGTGCTGTTCCAGCGTCCCGGCTGCGCGGGCTCACAGCACTATGCCTCCCATTTCGGCGGCGATCAGCCCTGCACCTATCGCGGCATCCAGCAGGCGTTCTATGCGGGACTCAACGCCGCCGCCAGCGGCTATTCCAACTGGGGCAGCGACATCGGAGGACTCGGCGGCGTGCCGAGCGACGAATTGTATGTCCGCTGGCTGCAATACAGCACGTTCTCCCCGTTCATGCGCGCCCATTCCCAGTCGCTCGAAAAAATGCGTGAGCCGTGGGAGTTCGGCGATCTTGCCGTGGAGCAGTTCAAAAAGCTCTATTGGTGGCGCGAAAATATGCTCGACTATATCTACAGTGCGGCGATCTTCAACCACAAGACCGGCACGCCGATCATGCGTGCCATGCCGCTTGTGTATCCGCACGAAAAGGCGGTCGCCCACACCGAGGATCAATATTTCTTCGGCAGCGAGCTGTTGGTCGCCCCCGTGCTCATCGACCGCACCACATTCAAGCCCGTCTATTTCCCGAAAGGAAACTGGACTTCCCTTTGGAGCGGCGATGTGACGGTCGGCGGCAGACGCCTTTTTGTGTCCGCACCGCTTGAGACCATCCCCGTCTTCCTGCGCGAGGGCGCCATCCTGCCGCTCACGCTGCCGAAAGAGACGCTTGCCCCCTGCGAAAACATGGAGACGGTCGAAAAGGTGGCGGCACTCATGGTCACGCCCGCCGTGTCCCGCCGTGAGGTGGTGCACTTTGCTTCCGCCGACGACAGCTTCCGTCTTGTCAGCGAAAAGCCCGACGGCGGCATCCTGCATCTCGAAAACCCCGACGGCATGAAGGTCGGCGCGCTGCTCATCATGGGTGCCGACGTCTCGCACGTTGCGGTCGACGGCAAGGAAGTGCCTTTCACCAAGGACGGCAACAAAACCACCGTGCGCCTGGCAAACGGCTTCAAAACGGTCACCGTGTTCTGATTGGAGGAAATCACCATGGCGTATTCCGGTTGCCCGCTCATGTGGGAACATGACGTCATGTTCCAC
>SFCS01000031.1 GCA_004558485.1 Ruminococcus sp. | reverse complement strand
GCAAATTCCCGCTTCCCGCGACACGGGAATTTGTCTCCGTCCGAGAATTAGAGGGAAAAGACGCGCTGTGTCCTTTTCAAACGGACATACATTTAGTATGCTCGGTATAAGGCTGATAGGAGCATACGCTCCCATTACAGACTGTCAAAAAAGTCCGCAGGACGCAAAAGCGCATTTAGACGAAAAAGTAAAGCTACGGGTTTAGCAAGTAAGAGGAGCGTTTCTGCGAAACGCCCGCTTTTGCTGTCGGCGTCATCTGCAGGAAGCCGATGTCGTCTTCCTGCCGCAATTTGCATACGCAAATTGCTTCTGCCCTAGCGTATTCCAAATACGCCGACGGGGGCGGTTTCCTTGCTCCTGCGGTTTTTAGACAGCCTCCCGGTGTGTCAAAAAACAATTTTTTAACACACCGGGATGGGAGCATACGCTCCCATTACTTTATCCGAAAAATATGACAAGGGAGGGAGCGCCGTGCGCACGCCGAAGGACGGCACCGTCATTTACTACCGCGATCCGCTGCGGGACGAGTTTTCCGGCATCCGCAGAGAACCGTTCACGGTCGACAGCCGTTTTCCGTTTTTGCGGGAAGGACGGCTGTATCGCTTTTTCAAGTTCATTGTCTACCGCGTGGCGGTCACGCCGGTCGCGTTTCTCTATTGCCGGATGAAATTCCGCCTTAGGATTGTCGGCAGGGAAAAGCTCAAGGGGCAGCGCGGCTATTTTCTCTACGGCAACCACACCCAAGCGCCCGCCGACGGCTTTCTGAGCGCCGTCATCCCGTTCCCGACCGAGTCGCATGTGCTGGTCAACAGCGACAATGTCGCCCTGCCCGGCACACGCACGCTGATGCAGATGCTGGGCGCTCTGCCCATCCCCACCGTGCGGGACGGATTTCCCGCTTTTGAAGAGGCGGTGCGGCATCACATCGAAAGGGGCAGGTGCGTCGTCGTGTTTCCGGAGGCGCACATCTGGCCCTATGCGACCGTCATCCGCCCGTTCACGGCGGTGTCCTGCCGCTATCCCGTCGCGCTTTCGACCCCCGCCTTCACCTTCACCGTCACCTACCGCGCCTCCAAAAGAGGCAAGCCGCGCATGGTCGTTTTTGTGGACGGGCCGTTTTTCGGCGAGGGGGACACGCGCAAGGAGCGGCAGCAAAGCTTGCGGGAAAAGCTGCTTGCGGCGATGAAGAGCCGCGCCGAAACGCCCGAAAATCACACCTTTATTCGCTATGAACGGGAGGAGACCACATGATCGCACTGCTATATTGCGGCAACCGCGCCGTGTTTTCCGGCATGCTGCTGTCGCTGCTGTCGGTGACGGAGCACTGTAAGGCGCCGCTTTGGGTGCACATCCTCACGATGGATCTGACCGACACCGACGCGCGGTTCACCCCCGTGACGGAAAAACAGGCGGCGTTTTTGGAAACGACGCTGCAAAGGGTGAACGGCGAGAGCCGTGTCACGCTGCACGATTGCGGCGCTCTCTACCGCGAGACACTGGCGGACAGCCCCAACGCCGCGACCGGCTATACGCCGTATACGCTGCTGCGTCTGCTCATCGACCGCCTGCCGACGCTGCCGGAGCGACTTTTGTATCTCGACACCGACACGGTGGCACTGGCGGACATCACGCCGCTGTATACCTTCGATCTGGCGGGGCGGGAATTTGCGGCGGCGCGCGATTTTCTCGGCAAGTTTTTCATACATCCGCGCTATATGAATGCGGGGGTGATGCTGTTTTCGCTGCCCGCGCTGCGGGAGAGCGATCTGCTCACGAAGGCGCGCGCTCTTTGCTGCCGCAAAAAGTTTCCCTTTCCCGACCAGGATGTGCTCAATCGACTGGCGCGGCGCAAGCGGTTTTTGCCGCGCCGCTTCAACGAGCAGTTCCGCGAACGGGACGACACGGTCATCCGCCATTTTTCCAAGACCATTCGCCTTTTCCCCGTTTTCCACACCGTCAATGTCAAGCCGTGGGACATTGACGGCATCCACGCGCAATATCACACCACGCGCTATGACGCGCTCTATGCGCGCTTTACGGCGGCGCTTGCCGCCCTTGAGGAGGAAACCGTATGACCAGAAGGGATGTTTTGGCTGAGATCGCCCGCTGCGAGGCGGCGGGGACATTTGATGTGCATGTCGATCCCATCCCGCGGGAGCTGACGCTGCCCGTGGACGAAACCTATCGCTATGTCGGACACCGCACCTTTTTGGAGGGCGTGAAATATCGCCTGGAAAAATTTTTCTGCGTGTGGCCGTTTACATGGTATGAAAACACCTTTGTGCTCAAAACGCGGTATGTCGGGCGGGAAAACCTGCGCGGACTGCACGCGGCGGTGCTCACCTGCAACCATGTGGACAAATTCGACTGTCTTGCGGTGAAATACGGCGCGCGGCCGCACCGCACCTTTGTCCTGGCGGCGGACTTCAACAACATGAGCGGTTTTCTCGGCGAAATGATGCGGGCGGGCGACATGGTGCCGCTCAACACCACCATGCACGGCAGGATGCAGTTTGCCCGTGTGGTGGAGGAAATCCTCACCCGCCGCAAGAAATTTCTTTTGGTGTATCCCGAGGCGGCAATGTGGTGGCACTATGAAAAACCGCGGCCGTATAAGGACGGCGCCTTCAGCTTTGCCGCCAAATACGGTGTGCCCGTCGTGCCGCAGTTCATCACCTTCCGCGACCGCAAAAAATGCGATGCCGAGGGACTGCCGAAAAAGCAGTTCACCGTGCATATCGGCCGCCCCGTCTACCCGAAGGCCGACCTCTCCCGCCGCGAAAACATCGCCTTTTTGCGGGAGGAGAGCTTTCGATTTTGCAAGGAGACCTATGAGACCGTCTACGGAAAACCGTTATCATATGAGGAGCAGTGACATGGAAAAAATCTCGGTCATTTTACCGTACTATCACAACAGCGACACCATCGAGCGGTGCATCAACAGCATCTTGGATCAGACCTACCGCCACTTTGAACTTTTGTGCGTCAGCGACGGCGCAGACGAAAAAACGACCGCCGCCGTGCAGCGCCTGGCGCTCATGGACAGCCGCATCGTTCCCCTGTCCGTGCCGCACGGGGGCGTCTCCCGCGCCCGAAACGAGGGGCTTTCCCGGGCGGACGGGGACTATATCCAGTTTGTGGACGCGGACGACTGCCTGGAGCCGAATATGTTTGCCGTCATGCTTGCCGCCCTGAAGCGCGAGGAGGCGGACATCTGCGTTTGTGCCTTCGATCACCCGTGTCTTGCGGAATATGCGGGTGACCGCGTTTTCGACATGCGCAACACCGAAGAGGTCTATGCCTATTATCAGCACACCTTTGCCGGTCATGTACCGTGGAACAAGCTGTATCGCCGCGCGGTCATCAAAACGCCGTTCATCGAGGGGATGAAGTTCTGCGAGGACGGTATGTTCGGCATCGCCAACATGTTCAACGCGAAAAAGATCGTGTCGGTGAGCGATATTCTCTATCACTACTGTGTTGCCGCACCGGATGCGGCGGAAAAATCCTGTATTGCGGAAATGGCGTGCGCGCCTTTCTGGGAGAGCCGCGACACCATCTGGTATCAGCGGCGGGCGCTCATGCCCGTCGCCGATGAGATTTTCCGTGCCCACCTGTCGGCGGAGGACGCGGCGCGGTTCGGCACGGTGCGGCTTTTCGACTTCTTCCTTTGGGAAATGCTCATCTATGCGGGCAACGGCGCACCCGACAGGGGACTGAAGATCGAGATGGAGCGTGTGCTCATCGACCCCGATTTTGTGCGCAGCGTGACCGACAAGGCGCGGTTCGGCGTGGCGTGGCGACGGTGGTCGCCGCGACAGGTGACGCGGTTCATCGAGGGGCTGCGGGCGTTTTACGATGCGCCGCAGGGACTGCGGCCGTATTTCGTGGCGAGCTGCCTTTTCGCGGCGCTGTTTTTGCAGGCGGCGGGCACGCTTGACGAAAACGATCTTGCCGCCGCATCGCTTGCCGCATTGCAGACCGAGGCAACGCCGGAGGCACGCTTTGTGTCTGCTTTTCTCGAAAAGAAGGAGCTGGAGCGCGGCGCATAAAAACAGGACGGAGCGATCGCTCCGTCCTGTTTTTAGTTATTGTTGTTACTCCCACATACCGAGCGGAACCTTCGGTCTTGAAAAAACCGTCGGCGCTTTGCCGTTCAGAATTTCGTAGGCATTGCGGCGGAAATCCGCACAGGTGAGATCGCGGTCACGATAGATGGTTTTCGGACAGGCGGTCGCGATTTCATACATCCACACGCCGTCATAACCGATCGCGTCAAGCGCTGTCACGACGGCAGCCCACTCGATCTTTCCCTCGCCGGGCAGCCAGTGCCGCTCGTTGACAAAATCAAAGTCCGAGACGTGCAGCGTCGCGATCCGCACACCGAGCGCACGGATGAGATCCTGCGGCTTTTCGACGGTGATGTGGTTGGTGTCAAAGCAGCAAAAAAGGCGGGAATCTTCCAGCAGCGTCTGCATGTCGGCAATCGAGTGTCCGAGACAGGTGCGCGGCAGATCTTCAACACAAAGGCGGACACTGCTTTTTTCGCACACGTCGGCAAGCGCAGCAAGGCTTTCCTTTGCACGGCTCATCCGCTCCGATCGTTTGTCGTCGGCAATCGGCTCGCCGCTTGGGTGAATGACAAATTTGTCGATACCGACAGCGGCGGCGCGGCGGATGATGTCCGCGTTCAGCTGCACGGAACGGGTGCGCAGGTCTTCATCGAGCGACGAAATATCGACTTTGTCAAACGGCAGATGCAGCGACCACAGCCGCACCCCGGCGCGCGCCGCTTCCTTTGCGGCTGCGGCAAAGTCAAACGTCGTATAGTCATGTTGAGAAATTTCCATTGCGGCGATCCCTGCAGCGGCATAGGCATCAAAAAGCGCCGCATCGACCGTTTTGCCCACGGTGGACATACCGACAGACAGCATCCATACCATCTCCTTTGCGCTAATTATAGCATGGGACATCCCGTTTGTCAATGTATGTCCCGCTTTTTTTCCACATATACATGATGGGAAGGGAGCGGATTTCATGTATACGGGACTGGACGAAAAAGAAGTCGCCGCCGCGCGCCGACAGTTCGGCGACAACAGCCTCACCCGCCGGGGGCGGCAAAGCCTTTGGCGGCAGTTTCTTGCGGGGTTCGGCGACCCGATCATCAAGATCCTGCTTGTGGCGCTTGCCGTCAATGTGGTGTTTCTGTTTCGCACCGCCGACTGGTATGAGACGGCGGGCATCGCGGCGGCGGTGTTCCTTGCGACTGCCGTTTCCACGCTGTCGGAATACGGCAGCGAGACGGCGTTTCAAAAGCTGCAATCGGAGGCGGCGGGCATCTCCTGCCGCATCAAGCGAAAAGACGGCGTGCATCTGCTCCCCATCGACGAGGCGGTGGTCGGGGACATTGTGCTGCTGCAGGCGGGCGAGCGCGTGCCCGCGGACGGCATTTTGCTTTCCGGCAGTCTCACGGTGGATCAGGCGGCGCTCACCGGCGAGGCGGCGGAGGTGAACAAAACGCCCACCGAAAAAGAAAGCTCCATCCGCGACCTGCTTGCCGCAAACCGCCTTTTCCGCGGCACGGTGGTGACCGACGGGAACGGCGTCATGCTGGTCGAGCGGGTGGGGGACGGCACCTTCTACGGCGGGCTGGCGCAGGAATTGCAGGAGGAGACAAGGGAAAGCCCGCTGCGCCTGCGCCTGACGCAGCTTGCAAAAGTTCTCAGCCGCATCGGCTATGTCGCGGCGGGACTGGTCGGGCTTGCCGATCTTTTGCACACCTTTTGGATCGAGACGGGCGGCAGTCTGCAAAGCACCCTATCGCTCATCACAAACCCCGAAACGCTCATCGCCTCGCTGCTGCATGCGGCGACGCTTGCCATCACGGTGGTCGTGGTCGCCGTGCCGGAGGGGCTGCCCATGATGATCACGGTGGTGCTGTCCGCCAATATGCGCCGTATGCTGCGGGACCATGTGCTGGTGCGCCGCCTTTTCGGCATCGAGACGGCAGGCAACCTCAATTTGCTGTTTACCGACAAAACGGGAACGCTGACGCAGGGCAGACCGTCGGTCTTTTGTGCCGTGACCGGCGACGGGAAGCGGCACGAACGGCGGGAGAGCCTGCGTAGGGCGCGCGGGTTCTGGCAGTGGATGGAGCTTTCGTGCGCGACAAACAGTGACAGCGTGACAGCCGACGGGGTACCCGTCGGCGGCAACGCGACCGACAGAGCGCTTTTGCAATATGTCCTGCCGCTGACGGGCTCTGCCGCGGCGGTGAAACGCACGCCGTTTGACAGCGAAAAAAAATATGCCGCCGCGACGCTTGCCGACGGACGGGTGCTGGTGAAGGGCGCGCCTGAAAAGCTGCTGCCCGCCTGCACGCGGTTTGTGGATGCCGACGGGCAGCTGCGCCCCTTCACCGCAAAGCACACGGTGGAGACACAGCTGAAGGACATGACCGAAAACGCCATGCGGGTCATCGCCCTCATCGCCACCTTCGGCGGCAGCGCGGCGCCCCCGTTTTCCGATGCGGTGCTCGTGGCGCTCATCGGCATCAGCGATCCCGTGCGCAGGACCGCCGCCGCGGCAGTGCGGGAAATGACGCGCGCGGGGATACAGACGGTGATGATCACGGGGGATAACCGCGAGACCGCCGTTGCCATTGCCAAAGCCGCCGGTATCCTGCCGAAAGCACCGCCAAAGGACGCGGTTATCACGGCAAGCGAGCTGGCGCTTCTCACCGACGGGGAGCTCAAACACCGCCTGCCGTCGCTGCGGGTGGTTGCGCGCGCCCTGCCCTCCGACAAAAGCCGCCTTGTGCGGGTGGCACAGGAGGCGGGCGCGGTCGTCGGCATGACCGGCGACGGCATCAACGACGCGCCCGCACTCAAAAAGGCGGATGTCGGCTTTGCCATGGGCAGCGGCACCGAGGTCGCCAAGGAGGCGGGGGACATCGTTATTTTGAACGATGACTATGCCTCGATCGTGCACGCCGTGCTCTACGGCAGGACGATCTTCAAGAGCATCCGCAAATTTCTGGTTTTCCAGCTCACCATGAACCTCTGTGCGGTCGGCATGTCCGTCATCGGCCCGTTCATCGGCATCGACACGCCGGTGACGGTGATGCAGATGCTGTGGGTGAACCTCATCATGGATACGCTGGCGGGGCTTGCCTATGCCGGTGAGCCGCCGCTTGCCGAATATATGCACGAGCCGCCCAAGGCCCGCAGCGCGCCGGTGCTCACCCGAGCGATGCTGCTGCAGATTCTGTGGTGCGGCGGCTTCACCCTCCTTTTGTGCATCGCCTTTCTCAAGCTGCCCGTTTTCTTCGGCTTTTTCCGTCCGACGGCGGGTGAGACCTATTTCTACAGCGCGTTTTTTGCTCTTTTCATTTTCTGCGGCATCTTCAACAGCTTCAACGCCCGCACCGAGCGGCTCAATCTCCTTGCACATCTGTCGGGCAACCGCGCTTTCCTGCCGGTGATGCTTGCGGCGGCGGGGGTGCAGGTGCTGCTCATCATCTACGGCGGCAGTCTTTTCCGCGCCGCCCCTCTAACGCTGCACGAATGGCGACGGGTGATGGCGTTGTCGCTGACGGTGCTGCCCGCCGATCTGCTCCGAAAACTGATTTTTCAAAAGCGGGGCTTGTAATTTGCATAAAGTATGGTAAAATAAACCTGTATATGACGGAAAGGAAGTTTACCGCTACATGGAAAAACCGAAGTTTTATATCACCACGGCGATTGCCTATACCTCCCGCAAGCCGCACATCGGCAACACCTATGACATCGTGCTTGCCGATCTTATCGCGCGCTATAGGCGGATGCAGGGCTTTGATGTGCTGTTTCAGACCGGCTCGGATGAGCACGGACAGAAGATTGAGGAATATGCCGAAAAGGCGGGCGTCACCCCGAAGGCATATGTCGACGGCGTTTCCGCACAGATCAAGAGCGTGTGGGACTGCATGAATGTGACCTATGACCGCTTCATCCGCACCACCGACGCCGATCACGAAAGGGTCGTGCAGAAGATCTTCAAAAAGCTGTATGAGCAGGGCGACATCTATAAGGGCGCCTATGAAGGGAAATACTGCGTGCCCTGTGAGTCGTTCTTCACCCCGTCGCAGCTCAAGGACGGCAAATGCCCCGACTGCGGCAGAGAGGTCGTCGACGCGAAGGAGGAGGCCTATTTCCTGAAGCTCGGGAAATATCAGGATCGCCTTTTGCAGTATTATGAGGAGCACCCCGATTTCATCACGCCGGTGTCCCGCCGCAATGAAATGATCAATAATTTCTTGAAGCCGGGACTTTCCGATCTGTGCGTGTCGCGCTCCTCGTTCAAATGGGGCGTGCCCGTGCCGTTTGACGATCAGCATGTCATCTATGTCTGGATCGACGCGCTTTCGAACTATATCACCGGCTGCGGCTATGACCCCGACGGCTCGTCGGAGAAATATAAGAAATATTGGCCCGCTGACCTGCATGTCATCGGCAAGGACATCGTGCGGTTCCACACCATCTATTGGCCCATCATCCTGATGGCGCTCGGCGAGCCGCTGCCGAAAAAGGTGCTCGGCCATCCGTGGCTGCTGTCCGGCGACGACAAAATGAGCAAGTCGAAGGGCAATGTCATGTATGCCGATGACCTCGTGCGGCACTTCGGCGTGGACGCCGTGCGGTATTATCTGCTGTCGGCGATTCCCTTTGCGCAGGACGGCACCATCACCTATGAGGATTTCATCACGAAGTATAACGCCGATCTCGCCAACACGCTCGGCAACCTCGTCAACCGCACCGTTGCGATGGCGAATAAATATTTCGGCGGCACGGTGAAGAACGCGGGCGTTGCGGGCGAGCCGGACGCGGCACTGCTGGCGGCGGTCGAGGAAACGCTCTCGACCTTTGCACAGCAGATGGAGGACTATCACAACGCCGACGCGGCGGGCACGCTCATGGAGCTTGCCAAGCGCTGCAACAAATATATCGATGAGACTGCCCCCTGGGCGCTTGCCAAGGATGAGGCGCAGACGGCACGGCTGGAAACGGTGCTGTATCACCTGCTGGAGACCATCCGTATTCTCGGCATCCTGTTCACGCCGTTTATGCCGGAGACCGGCGCTCAAATTTTGCGGCAGCTGCAGGTCGCAGACGCGGACACGGAGCTGTCTGCCGCTGTGTTCGGCAAGGTGACGGCGTTTGCCGTCGGCGCAGCCGCTCCGCTTTTTGCTCGCATCGACATGCAGAAGATGCTCGACGAGATTGCAGCGGAAATGGCGCCCGCAGAGCCGGAGAAAAAGGAGACGGAGAGCTTACCGCTGCTGCCGGAAATTGCGATCGACGATTTTGCGAAGGTCGATTTGCGGGTGGCGAAGGTCGTCGCGTGCGAGCCGGTGAAAAAGGCAAAAAAGCTCTTGAAGCTGACGCTTGACGACGGCACGGGCGCACCGCGCACCGTTTGCTCGGGCATCGCCAAGTGGTATACCCCCGACGCGCTTGTCGGCAGACAGGTGATCGTGGTGGCAAACCTCAAACCCGCCGTTTTGTGCGGCGTAGAGAGTCAGGGCATGATCCTCGCCGCCGACACAAAGGACGAAAACGGGGAGGCAGCGGCAAGCGTGCTGTTTGCGGACGATCTGCCGCTCGGCAGCAAGCTGCGCTGAGAACGCAAGAAAAAAACACGGAAAACCGTTCGGTCTTCCGTGTTTTTTTATCTTTCATTCAGCGAACGATCAGCGGCAGCAAAACGGAGAGCAGCGCCGCCGCGGGCAGGAACAGCAGCATCACCATGGCGGACAGGATACCGCCGGAAAACGCCGTGCCGAGACACCAAAGTGCGCCGACGGCGGAAAGGGCGATCTGTGTGACCATCGCCGCCGTGCCGCGATGCTTCAGACGGCGGCAGGCGGTGAGCAGCGCGGCGATGCCGGAAATTTTGCCGTTGACGGCAGCACCTGCGGAAACGCGATCTGCGTGTTCATGCCGCAGCCCGTCATACAGCCTGCCCGCCGACGCGGGCAACAGATCGACATAATAGTCGTCCAAATGAAATCCCGCGCAAAGGCTCTCCTCCGTGACATTGGGGTCGCAGGAGCGGATGAGCAGCGACAGATGCGCATCCTGCAGCTCGTGCAGCGCCTCCTCCACCTCGGGATCGGCAAGATAGCTGATAATGAACATGGCGGACAGTGCGCCGCCGACCGAGAGATAAACAAGCTCGCGGTTGTCCTTTTTATATTTCCGTTCATAGTCGCCCGACGGCGTGTCCACGCCGTGGTTTTCAAGCAGCTTGCGGTTGCCGACGAGCACCCGTCTGCCGCCGACCCAGCCGGAAAAGCCCATGTCCTGTTCAAAGACAAGGTTTTCGACCGCGGGGAGAATCTCGGTCTTTTTCTCAATGATGCGCAGGAAAAGTCCCGCAAGCGGGCCGTCGGTGCGAATGGCGACCGCGGCGGCGTCCATGATTGCCTCGTCGATGCGGGTGTCGCAGAAGGTGCGGATGCCGTGCAGCGCCACGCTGTCCTGCCGATAGAGGTCGGACACATCGAGCGCTACGCCGTGCAGCTTGCCGAACCGCTCCGCCGCCGCATAGCTGCAAAGGAGGTTGTCCTCCTGCAAAAGCCGCCGACAGGTGCCGAAAAGCGGCACATTCAGCGCCAGCGGCGCTGCCGGCAGCAGCACACACAGCGCGCTGACAAAGGCGGAAAAGCCGACGGCAGCACTTTTCGCCGCCACGCCCGCGATGATGCCGATGACCAGACACATCCCACCCGCGATCGGCAGAAAGCGGCTCATGATGCGGTCATAGCGGTCGTCCATATAGGCGTTTGCCAAAAAGTCGTCGAGGAACCGCACAGGGCGGAAAAACGCCACCCGCGGCACGCCGGTTGCGACCGCGCGGCGTCCGATTTCGGTCGCGGCGCGCTCGTCGGTGATCTCCACGGCGGCAAATTTCTGCGTGTCGTGGGACACCAGCGTGAAATTCTGCCGGATGCGGTCAAGCTTTGCCATTCTGCCCATGCCGCAAAGCAGCAGAGAGAGTGCGGCAAGAGAGGTAAACAGGCGCGCCTCCCCCGCCTCCAGGGCGGCAAGATCGCTCCACTGCACCAGTGTGTGCAGCAGAACGGCGGCCGTCACGATCGCGGGAACGGTCTCGGCGGTCGGCTTGCCGTGCAAAAGCGCCGTCGTGCCGTCCCGCAGCATGGGATACAAAAGGATCGCCATGCAGGCAAGCAAAAGCAGATTCAAAAGCAGGAAAAGCGAGGGGGCAAGCGTCGGCTGCCCATAGTAGATAACGGAAATGTCGCTCCAAAGGAGCAGCGCGCCCGCCGCCGCGGCAAGCCACATGCGGAAGGTGCCGGAGCGGTGACGGTGCTGCAATTCCGCGCGCACATCCTCCGCCTGCGAAAAATCGGTGAAATCACCGGTGAAACGGCGCTCCTTCTGCGGTTCTTCCTCCGGCGCTTTGGGTTCTTCCTTTTCGGGCTCTCTTTCCGGCTCTTCGTCCGGCGCAGCGTCGCCCGCAAAGCGAAAATCAAGATTTTCGCGGTTTTGCTTTATCTGAAAATCGCGGATCTTTTCCTGACGGGTCTTTATGAGCTGTTCTTCCCAGTCGGGCACTTCCTCGGGCGTTTCCTCGACAGGCGGCTCTTCCTCGCCCGCCAGCTCCGCCATCGTGATCTGCCCGTCGTCCGCCTCGTCCTCTGTCGGCGGCTCTGTTTCTGCCGCTTGGGAAAGGGTGATGACCTGCGTCGGCGCTTCAAGCGGTGCGACGCGGAGCTCCTCCTCGGCGGGCTCCTCTTCGACGGAAACCTCCTCGGCGATCTCTTCTTTGGCGGGGGGCACTTCTTCAACGGCGGGTTCTTCCTCGATGAGGGGTTCTTCCTCCATGGGCTCTGCCGCATCGGTCGGAGCCTCTGACGGCTCTTTGGAAGCCGTGTCCTCTTTTTCTGCCGCGTGGTCGGGCACGGTGGCATAGTCCTTCAAAAGCTCCGCCAAAATATCCTGCTCGTCCATTTTCCGCGTCCCCCTTTTCTCAGTTTTTTGCCGCAATACCGGCGCGCTGACGGGCAACCTCATACAAAACGATGCCGCAGGCGACCGAGGCGTTGAGCGAGTTGATGCTGCCGGACATCGGCAGCGAAAGGATCTGATCGCATTGTTCGCGGAGCAGGCGTCCGATGCCGCGGCCCTCCGAGCCGACCACCAAGCAGACAGCGCCCGCAAGATCAGCCTTGCACCAGGTCTCGCCGTCCATGTCCAGTCCATAGACCCACACGCCGCGTTTTTTCAGTTCCTTCACGGTGTCGGTGAGGTTTGTCACCCGCGCGACCGGCACATATTCCACAGCACCCGCGGACGCTTTATACACCGTGTCGGTCAGTCCGACGGCGCGCCGCTTGGGGATGATGACGCCGTGTGCGCCCGCCGCCTCGGCGGTACGCAAAATGGCGCCGAGGTTGTGCGGATCCTCCAGCTCGTCGCAAAGGATGAAAAACGGCGGCGCACCGTGTGCGGCGGCGTTTTGAAACAGCTCGTCTATTGTGGCATACGCCTTGCACGCAGCAAAAGCGATGATGCCCTGATGGTGGGCGGCGGTGGCATCCATCTTGCGGATGTCGACCTCCTTGATCGGAATGCCCCGGTCGCGGCAAAGCGCCAAAAGCATCGGCAGCGTTCCGCCGCGCTCTCCCCTTGCGACCCAAACAGAGTCGATCTCGCGCTCCGCCTTCAGCGCCTCGTGAACGGCGTTGCGGCCGACGATGCGGTCGCTGCGGAGCTCTTTTTCCGCTTTTTCGGTTTTTTCAAACGGCATGCTTTTCCCTCACTATACTGTACATATTTTCAGTATAGCATATAAAAGAGTGCAGAGCAAGAAAAAATGAAAAACGCTGTCGAAAAAGCTGCCCTCTTGCATTTCCCGTTGCGGTGTGGTATGCTTTTCCAAAAAGGAGGAATGAAGATGTTCTGTTCAAAATGCGGAAAAGAGCTGCCGGACGAGGCGAAGTTCTGCCCCGCCTGCGGCGCGACGACCGACGGCACGCAGCAGACGGCGGAAAAGGCCGTTGAAAACACGGTCGAAGCCTTCACCGACACAGCCGATACTACGGCGCAGTTTGCGCCGGAGGACATTGCGCAAAACAAGGGGATGGCGCTCTTGTCCTATCTGTCCGTTTTGGTGCTCATCCCGCTGTTTGCGGCGAAGGACTCGCGGTTTGCGCGGTTTCACGCCAACCAGGGACTGGTGCTGCTGGTGTCGGAGGTCGTGTGGAGTGCCGTTACCGGCGTGCTCGGCAGACTTCTCAGAGCTATCTCGCCGTTTCTGGGCTTTGTGACCGCTATCCTGGGGCTGGTGAATTTGCTGTTTTTGGTGCTTACCATCATCGGCATCGTCAATGCGGTAAACGGCAAGGCAAAGGAATTGCCGCTCATCGGCAAGATCCGGCTGCTGAAAGACTGAAAAACAAAAAAATGCCGCAATCGGGAGCATTCGTAAAACAGTTTCAGTCCCGGCAGTAATGTCTGCCGGGACTGTTCTTGTATAAATTGAAGCCGTATGATATGATTAAACAGACC
>SFCS01000030.1 GCA_004558485.1 Ruminococcus sp. | reverse complement strand
TTCCATAAAAAATTCCTCCTTGCAATGAACATTGTACCGCAAAGGAGGAAAAAACAAAAATGTGCGATTTTGCAAAAACGCGAGAGGTACTTACCAATCTTTATTCTCAAGCTCGGAAGCCAAATCACTTACCGTATTTGATGCTATATCATACCAATAAATGTTACGTCGGATGCCGCCCTTGCTCTTTTTTTCAATGTTGGTATCTATTGTGCCGTCGAGGACGAAGATCCTAAGGTTTGTTTTATCCAGTTCGTCTTTTCTCCATTGTTCAACATTTTGGAATCTTTCTTGAGCTTCTTTTTCAAGATTCTTCGCCGCATTAGGTTCATCAATATTGCTCCATTGCACAGAGAAAGAAACGCATCCGTTTTCTGCTTTTTGTGCGATAACAATTCCGGATATTTCAGAAATGAAGCGAATGCTTTTGCCCCAGTAAGCGCCAAAGAACTTTGATCTAGTGTGGTTATAAGCACCGCTTGTTGCAGGGCAAATATACATCCCCTTCTTGATTTCGTTAATTGTTGCGCCGCACGGTGTCACGTCTATTGTGTGTTTCCAAGAAGGCAGAAGCCAACTTCTATCGAGAAACTCTTCAAACTCTGGGATAACTGAATTGATGTATCTTCCTTTTTCGATATATTTATCGGATGCTTCTTTTACCGCTGAAATAAACTCTTCAAAAGTAACGATCTGAATAATCGTATTCTTTTCTTCTGCTGTTGAAATGCTTTCTTTTAAACGATCGCGTATATCATTATTAAACTCGCTTGTCAGCAAAAACAAAATTTTGTTATCAGCGTTTTTAAACTCTTCAACAAGATTATTCAAGTGACGGTTAACTTGATCTTCATAAAACCAGTCCGTCGTCTTAACCTCAAAATAAATATTGAAAGAACTCTGGCGAAGAATCAAGTCAGGAATGCTCTTAGCTGTCTTTGAACTGCTTTTCTTTTCTTGCTGATGAAAAACAGGCAAAATATCAAATCCGGTATTCAAATCACCCAATAGATTCACTATTGTTTCTTGAAACGCAACTGGGCTTTCTTGATAAATCATTTTTAAGATCAATCCGCAATAATTTGTAATGCGATTCTCACCTTGATGAAAATCGCTAAATAAAGAAATATCTCTTCCCACAATTCAATCCTCCTCAATCCTTCAGTTATATATTTACTTTAATTGCGAGCCCTATTTTCAAAATTCCCTCCGCCGGGTTACGACGGAGGGAATTTCTTCGGATTATTGCTTAAATAAAGACATCGATTCGGATATCTTTCCAATTTGATGTTTTGAAGTGGTGCACATCCGAAACTGTTTCCAGATACTTATGAGCATACGCTTCGTCAATTGTCAAATCGGCGATTTTGAGGAAAGAACAATTACTTGTTTTCCTGTTCTTTAATCGCCGCCTGCGCAGCAGCGAGGCGCGCGATCGGCACACGGTAGGGGGAGCAGGAAACATAGTCAAGGCCGATCTTGTGGCAGAACTCGATGGAGGACGGATCGCCGCCGTGCTCGCCGCAGATGCCGCAATGCAGCGACGGACGGGCTTTTTTGCCGAGCGATACAGCCATATCCATCAGCTTGCCGACGCCGACAGTGTCCAAACGAGCGAACGGATCAGACTCATAGATCTTGTTGGCATAGTAGGCGGGCAGGAACTTGCCTGCGTCATCACGGCTGAAGCCGAAGGTCATCTGCGTGAGGTCGTTCGTGCCGAAGCAGAAGAACTCCGCCTCTTTCGCGATCTCGTCAGCGGTCAGCGCCGCACGCGGGATCTCAATCATGGTACCGACTTCATACTTCAGCTCAACACCGGCAGCCGCGATTTCCGCGTCTGCGGTCTTGACAACGACGTCCTTCACAAACTTCATTTCCTTGACTTCGCCGGTCAGCGGGATCATGATTTCCGGAACAATGTTCCAGTCGGCATGACGGCTCTTGACAGCGATGGCAGCCTTGATGATTGCTTTGGTCTGCATAACGGCGATTTCCGGATAGGTGACAGTAAGACGGCAACCGCGATGTCCCATCATCGGGTTGAACTCGTGCAGATCGGAAATGACCTGATGGATATAGGCAACGGACTTGCCCTGCGTCTTTGCGAGCGCCTCGATGTCCGCCTCGTCGGTGGGCACGAACTCATGCAGCGGGGGATCCAGGAAGCGGATGGTGACCGGATGACCGCCCAGTGCCTCAAACAGACCCTCAAAGTCCGCCTGCTGCATCGGCTCGATCTTCGCCAGTGCCTTCTCGCGCTCTTCGACGGTCTCGGAGCAGATCATTTCACGGAACGCACCGATACGGTCGGGATCGAAGAACATGTGCTCCGTACGGCACAGACCGATGCCCTGCGCACCGAAAGCAGCAGCCTGCTTGGCATCGGCGGGGGTGTCGGCATTGGTGCGCACACCGAGTTTCTTATATTTGTCAGCCAGCTCCATGATACGACCGAAATAGCCGCTGTTCGGATCGGCGGGAACGGTCGGGATCAGCACATCATAGATGTTGCCGGTGGAGCCGTCCAGGGAGATCGGGTCATTCTCATGATACTCTTTGCCGGCGAGGGTGAACTTCTTGTTCTCCTCGTCCATCTTGATGTCGCCGCAGCCGGAGACACAGCAGGTGCCCATGCCGCGCGCCACAACGGCAGCGTGGGAGGTCTGACCGCCGCGCACCGTCAGGATGCCCTGTGCATACTTCATGCCCTCGATGTCCTCGGGAGAGGTCTCAAGACGCACCAAAACGACCTTTTCACCGGCCTTGCCGCGCTCGGCAGCCTCTTCGGCGGTGAACACGATCTTACCGGCAGCAGCACCGGGGGAAGCGGCAATACCCTTGCCGACCGCCACAGCCTTCTTCAGGGCAGCCGCGTCGAACTGCGGGTGCAGCAGCATGTCGAGGGACTTGGCGTCGATCTGCATCAGCGCCTCTTCCTCGGAGATCATGCCTTCGTCAATGAGATCGCAGGCGATCTTGATAGCAGCGGCAGCGGTACGCTTGCCGTTACGGGTCTGCAGCATATAGAGCTTCTTGTCCTCGATGGTGAACTCCATATCCTGCATGTCGCGATAGTGATCTTCGAGCGTCTTACAAACGCCGAGGAACTGCTCGTAAACCTCCGGCAGCACTTCCTTCATCTTTGCAATCGGCATGGGGGTGCGCACACCGGCGACAACATCTTCGCCCTGTGCATTCATCAGGAACTCGCCCATGAGGCCTTTTTCGCCGGTGGCGGGGTTGCGGGTGAAGGCAACGCCGGTACCGGAGGTATCGCCCATGTTGCCGAACGCCATCATCTGGACATTGACGGCAGTACCCCAGGAGTAGGGGATGTCATGATCCATGCGGTAGATGTTGGCACGCGGGTTGTCCCAGGAACGGAACACAGCCTTGATAGCCTCGAAGAGCTGCTCCTTCGGATCGTCCGGGAAGTCCTTGCCGAGCTGGTTCTTATACTCAGCCTTGAACTGACCGGCAAGAGCCTTCAGATCGTCAGCGGTCAACTCGACATCATAAGTGACGCCCTTCTCTTCTTTCATCTTGTCGATGAGTTTTTCAAAGTACTTCTTACCGACTTCCATAACGACGTCGGAGAACATCTGGATGAAACGGCGATAGCAGTCCCAAGCCCAACGCGGATTGCCGGACTTCGCGGCGATGACCTCAACGACCTTTTCGTTGAGACCGAGGTTCAGGATGGTATCCATCATGCCGGGCATGGAAGCACGGGCGCCGGAACGGACGGAAACGAGAAGCGGATTCTCCATGTCGCCGAACTTCTTGCCGGTAATCTCTTCCATCTTCGCAATGTTTTCCATGATCTGCGCCTGGATTTCGTCATTGATCCGACGGCCATCTTCATAGTATTGCGTGCAGGCTTCGGTGGAAATGGTGAAGCCCTGGGGCACAGGCAGACCGATCTTGGTCATTTCCGCCAGGTTGGCGCCCTTGCCGCCGAGCAGCTCACGCATCTGCGCGTTGCCTTCGGAGAAGAGATAAACATACTTGTGACTCATAAGTCAACCTCCTAAAAAAATTTTCCAGTCAGTTTACCGCGCGCCCGAAAAGGCGCACGGCACCACCAATAAGTATAGCAAACTTTTCCGCGTATTTCCAGTTATTTTTCAAAATTATTTTGTTTTTTATCACTCTTGTCATATTTGCACAGTGTTTTGCCGCTTTTTGCGGCGGCGTATGTGGAAAACAGAAGGAAAAATCGGCAAAAGTCCCCTTGCAAAATCGGCGGTTTTCTGCCATAATATACTGGCGAGAATTTCGGTATGTGAGAAGGATGACGATGTTTTTTAAAAGAAAGACCGGCGCGGTGGAATTTATGATCGTCGGACTGGGAAATCCCGGTGTGCAGTATCAGAACACCCGTCACAACGCCGGCTTTATGGCGCTGGATGCCACGGCGAAGGCGCTCGACATTCGGGTGGAGCGCGCCCGCTTTCACGCTTACTGCGGGGAGGGCGTCTGCGCCGGACGGCATGTGCTGCTCATGAAGCCGCAGACCTATATGAACAACAGCGGTGAGGCGGTATGCGAGGCGATGCGGTTTTATAAGCTGTCGCCGGAGCAGGTGCTGTTGCTGTTTGACGATATTTCATTGCCGGTCGGCGGGATGCGCGTGCGCCGCAGCGGCAGTGCGGGCGGACAAAACGGTGTCAAAAGCATTTTGCAGCTTTCGGGCAGCGACATGTTTCCGCGCGTAAAGCTCGGCATCGGCGCAAAGCCGCACCCCGACTGCAATTTGGCGGACTGGGTGCTGTCGCGCTTTTCGGAAAAGGAGCTTTCCGTGATGGGGGAGACGGCGGAGAAGGCCGCAGCGGCGGCAGAGCTTATCGTCTCCGGCAACATCGAGGAAGCCATGAACAGGTATTCACACTGAGGTGAGGCAGGATATGCGTATTTTTGAAGCCGGTCTGCAAAAGCTGCCGGCATTTTGTGCTGTGCGGGAAGATGTGCGCGCCGGCAGATTGCCGACGGCGGTGACGGGACTCGGCCATATTCATAAGGTGCTGTGGATCCACGCGCTGCACACGGCGCTGAACCGCCGCACGGTGCTACTCGTGGCGGACGAGGCAGAGGCGACGAGAATGCAGGAGGATCTGACGGCACTCGGCGAAAATGTGCTGCTTTTGCCCGCAAGAGAGCTGTCGCTGCGGCAGCTGGAGTCCGCCTCCCGCGAATATGAACAACAGCGGCTCGGCACGCTTGCCAACATGGCAGAGGGAAGGTATGACTGTGTGATCGCGGGACTGGATGCCGCCGTGCAGTATACGCTGCCGCCGGAAACGCTGCTGTCCCGCACGCTGGACATTGTGGCGGGCGCACCGCTGCCCGTGCCGGACATCGCGGCAGCGTTGATCGCCGCCGGCTATGAACGCGCGGCACAGATCGAGGGCGCGGGGCAGTTTGCCATACGCGGCGGCATCGTGGACATCTATCCCGCCGCAGCGACGCAGCCCATCCGCGTCGAGCTGTGGGGTGACACGGTGGACACGATCGCCTATTTTGATCTTCTGTCGCAGCGCCGCACCGAGACACTGGACGCAGTATCCATTCCGCCCGCGGCGGAGATCATGTATGACGACGCGGCGGGGCTGGCGGAAAAGCTCACCGCACTTTGTGCGCGCCTGCGCGGCAAAAATGCCGCGCTGCAAAAGGAAAACCTGCAAAAGGACATCGACAGACTGCAAAGCGGCAGCCTGCCGACATCGCTTGACAAATACATTCCGCTCATCTATGAAAAGCCCGCGACCTTCTTTGACTATTGCCGCGACAGCCTTGTGTTCGTTTCCGAGATCGGCAGGGTCAGAGAGCGCGCCCGCACCTTTCATTGGCAGCTCCAGGAGGACATCAAGGGGTTGATCGGGGAAGGGGTGCTTTGTCATGCGCTGACGGAGTTTGCCATGCCGTCGGACACGCTGCATCTGCGTCTGGAGCAGATGGGCGCTGTGCTCATGCAGACCTTTGCGGGCAGCCTTTGGGACATTTCCGCAAGAACGCTCTACAATGTGACGGCGCGGCAGCTGCCGGTGTGGTCGGGCGGTGTGGAGCTGCTTGCGGACGATTTGCAGGATATGCTGCATCGCGGCGTTGCCTGCGTCGTGCTCAGCGGCAAGGAGGAAAAGGCTGCCGCGGTGCTCGCCGAGGATCTGACAGCACGCGGCATCCCCGCCATTTTCGCCGCATCTCCCGCAGCGCCCGTCAAGGGGCAGGTGCTCATCACCACGGGCGGTCTTTCCGCCGGTGCGGAATTCCCCGACGCCGGCTTTGCCGTCATCACGCATGGGCGCGTTTCCGCTGTGCGGCGCAAGCCGCGGCGGACGAAAAAGGACAAGGGCAGCGAGATCCACAGCCTGTCCGAGCTGAGTGTCGGCGATTATGTTGTCCACTCCGCACATGGCATCGGCATCTATCAGGGCGTCCATCAGCTCACGCTGCAGGGCGTTGTGAAGGACTATATCAAGATTCAGTATGACAAGGGCGATGTGCTGTATGTGCCGGTCACGCAGCTTGATCTCGTGTCCAAGTATATCGGCGGCAAGGAGGATGTGCAGCTGCGGCTGCACCGCCTCGGCGGCCAGGAGTGGCAAAAGACCAAAACGCGGGTGCGCGCTGTGGTCAAGGACATCGCCAAGCAACTCATCTCTCTGTACGGCAGGCGTATGGCAACGCCCGGCTATGCCTTTTCGCCCGACGGGGAATGGCAATATGATTTTGAGCGCCATTTTGAATATCAGGAGACCGATGATCAGGTGCGCTGCATCGACGAAATAAAAAGCGATATGGAACGCCCCGTGCCGATGGATCGCCTGTTGTGCGGCGATGTCGGATTCGGCAAGACCGAGGTGGCGCTGCGCGCGGCGTTCAAATGTGTGACCGACGGAAAAATGTGTGTGCTGCTCGTGCCGACCACCATCCTGGCGCTTCAGCACTATAACACCATTGTTCGCCGCTTTGAGGGCTTTCCCGTGGAGGTGGAGATGCTGTCCCGTTTCCGCACACCGCGACAGCAGGCGGACATCCTGCGCCGCGTCGCCGAGGGTAAGATCGACATTTTGGTCGGCACACACCGCATGCTGTCAAAGGATGTAAAGCTGCCGCGCCTGGGGCTGTTCATCGTGGACGAGGAGCAGCGCTTCGGTGTGACGCAAAAGGAGCGGATAAAGGAGCTGGCGCCGACGGTGGATGTGCTCACCCTTTCCGCAACGCCGATCCCCCGCACGCTGAACATGGCGATGAGCGGGGTGCGGGATATGTCCATCATCGAGGAGGCGCCGCAGGATCGCCGTCCCGTGCAGACCTATGTTCTGGAGCATGACAGCGGCATCATCGCCGACGCCATTCGCCGCGAGCTGCGGCGGGACGGACAGGTATACTATCTGCATAACCGCGTCGAGGACATCGAGCGCTGCGCCTCCGGTCTGCAAATGCGCGTCCCCGAGGCGCGCATCGCCGTGGCACACGGGAAGATGACCGAGGAGGAATTGTCGGATATATGGCGGCGGGTGCTGGAGCACGAGGTGGACATCCTTGTGTGCACCACCATCATTGAGACCGGCATCGATGTGCCCAATGTCAACACGCTCATCATCGAGAATGCCGACCGTTTCGGGCTGTCACAGCTGCATCAGCTGCGCGGCAGGGTAGGGCGTTCTTCACGGCGGGCATATGCCTACCTCACCTTCCGCCGCGGCAAGGAGCTGACCGATATTGCGTCCAAGCGCCTTGAGGCGATGCGGGACTTCACCGAGTTCGGCGCAGGCTTCAAGATCGCTATGCGGGACATGGAGATCCGCGGCGCGGGCAACATGCTCGGTGCACAGCAGCACGGACATATGGAGGCGGTCGGATACGAAATGTATTTGCGTCTGCTGTCTGAGGCAGTGGAGGCGGAAAAGGGCAACACGACCGCGGGGGACGAGGCGGAGTGTCTTGTGGATGTGCAGATTTCCGCGCACATTCCCGAAAGCTATATTGCCGACACCGCCCAGCGGCTGGAGATCTATCGGAAGATCGCGGACATCCGCACGATGGACGACTCTCTCGATGTGTATGACGAGCTTATTGACCGTTTCGGCGAGCCGCCTGCAGCGGTGCAGGGGCTGATCGACATCGCGCTGTTGCGCAACATGGCGGCGGCACTCGGCATCTACGAGGTCAAGCAGCAAGGGGACACGCTGCTTTTGTATCAACGCAAGCTGGACATGGAGGTCGGCGCACGCATGACGGCGGCGCTGCGCGGCAGAGTGCTCATCAGCGCCGGCGCAAAGCCGTATTTTGCGGTCAAGCTGAAAAAGGGGCTGACGGCGCTGGATACCCTGCGCGAGGCGCTCGAAAGCGCCGCCCCGCCGAAGGAAGACAAGTAAAGAGAAAGGGCAGACATGGTGTCTGCCCTTTTTGGTTGCCTTTTGTCATCTGTTTATGAAAGCATCAATACCTTTTTTCAGTCGCCCTAGCCCGTCTTCCAGGATGGCGCGGGGACAGGCGATATTCATGCGCAGGAAGGCGTCGCCGTCGCCGCCGTATGCCCTGCCTGCGGAGAGATACAAGCCCGTCTCCTTGCGGATGAAGGCGGCAAGCGTCGCGGAGTCGGTGTGCAGGCGGTTGCAGCACAGCCACAAAAGATAGGTCGCATCGCCGCCGACCACATGAATTTGCGGAATTTCCTTTTCGACAAACGCGGTCGTCACCCTGCGGTTTTCCGCGATATATGCCCGCAGCTCCGAAAGCCACGGCGCGCCCTTTGTGAAAGCGGCGATCGCCGCCGTGACGGCAAAAGCGTTCGGCTCTGCCACCTCGTCGGTGTTCAGTCCGCGCCACACCTTGTGCCGCAATGTGGGGTCGGGGACGGAGACGGCGGCTGTTTGCAGTCCTGCAATGTTGAACGCCTTGGTGGGGGCAAGGCAGGTGATGCTGTTGTCGCGGCAGTCTGCCGACACCGATGCAAATGGCACATAGTCGCGCCCGGGCGCGGTCAGATCGCAGTGGATCTCATCCGCGACCACCGTGACATGGTGACGGCGGCACAGTGTGCCGATGACGGCAAGCGTCTCCCTGTCCCAGATTTTGCCGATGGGGTTGTGCGGATTGCAGAGGAGCATGAGGGTCGTCTGCGGATCGGCGAGTTTTTGCTCCAGCTCTTCAAAATCGATGGAATACCCCTCTCCGTCAAAGTGCAGGGGACATGCCAAGACCTCGCGCCCGTTGTTGCGAATGGAGTTAAAAAAGATGTTGTAGACCGGCGTCATCACCAGCACCTTCTCGGCGGGTGTCGTCAGTTTGCGCACGATGGAGGAAATGGCGGGCACAACGCCGGTGCAGAAAATGAGCCAGTCCTTTTCCATTTTGAAACCGTGCCGCTCTTGCCACCAACCGATATAGGCGTCATACCAGGCATCGGGCAAGACCGTATAGCCGTAGATGCCATGGGCGGCGCGCGCCGCGATGGCTTCCCTGATTGCAGGAGCGGTCTCAAAATCCATGTCCGCCACCCACATCGGCAGCTCATTTTCCGCGACATCCCATTTGAGGGAGTCGGTGCGGCGACGGTCAATAATGCGGTCAAAATCGTAGGTCATACGGCACCTCCCGCTTTTCTGCAAATGATCTGCGTTTTGGCAGGGTCGACCTTGTCGGGTTCGACCGTGACCGTGCCGATCTCGTCGGCGCGGATGACGCCGCCGCTCGGATTGAGCACGCTGTCGATTTTGCCGACGATGTCGGCGTCCACGGTGGAGTATTCAAACGCCAGCGTTGTATTGAGCAGGCGGCAGTTCTGCATTTTGAGGTTTTTAATATAGCAAAGCCCCTGCAGGCTCTCCACCGTGCAGTTGACAAGCGTCAGATCCTCGGCGTTCCAGCCGAGATATTCCCCGGAAATAAAGGAGTCATACACCGTCACATGCTTGCTGTTCCAAAAGGCGTCCTTTGAAAGCAGGCGGGAATGGCGGATCTCCACATTTTCCGCGCCGTCGAAGGAATAGTTGCCGTAGAGCGTCAGGTCGCGGATGACCATGTTGCGGCTGTTCATGGCAAAATAATCGCCGCGGGTGACAACCTGCTCCAGCTTTACGCCGTCACAGTGCCACAGCGTTTCGGCGGCGTTGGGGAAGGAAACATTGCAAAGGGAAATATCTTTACAGCGCCGAAAGCTCTTTGGCGCCTCAATGGCGGAGTTTTTCACGGCGATGCGGTCGGTATACCACACGCCCGCGCGCCCCATCTCAAACCAGGTGCAGTTTTCGACAGTGATGTCCTTTGCATACCACAGCGGGTATTTCCATTTGAACATACAGCCGAAAAGGGCAATGTCATGACATTCCTTGAGGGGCGATTCGCCGTCGGCAAAGGTCGTATCGTAAATTTCCAGATCATGCGCCCCAAACAGCGCGCGTTCTCCGGTCAAAAAGGCCTGTCTTATCTCATTCATGAAAAAACGGCTCCTTTCCGTGCTTTTGGGTGATATCACATACCATGCAATCTTTTCCATTCCATCATACACCATTTTCCTCGAAAAAACAATACCGTCGCAGCAAACCTCCTTTAAAACGGTGTTATTTGCGAGAGACGCGCCCCCCGCAAAATCCCACCTGCGAAAAGACGAAAAAAGAACGGATCCTCATGTGCTTTGACGCCTATGAGGATCCGTGTTTCAAGATACTGTTCGATTAGTTTTCCGCTTTGTGCAGTGCAAAAACGGACTTGCTGTTCGCGTGGTATTCCTTGCAACAAAGGTGAATGAGCAATTCCTCAAGCGACGCCGCAAATGCCAGCACACAGGCGACAAAACCGAAAACGGTCGCCTGTGACAGCGCAAGGCTGTAGGGCAGCAGAAAGACCGCGGCGCCGGTCAGCTTGTTGAGCCAGGTGTGCAGAGAGGCAAAACGGCGATATTTGATTGCCGCAACGGCATATGCCGCCACGCGGAGCGCCACCGCTGCAGCCACGCCGTACCAAATGAAGCGGGGAAGCGTTCGGAACAAAAGCGGCAGACAGCGGATAAACATGATGCCATAGAAGGTGAGGTCGGCGATGCTGTCCAGCCGTGCGCCGAAGTCGCCTGCCGTGCCGCTTTTTCTGGCGAGAAAGCCGTCCAGCACATCCGTCAGTCCGGCGAGCGTGTATACACACAGAAACCAAAGCGACTGCGGCGAAAGAAACAAAAGCGGGATCGCCAGCACGATGCGCAGGGCGGTCACGGTGTCCGCTGCACTCCATTTGTGGGAAACGGTCGTTTGCATCAAGAGTTCCATCCTTCCTGTTGTGCGGTCAGATACACGGCTATTATATCTGTCAAAAGCGCCGGATGCAAGACTTTTCGGCAAATTTTTCCTATGCGGATCAGAAGCCGAGTTCTTTGTTCACGAGGATCACCTTGATGCGATCCTTGACTGCCTGCGGGCCGGTGACGACATAGCTGCGGCAGATGCGGTCGGGACTTTGGCAGCCGGCGGTCATTTCAGCACCTTTTCCCGCGGCGATCGATGCGCAAACGCCTTTTTCAAAGCAGTAGGTGTGACGGGAAAGCCGCTTGCAGTTGAGCGGCGCGGCAATCGTTTTCACGCGCAGAACGGCGGCGTTGAGATCGGGGACGATCTTGTTTTTTCCCGCAATGACGATAACGCTTTTTGGACCGTAGGTGATGCCACCGATGCGGTTGCAGGTGCCGTCTACATTGTAAAGCTCGCCGTTTTCGGTGACGGCGTTTGAGGAAGTGAGCAGCACATCCGCAGAAAGAGACGCCTTGAAAACGGCGTCGCGCGTGGCGTCGTCCATGTCGGCATAGCGATCGAGAAAATGATACTTGCCGCTGCGCAGGCGGTCGATGATACCGAGCGCGGCGAGGGTCGCCGATCCGCCGACCGCAACGCTTGCGTTCTCGGCGATGAGGGAGAAGGCGAGAGCGGTCGCCTCTTTTTCGTCCTCGACATAGTAGGCGGCCATGTTGTTGTGTCGCAAGGCGTTCATGGTCTTTTCCATATAGTTTTCCAAATGTAACTCCTCCTTATACGAAAAAGCTGCACTGTCGGGAGAACCGGACGGTACAGCTTTTTTGCGATCAGGTGTTGGTCTTTGCCCAGTTCGTATACCACGGCGTGGTCACGGGCGGATTCGCCGCCACATAGTCCGCTTGCTTTATGTCGTCGTAGATAAAGGCATGCAGCATGTTCGCGGCATACTCCAGATTGTAATATACCACCGAGCCGAGGCTGCTGGGATAATCTTTTGTGGGGATCTGCATCTTGTGACTTTCCGGCATCCGCATCTGTTCAAACTGCGTGTTTCCCGTGAGGAAACCGGCAAGCTCCAAAATGTCGCTGTAGGACAGGGAGGTCTCCATGTGGGGGAGCAGCGCCTTGATCACCGACGGATATTTGGATTTGCCCATGGCCATAGCCTTGTTGAAAAGCTGCTCCATCACATAGCGCTGACGGTCGGTGCGTCCGTAGTCGTCGTTGACGCCGTTGATGGTGCGCACGTGACGGATACGGGCAAATGCCACCGCCTGAATACCGTTGAGCGTCTGTTTGCCGGCGGATTTGATCTGATCGTTTTTGAGACCGCTTTCGATCGCCATCCAGCGCAGATGCACATTCGCATCCTGCCGTTCCGCCTCGGTCAGATCGACCTCGATGCCGCCCATGGCTTCAATAATGTCCGCCATGCCGGAGAAGTTGACGGTGGCATAGTCGCGGATGTTGAGGTTGAAGTTTTGGTTGAGGGTCTTGATGGCAAGCTCCGGTCCGCCAAAGGCATAGGCGGCGTTGATTTTGCGCGCACCGCGTCCTTCGATGGGGACGAGCGAGTCACGCATGATGGAGGTCATTTTAATTTTCTTGTGCGCGGAGTCGATGCTGAGGATCATGATGGAGTCGGAATTTGCCCGCGCGGCGCGCAAATTGCGCGCATCGATACCGAAAAGCGCAATATTGATGACTTTGTCCGATAGGTTACTGTTGTCCTTGATGCCGAGATCTGCGTCGGTCAGCGCGTCGAGAGCGGAGCTGCGGTTATACTGGAAATACCACAGCAGTCCCGAAAGCGCAATGCAAACGACACCGATGACGGAAAGAAACACGGTTCCGAAAATGGCAAATCCGCGTTTTGGGTTCTTTTTTTTCGGTTTGACATGGCTTGTCCGTTTGTTTTGTGACAAGTAGATCACCTCACAGGGCTTTATTATACAACATACTTTTGAAAAAGAAAAGCAAAAACGAAATTTTTTTGAAAAGGGTCATTACATGTTGCGCAGAACCGCGGCAACGCTGGTTGAAACCGCTCTTTGGTTCTGCCGGAATTTCGCCGGCGTCCAATCGGCACATGCCGTTTCGACGCGGCGAATGGCGGCAACGCCCTCCGAGAAGGTGTACTGTATCCTTCCGAAATCCGCGACCTTTTCCGTGTTGCAGAAGCTGCGCGAGAGGATGACAAATTGCGAGCCGAGGCGGTAATGCTCGCCGATGATATAATCAGCGGGCAAGAGACCCGAGCCGGGGCGTCCGACGCCGCCGAAACCGTAGGGGATGTTCTTTTGCCGTATCTGCGCGCAGAGATTTTCCACCGTGCCGTCTGCCAAAAGCTGGAACATGAATTTCATACCATAGCAAAGGTGCAGATCGTTGAGACCGATATGCATTTCGTCAATGCCGTCCACCTCGAGCGCCTCCGGCAGATGCCGCACGGCAGCTGCTGTTTCCAAAAGCGGCATGGTCTTTGCCCGCCCGTCCACAATGTCCGTGAAGCGCCGCAGATCCTCTGCGGTCGTCCACATGGGAAGCATGAGAATGTCCGCACCGTTTTCGACGGCGGCATCGATTTCGGCAGGCGTGTCGGGGTTGAGCGGGTTGACGCGCGCCAAAATTTCTGCCTTGTCACCGACGGCGGCGTGGATGACGCGCACCCGGACTTCTTCATTGGTCAGTTTCTCCAGTGATGCGGCCACAGCCTCACTGGTTCCGCGCACGTCGGATTTAACGATGATGTTGAGTTC
>SFCS01000029.1 GCA_004558485.1 Ruminococcus sp. | reverse complement strand
TACTCTTCGTGAAGATATCTCACTCCATTAACCGAATGGTATTCAACAACATAATCAAGAAAGGTTTTGCCAAATTCATCTGTTTGAGTAATGATAGGTTTTCCGTCGCATGCCAGCAACAGATCAAATTCATTTTTGTATAATTGCGGATCGTCTAAATACGCGTAATATCTAAACCCTTTGTTAAATGGCACGTTTTCTTTTTCTACAGGTAGTTTATATGCGTTTTTATCCATTAATCGTGCCAACGACACACCAAATATTTTTTCTAAAGGAATAATAAATTCATATTTTAGTGGACGCTCACCCTTTAACATTTTTGAAAAATTAGATTTTTCTCTATTTGCAAATTCGTATGTATCTTTACCTTTAATACCTAATTCGCGTGCAATATCCACCAACAAATGACTATACATTTTTATTCCTTTTAAATTCATATAATAGTCGATGTTTTTCTTTAAATCATTCACAGTCTCAGCCCCCCTTTTTCTACATCATAACACATCGTTTTAAGAAATGATAGTCATATTAGACAACTTTTGTTGTCATTTTTGATGTAGCGCGAAAAACAGGTTAAAAATCATACAGTCATATTTGACAACTTAGTAAGACCACCATCAGAGAGCCCACTAACAGCTTTGCTCAAAGTATCTGAGAAAGAGTCATAGTGGGTTACACACTTTGAAAAGGTGTGTAACAAAAAAACGGCATAGCCAATGGCTACACCGCTTAACGAAACCAATTATTCAGTTTAGATACAAGAGCCACCTTGGGGCACCTTCCTTACGGAGGGTGCCCGAAAGGAGACCTTTTTCTCAAACAGATGCGGCGTCGATGGCGGCAAGCTCCTCGGCGGAGAAACGCGTGTTCTTTACAGAGCGGATGTTGTCGAGGATCTGTTCCGGACGGGAGGCGCCGATCAGCACCGATGTCACGACTCCGTCGCGCAAAATCCAGGAAAGCGCCATCTGCGCCAGCGACTGCCCTCTGGCGGCGGCAATGGCGGCAAGCGCGCGGATCTGCTCCAGGCGCTTCGGCGTCAGCGCCGACTCCTGTAAAAATCTGCCGTCGGTGCGGATACGGCTGTCGGCGGGGATACCGTGCAGATAGCGATCCGTAAGCATCCCCTGTGCCAGCGGGCTGAAGCAGATAATGCCCTTTTGCAGCCGTGCCGCCGTCTCCTTCAACCCGTTTTTCTCGACGGTGCGATCAAGGATGGAATACCGGTTCTGATTGATGATAAACGGGCAGTGCAGCTCCTCCAAAATGCGGCACGCCTTTTCAAGCTGCTCGCCGTTATAGTTGGAAAGTCCCACATACAGCGCCTTACCGCTTGTCACCGCCTGTGCAAGCGCCCCCATCGTTTCTTCGAGAGGCGTTTCCGGATCGGGACGGTGGTGATAGAAAATGTCCACATAGGACAGTCCCATCCGCTTAAGGCTTGCATCAAGACTCGCCAGCAGATATTTGCGGCTGCCCCAGTCGCCGTAAGGACCGTCCCACATGGTGTAGCCCGCCTTGGTGCTGATAATAAGCTCGTCACGGTACGGCATAAGATCGTCGCGCAGCAGCTTTCCGAAATTCTCCTCGGCGCTGCCGGGTGCGGGGCCGTAGTTGTTGGCAAGATCAAAATGCGTGATGCCGTTGTCAAATGCGGTGCGGCACAGCGCCTGCATAGTCGCATACGGTGTGGTGTCGCCGAAGTTGTGCCATAGTCCCAGTGACACCGCCGGCAGCTTTAATCCGCTTTTCCCGCAGCGGTGATACGGCATGGCCTCATAACGGTCTTTTGCAGGTGTATACATACTCATCACCCTTTCTAGTTGTCAAATTGAAACAAAATTCTCTGTATATCTTCGTTAAACATATTGTCGCACGTGACGACGGTCACATCCGTGTTCTGTACCTCCTGCGACAGCGACTCGCCGCGCAGCAGCATCGAGGCGTTTTGCACGCCCAGGTAACCGATGGCAAAGGGATTCTGCACGACAAGGGCGTCCATCTCACCCGTTTCCAACAGCTGCACGGATTGCACGTTCGCGTCAAAGCCGACAGCGCACACCGTATTTTCCTTTTTGCACCTTTGAATGGCATTGCCGACGCCGAGCGTCATCCATTCGTTGAAACCGACCAGCACATTGATCTGAGGATACTGTTCCAAAAGCGACAGCGCCGCCACCGTCGCACTGTCGGTACGGCTCGCCGCTGTCACGGCAGCGACCACACGGGCGCGCGGCACACTGTCCACATACTTCCGAAAGCCATCCTCGCGCTGCTTGCCGTTGTCGGTATCGGTCATATAGTTGACAATGCCGATGCACACGGGCGTTGTGTCCGGAAAAAGTGAGACCGCTGCCCTTGCCGCCGCCTGTCCTGCGGCATAATTATCTGTTCCGATGAACTGACTTTTGAGCTGTGAGTCGACATCGCTGTCGATCGTGATGACCTTCACGCCGCGCCGCACGGCATCGTCAACCGCGTCGGCACAGCGAACATAGTCAATGGCGGACAGCACGATCGCCTTTGCTCCGTCCGTTACCGCGCGGGCAATCATGGCATTTTGCGTGACATAGTCCTCTTCGTTTTCGGGACCTTCAAAGGTGGCGGAAACATTATATTCCGTTGCCGCCGCCTCCACGCCGCGCTGCACATTGTGCCAAAAATCCGAGTCCACCGCCTTGACAATCACGGCGATATACGGTTTTTCCGTCGCGCTTTTTCCGCATCCGCCTGCAAAAAGCAGCAGCGACAGACAGGAAAACAGAGTGATCAAGCGTTTACACATCCTGCCCCGCCTCCTTCTCGATCTGCGGAATACGCACCGTCACGGTCGTGCCCTCGTCCGGCACACTGTGAATACTCAGACCGTACCTTTCACCGAAATAGATCTTCAAGCGGTCGTTGACATTTTTCACGCCGATGCCGCCGGAGTCGCTGCGTTCCTTGCTGAGAATCTTCGCACACTGCTCCTCGGTCATGCCGACGCCGTTGTCGGAAACCGTTATCAGGATGTCCCCCGCGGCATCCTGCGCCCTCTTGACGGTGATGACGATCTCGCCCTCGTCCACCATACGGTCAATGCCGTGATAAATGGCGTTCTCAATGAGCGGCTGTATCGTGATCTTATTGCACAGGTAGGAAAGCAGCGTTTCATCCACTTCAAAGCGATAGGAAAACTGATCGCGATAGCGATAGCTTTGTATCAGCAGATAGCTTTTTGCGTGCTGCAGCTCATCCTTAATCGTGATGAGCTCATGTCCCCTGCTGATGCTGATGCGAAACAGGCGTGCAAGCGCCCCCACCATTTTGGAGGCATCCTCTGTTTTTCCCTGCTCGCACATCCACTGGATGGAGTCCAGCGTGTTATACAAAAAGTGCGGATTGATCTGCGCCTGCAATGCGCGCAGCTCGGTCTTGCGCAGCACCTTTTCCTCCCGCCGCACCTTTTCCATCAGCTCTTCGATCCTGCGGGACATATGTGAGAAGGAGTCGGACAGCGCCTGCAGCTCTGCCACTGCCTGCGGCTGCCCGGTATACACCGACGGGTCGGCTGCCGCCTCAAAGGCCTGCATCGCCTGCACCAAACGCCGCACCGGTGCATTCACAATCTTGGAATACACCACCAGCACCAGCGCGAGGATAACGGCACAGCACAGAAAAGCCGCCGCAATACCGACAACGATCTGCGTCCGCTTTTCCGCCTCCAGCTCCTCCGTGTAGCTCACGCCGACAATGCGCCAATGTGCATCGGCGGTCGTGTGCAGTGCATACAGAACATTTTTTCCGATGTGCACGCCGTCGGAAAGCGCACAGAGTGCCGCTGTGTCCTCGCTCTTTATACCGGAATACAGCATCTGTTGCTGCGGATGATATACGACGCTGCCGTCGCGGTCAAGAATAAAGCAATAGCCGTGTCTGCCGATACCGATGCCGTCCATATATCCGGCGATCTCCGAAAAGCGGAAATCTATGGCAACATATATACCGTTCCCCAAGATCGGTTCGTCGGTCTTTACCGCCATCGTCACCACCCACGGATAGACCCCCGCAAAGCCGGTCTGCACATGCGGTTTCGTGATGGCGTACGGCGCGGCGACCGAAAAAAGCTCCGCGTCAAAGGAAAGATCCCGAAAGACGGTCTCCTTCGGTTTTTCGCCGCTGGCGGTGCGGCTCACCACACCGCCGTTTGCATCATATACCGTGACGACAAAAATATCGTTTTCCACATTGGTCAGCGCCGCGATCGCGCTGCCGAATCCTGCGGCATCCTCGCTTCTCGCCGCCAATGCCGCGACCTGCGACAAGCGATATTTCATCGCGTTCAGGCTGTTTTCCACCGACACCGCCGTTTGGGAAACGGTCTGCTCCGCGTTCACCTGCGCATCGCGCAGCACCGCCTTGCTGTACACGGTGGCAAAGATCATCGCACAGACAGAGACCGCCAAAAGGCACGCTGCCGTGACGGACAAAACAGTCAGTGCGGAAAGACGCACAGGATGACGAAACACACGCTTCATGCGGTCACGCTCCTTTTATACTTCCTCCGGACGGTGTTCGGCGCGCACCTTGTTCGGCGACTCGCCGTAAAACTTCTTGAAACAATAGCTGAAATAGTGCTGATCGCTGTAGCCGCACTTTTCCGCAATTTCCAACACGCGCATACTGGAGCAGACCAGCATATCGTAGGCCGCCTGCATCCGCCGCTCGGTCAGCAGGGTGACAAAATTCTTTTTCTTGTTTTTCTTTATGAGCGTGCTGAGATAGTTGGGGCTGACCGCCAGCTCGTTGCTCACCCCCGTGAGGGACAGCCCTTCATCGGCATAACGCTCATCGATGATCTGCACCACACGGTCACAGAGCAGCTCAGAGTCCCGCTTTTGCGAACGGGTGATGAGGGATTTTGCGCTTTCGCAGAAAGTGATCAGCTCATTTTTCATGACGCTCTCGCTGTTGTAGGAGGTGATGCGGGAGAAAAGCGGGTTCGAGGACAAAAGCTGCATGAGTGCCGTTTTGTCCGACACGGCGCTGACGACGCGATAGACCGTCGCCATGATCTGCACCACCAGGAGGTTGGCGTTTTCCGGCGTGTTCGTTTCATACAGCTCGTTGATAAACGCCTGCAGAGAGTCGCGGCTGCCGACCTTCAGAAGCTGTTCCAGCTTGCCGACCGTCTTTTCCACGAGCTCAAGCTCGGTCTGCTCGTCGTGCTCCTGGTCGTTGATGAAGCGTACCTCGCCCGCGCCGTCCGAGGTATACCGTCTGGCGGTCACCGCCTGAAAATACCCTTCTGCACAGTGCGACAGCTCCGAAAAGGCGCGGCTGACGCCGACGGTGCACCGCTGTCCCAGCATACGCTGTGCCGTCTGCACCAATTCACGCAGCGGCAGCTCCAAAATGTTTGAAAGCTCCCCCGCCGCGTCGACGACCACGAAGGTCACCGCCCGTCCGTAGACCACAAAGCTTTCGGAGTGAACATAGCGGCTCATGACATTCTGGATGAAAGCAATATGCTGCGTGCCGGTGCAGGCGCCGTTTTCATCCTTGAATTTTGAAACAAGGATACAAAAACGGCGGTCGTCTCCGCTGTCGCCGAGAATGCCGAGCGCGGCAGCGCGCTTTGTCAGCTCCGCCTCATCCGGCTGTTCCTCGCTGCCGCCGAGCATCAACGGCAGCAAAAATGCATTGACATCGGAACGCTGCAGCTGGTTTTGCACATCCTGCGGCGGCTTTTCCGCCACATTGCCCAACCGTTCGTCCATGCGGCGGTGGATCTCAAAAAGCTCCTCGGACATTTCCGCGGAGGAAATGGGCTTTAAAAGATAGCGGATGATGTTGTAGTTGATGGCAGTCTGCGCATATTCAAAGCTGTCATAGCCGCTGAGAATGACCATCTGCGTTGCCGGACGCAGCTCGCGCACGCGCGCGGCAAGCTCCAGGCCCGAGATCATCGGCATGCGGATGTCGGTCAGAATGAGATCGGGCTGCAGCGTCTCGACCTGATCGAGCGCCTCAACGCCGTTTTCCGCCTCCCCGACAACGGTAAATCCCGCCGCCTCCCAATTCACGCGCTCAATGATTGCGCGGCGCTGTTCCTGCTCATCGTCCACGACCAGTACCGAATACTTCAAGAAAACATCCTCCCGCCCGCAGTAGTATGTCTACAGTGTACCACATCTGCGGCAAAAAAGCAACGAAAGACCGCGCATTTTTGCGCGGTCTTCCCCTGAGAAGATCACTGTGTCTTTTTCCAGCCCGCGTACAACGTCATGCTGCCCTCGACGGGGTCGGCAGCGACATCCCATGCACTCGTGCAATCGCTGTCGGTATACCAGCCGGTGAAGGTGTAGCCCTCCTTGGTCGGCACATCCACCGTGCCGATCGTTTCGGCGTGCATGACCTTGACGCTGTCCAGGCGGGAGCCGCCGTCGGTGTCGAATTTCACTGTAAAGCCCCCGTGGTTTACAATGAAGATCGTCACAATCACCAGCAGTGCAACGGTGACGGCAACCAGAATATTGGCATTCTTCACCGACATATTCACTTTTGCATACAGACCGCCGGTCTTTTTGTCTGCCATATTCTTCCCGATCCTTTCTCTTATTTGCGTGCCAGGTACTTGCGCATGTCGATCGCGCAGGCAACCAGGATGATAAGACCCTTGATGACATACAGCATGTTCGCATCGACGGACAGGAAGTTCAGTCCGACGAAGATGATCTGCAGGAGGAACACACCGATGACGATACCGCTGATCTTACCGGTGCCGCCGACAAAGGAGACACCGCCGATAACGCACGCCGCGATGGCGTCGGACTCATAGTTGAGACCGGTGTTTGCCGAGCAGGAGGCGATGCGCGCACCCTCGATGAAACCGGTAATGCCGTACATGGCGCCCGCCAGCACGAACACCATAACGATCGTCCAGAACACATTGACACCGGACACATTCGCCGCCTCTTCGTTCGAGCCGACCGCAAACATGTTTTTGCCGAACTTGGTCTTGTTCCAGATCACCCACATGATGGCCGTGAGAATGACCGCATACAGCACATATTTCGGAACGGCAACGCCGCCGATGGTGAAGAGCGTGCCGCGCACAAAGTCGGTGTAGGAGGCATCAAGACCGGACAGCGTCTGACCGTTGTTGCCGCCGAGCATCAGATACATCAGCACGAGGCCGAACACGATGAGCTGCGTGGACAGGGTGACGATGAAGGGATGCAGCTTGAACTTCGCAACGAAGAAGCCGTTGACAAAGCCGATCGCCGCGCCGACCGCGATCACCAGAAGGAGCACTGCCCACAGCGGCATGACGGGGATGTTCGGGAAAATTTTGTTGATATAGCCGGTCATCTGCAAGAGCGACGCGGCAATACAGGCGGTGAGGCCTACACAGCGACCGGCGGAAATATCCGTACCGGTCAGAACGATCGCGCCGCCGATGCCGAGGGCGATCGGCAGCTTTGCCGCCGTCAGCGAAACGATATTGACGATCGAGGACACCGACAGAAACGCGGGCACACGAACGGCAATATAGATGATCGCAGCGGCGATGATGATATACATGGCATTGTTGAACAGCAGGTCGCTGACGGCTCTGCGCTTATCAATGCCGGACTTTGCTTTGAAATCGCTCATCCATGCGGAGAAACGGTTTTGCTTTTTTACAGTTGCAGCAGACATGGTGCATATCCCTCCCGTTTATGCGTATTTGGCGGCAAGCGCCATGATTTCTTCCTGCGTGGCGGTGGCGGCGTTGACCTCGCCTGCAAGCCGTCCGCCCGACATGACCAAAATGCGGTCACACACGCCGAGCAGCTCCGGCATTTCCGACGAGACCATCAGCACCGTCTTGCCTTTTTCGGCGAGATCGATAATGAGCTGATAGATCTCATACTTTGCGCCGACATCGATGCCGCGCGTCGGTTCATCCAAAAGCAACACCGTCGGGTCGGTCAAAAGCCAGCGCCCGAGGATGACCTTTTGCTGATTGCCGCCGGAGAGCGAACGGATCTTTGTCTCCTGATTCGGCGTCTTGACATGCATCGACTGGATACACCAATCGGTGTTTTTCTTCAGCTTTGCCTTGCTCAAGAACGGGCCGGTGCGGCATTTGCCGAGACTGGAGATCGTCGCGTTCTCGCGGATGTTCAGTATACCGAAAATGCCGGTCGCACGGCGCTCCTCCGTCAAAAGGGCAAACCCGTTTTTGATGGACTCTCTGGCGTTGCGGTTTTTGATGACCTTGCCGTCGAGCTTTATCGTGCCGTTGTGGCGCGTCGCCGTGCCGAACAGGTTTTCGAGCAGCTCCGTTCTGCCCGAGCCGTCCAGCCCCGCAATGCCGATGATCTCGCCGCGACGGGCTTTGAAGGAGACATGCTGCAGCTTGGAATACATGGCGGTGAGGTCGTCGACCTCCAGCAGCACATCGCCGATCTTGTTCGATTTGGGCGGATAGAGGTTGGTGAGCTCTCTGCCCACCATCAACTTGATGATCTCGTCGGTGGTGAGTCCTGCGGCTTCCTTTGTCGCAATCCACTGTCCGTCGCGCATGATGGTGACTTCATCGGAGATGCGCAAAATTTCCTTCATCTTGTGCGAAATATAAATGATGCCGCACCCCTGATCGCGCAGCATGTTAATGATGCGGAACAGATGCTCCACCTCATCCTCCGTCAAGGAGGATGTCGGCTCGTCAAAAACGATGACCTTAGCATTATAAGAGACCGCTTTTGCAATCTCCACCATCTGCCGCTGAGAGACCGGCATGTCCTTCATTATCGTGCGCGGATCGACCGCGATGCCCAGCCGATCAAAGATCTCCTTTGTCGCCGTGTACATCTTTTTCTCGCTTGTAAAGGGAACCCCCTTTGCAACCGTCGGAAAACGGCCGAGCCACATATTGTCCATGACATTGCGTTTCAGTGCCTGATTAAGCTCCTGATGCACCATGGCGACGCCGTTTTCGAGCGCCTCCTTGGAATTGCGGAAATTGATCTCCTTCCCTTCGAGGAAGATTTTGCCGCCGTCCTTGCTGTATACGCCGAAAAGGCATTTCATCAGCGTGGATTTACCGGCACCGTTCTCACCCATGAGCGCGTGCACCGTTCCCGCTTTCACCGTCAAGTTGACTTTATCCAGTGCCTTGACGCCGGGAAATACCTTTTCAATATTTTCCATGCGCAGCAGCACAGAACCGTTTTCGTTCACCGCCGCAGCGCCGTTTTTTTCCAATTCATTCATACAATACACCTCCCGTCGTATCGCCGTGCGGGGCGGCAGCTGCCGCCCCGCACGGATGGGAAATTATTTACCGGTGTAGGTCGCGTAGGGGATGTTGACTCTCCAAGTACCCACGACATCCGCGGCATTCACGCCGTCGAAGGTGGCTTTTTTGTTCAGGAAGTTCTGCGTAACCGTGGTGATAACCGTCGCCATGCCGTCAGCATCCTGCTTGATGGTGCCGATCATGCTACCCTTGCTGATGGCGTCCTTCGCAGCGTCGGTCGCGTCAACGCCGAACACCGGAATGACCTTTGCGCCGTCTTTGTTATAGCCGGCGGTCTGCAAAGCGGAAACAGCACCGAGCGCCATCTCATCGTTGTTGGCGATGACCAGCTCTACCATGTTGTTGTTCGCCTCGCTGTACTGCGCCAGAATGGTGGACATATAGTCCGTCGCAGCTGCGGAAGACCACTGACCGTTCTGATCGACCAGATACTTGTTCTTGTTGGACGCATCATAGAAGGAGAGCTTCTCCTTGCCGGCAGCGGCCAAGACCTTGTCGGCATCCTCAACGCCGTACTGGGTACGGGCGATGGCTTCCATGTTGCCTTCCTGACCCTTGAACATCACATAGCTGATCTTGCCGTCGCCGTTAAGATCCAGGGTCGCAAAGTTCTTCACGAGATATTCGCCGACCATCTGCCCCTGCATATGACCTGCCATCTCATAGTCCGTGCCGACAAACACGCATTTGTCATAGCTGCTGACGACCGACTCGTCCACGGAGCGGTTGAAGAAGATCACCGGAACATTTTTCGCTTTCGCCTGATCGACGATGTTCTGTGCCGCGTCGTTGGAACCGGTGTCCACAACATTCACGATCAAAAGCGAGGTGCCCTTGGTGAGTGCGGTGGAGACCTGCTCGGTCTGGGTGGTCTGGTTGCCGTTGGCATCATAGTTCTGATGCTTGAGGCCTGCGTTGTCCAGCAGCTTGTCCATTGCAGAGCGCACGCTGGAAATGTAGGTATCACCGTAAGTGTAATAGAAGACGGATACCTCGCCTTTGCCGTCGGTATCGGCGGCGTTACCGCAAGCGGTCAGTCCCAATACCATGACACATGCCAGAATGATTGCCAATGCCTTTTTCATGATTCATACCTCCTTGATTTTTCACGACCGTTCCCTGTCGTCGTATTCATTATAGGGCGCCGATCACGGAAAAGAAATGGAGTTTTTTATGATGTTTGTATAAAAAATTACGAATAAGTCATGTTTTAATGGAAAAAATATACTTTTACCATAAACCGCAGGATTTCATTTGACATATACCCCATACGGGTATATAATGAGCGTGAAAGGCTGGGATGACGATGCAGGAAAATGCTTGTCCGCACTGCTGCGGGCGCAAAAAGGAACGCTCCCCCGAGGAATATAAAAAGCTCATTCATCGCTTAAACCGCATCGAAGGACAAATTCGCGGCATCCGCGGCATGCTGGAAAACGACGCCTATTGCCCCGACATTCTGATCCAGTCGACGGCGGCAAACGCGGCGATACACGCATTTAATAAGGAACTGTTGGCGAATCATATCCGCACCTGCGTGGCAAACGACATACGAAACGGCAAGGATGAGACCGTTGACGAGCTGGTTGCCACGCTGCAAAAGCTGATGAAATAACAATAGGAGATAAGCTTTATGACACACTATACGGTCACGGGCATGAGCTGTGCCGCCTGCTCTGCCCGCGTGGAAAAGGCGGTCGGCAAGGTGGAGGGCGTCGCCTCCTGTGCCGTCAGTCTGCTCACGAACTCCCTGTCCGTTGACGGCACTGCCGCACCGGACGCGGTGATTGCCGCCGTGCAGGCGGCAGGCTACGGCGCATCGCTGAAGGATGCTGCAAAGACCGATACCCAAAAAACGGCGACCGTCAAGGACGAGGTGGCTCCCCTGCGCCGCCGTCTCATCTGGTCGGTGATCTTTCTGCTCATTCTCATGTATTTTTCCATGGGGCACATGATGTGGGGATGGCCGCTGCCGTCCTTTTATGACAACAATCATGTTGCCATGGGGCTGACGCAGTTGTTGCTCACCATCGTCATCATGGTCATCAACGGGCGTTTCTTCATCAGCGGCTTCGGCGCACTGCGCCATCGCGCACCGAACATGGACACACTGGTGGCACTCGGTGCGACAGCGGCGTTTGTCTACAGCACCTATGCCCTGTTCGCCATGACCGACGCTACGGTGCGCGGCGATGCCGACGGCATCATGCACTATATGATGGAGCTGTATTTTGAGTCGGCGGCAATGATCCTGACGCTCATCACCGTCGGCAAAACGCTTGAAGCCCGCGCCAAGGGTAAGACCACCGACGCGTTGCGGGGACTGATGAATCTGACGCCAAAGACCGCCACGGTCATCCGCGACGGTGCTGAGGTCACCGTGCCGGTGGAGCAGGTGCAAAAGGACATGGTCTTTGTTGTGCGCCCCGGCGAGAGCATCCCCGTAGACGGCGTGGTGCTCGAAGGCGGCAGCGCTGTCAACGAGGCGGCGCTCACGGGCGAGAGCATTCCCGTGGACAAAACGGTCGGCAGCGCCGTTTCCGCCGCCACCATCAACAGGTCCGGCTTCCTCAAATGCCGCGCCGTGCGCGTCGGCGAGGACACCACCCTGTCGCAGATCATCCGCATGGTGAGCGATGCGGCAGCGACCAAAGCCCCCATCGCCAAGATCGCCGACAAGGTGTCCGGCGTGTTTGTGCCGATCGTCATGGGCATCGCGCTGGTCACGACAGTCGTGTGGCTGCTGTTGGGACAAAGCGTCGGCTATGCGCTGGCGCGCGGCATTTCGGTGCTCGTCATCAGCTGCCCGTGCGCACTGGGATTGGCAACGCCGGTCGCCATCATGGTGGGCAGCGGTCTTTCCGCCAAAAACGGTATTCTGTTTAAGACGGCGGCAGCCCTTGAGGAAACAGGCAGGATCGACATTGTCGCACTGGATAAGACCGGCACGATCACGGCGGGCGAACCGCAGGTGACCGACATTCTGTCCGCCGTCGATGAAAAAGCGCTGCTTTCGGCGGCTGTTTCACTGGAGCAAAAAAGCGAGCATCCGTTGGCAAAGGCGATCCTGCAAAAGGGCGAGGCTGTCGGCATCGTCGCCGACAAGGTCGAGAATTTTACAGTGCTTGTCGGCAGCGGACTTTTCGCCGACCGCGACGGAAAGCGGCTATATGGCGGAAATCTGCACTATATCGAGGAGCACGCCGCCGTTCCGGAGGCGCTGCGTGACGCCGCAAAGCGCCTTGCCGACGACGGCAAAACGCCGCTCTATTTCTGCATGGACGATACCTTTTTGGGCATCATAGCGGTGGCCGATGTGGTGAAGGAGGACAGTCCCGCAGCCATAAAGCAGCTGCAAAACATGGGCATCCGCGTCGTGATGCTGACCGGAGACAACGAGCGCACCGCCAAGGCGATCGGCGCGGCGGCAGGTGTGGACGAGGTCATCGCCGGTGTGCTGCCGGACGGCAAGGAACGCGAGATTCGCCGCCTGCGGGAGCAGGGCAAGGTCGCCATGGTCGGCGACGGCATCAACGATGCGCCGGCGCTGACGCGCGCAGATGTCGGCATCGCCATCGGCGCGGGAACAGACATTGCCATCGACGCTGCGGATGTGGTGCTGGTGAACAGCCATCTGAGCGACGTTCCCGCCGCCATTCGCCTGAGCCGCGCGACACTGCGCAACATCCACGAAAATCTTTTCTGGGCATTTTTCTATAACACCATCGGCATTCCGCTGGCGGCGGGCGTGTTCGTTCCGCTGGGACTGACGCTCAATCCGATGTTCGGCGCGGCGGCAATGAGCCTTTCGAGCTTCTGCGTCGTCACAAATGCCCTGCGGCTCAATCTGTTCAAGCTGCGCGACACGCGGCACGATCATAAACGGAAACAGCATAATAACACGGTAAAGGAGACGGTTCAGATGAAAAAGACGATCCACATTGAAGGCATGATGTGCGGGCACTGCGCAATGGCGGTCAAAAATGCTCTCGAGGCGCTCGACACGGTGAGCAGCGCCGATGTCAGCCACGAGATCGGCACAGCGGTCGTGACGCTTTCCGCGCCGACCGAGGACGCCGTTCTCAAAAAAGCGGTGGAGGACAAGGACTACACGGTCACCGGCATTGAATAATCCCGAAATGACAGAGGACGCCCCGAGGACAAATGTCCTCGGGGCGTCTCTCGTGATTTTTCAGTGCGTATCCTTTGCGATAACCTCGTCGAGCCGTTTTTCGCAGAAATCCAAAAACGCACCCCACAAAGCCGGGTCAATGAATTTGTTTTCGCCGGTCTTCAGCAGCAGCTCGCCTTTGCCGGCGGTATCGTTGTTCCAGACATGGTTGCCGATGAAAACATCAACCTTTTCTTTTCTCAGGCGGTTCAGAGAATTGCGGTAGTCCTCGCGGCAGCCGTCATAGTCAAAATGTCCCTGCGCCAGCGTGTTGGCACCTGCGCCGCCGAACATACCGACACGATAGGTCTTGCCGTGATCCATGGTATCGAAGAAGAAGGACATCGTCCCCTTCGTGTGTCCCGGCGTTTCCATGAAACGGATGGTCGTGTTGCCGAGAGTGAGCGTGTCGCCGTCCTTCAGCAGAATATCCGGATCGGCATACGGCTTTGCCTTTTCCACATCGTTGCAGCCGAGCAGCGTTTTTGCGCCCGACAGATCGACCAACGCCCGCGTTGCCTCCGTGTGGTCGTTGTGCCAGTGCGTGAGGACAATATATCTGATGTCCTCCGGTCGGAAACCGAGCTTATAGATCGAGCGGATGACAAGATACAGGGAATTGGAATAGCCGGGGTCGATCAAAATGAGTCCCTCGCCCGTGTCGATCAAATGGCAGGACGCCTGAAAGGTGCCGGCAAAATACACGTTGCCGATGATCCGAAACGGCTCCATCTTCCCATCCCAGGGATTGACGATCTTTCTTCTTGCAAACATAGGGGTCTCCTCTCTCCTTTTTTATCGAGAAAATTTTAGCACATGCAAAGAAAGTTGTCAAAAGCTTTTACGCTTTGAAGGCGAAAATACATGTGAAAATCAGACAGGCTCACCGGAAGCGAGCCTGTCTGATTTCTGTTTTTACTCTGTTATCCGGCAGAATTCTTTTTCTTTCCGCTCATAACGATTGTGCCGATCGCAATGCCGACGGTGATACCAAAGAACATCAGAAGACTTGCGGTAAGCGCACCCTGCTCAAGAACCTTCTTCGGGCTCCACGACGGCTCGCCCTCGCCGTATTCGCCGAGCCTGCCGCCGGTGGAATCGTCCACATCCTTATGCAGAAACGATGTCAGCCGTTTATCCTCCTTCACACGGTTCCCGATCAACCAATCGGTTCAAAATCCGCAGCGCCGTGCTTACACAGCGGACATATGAAATCCTCCGGCAGCTCTTCTCCCTCATATACATATCCGCACACCTTGCAGACATACCCTTTCTTGCCCTCGGTTTGCGGTTTCGGCTTGACATGCTTCTGATAATAAGTATACGTCATCGTCTCCCTGTCCGAGATGACACGTGCCTCGGTGATCTCGCAGATAAACATACCGTGGGTATCAAAGTCAACATACTGCACAACCTTCAGCGACATAAACGAATTGATGTATTTAGGCAGAAAGACCAAGCCGTTATCGCTACGAAGAGGTTCGCAGGATGCAAATTTATCCACCGTTCTGCCGCTTCGGAAGCCGAATGCTTCAAATACCGAAAACGGCGCGTCAGTGCTCAGGCAATTAACATTCATGATGCCTGTCTGTTTTATGATGTGATGAGAATAGTTTTCTTTGTTGATGGTCACGGCAATACGGTTGGGCGTATTTGTAACCTGTGACACGGTGTTGACAATAAGACCGTTGTCCTTTTTGCCGTCGTTAGAGGTGACAACATACAGCCCGTAGCCGAGATTGAAAAGAGCCGACAGATCGTTTTTGTTCGCGGTTTCATCCTGCCTTGCCAGATACTCACGGCAAAGCTCCTCTGCGAGAGCGTCAAGCTGTTTGTTGCTGTCTGCATCAGGTGCGGAAAGCAGCTTCACCGTATTTGATGCAAAGGTAATGTCCGCAGAGTTTTCAAACATTCCGCGCATAACCTTGGCTGCAAGCGGTGCCCACGAGCCGTTCTCGATCAGAGCAACCGTGCGCTTCTGATAATTCCGCTCGGTCAATGCCTCAATAAAATGACGCATCGGCGGAAATATATCGGCATTGTAGGTAGTCGTTGCAAGAACCAGTTTTCCGTAGCGGAAGGCATCGGCAATGGCGGCGGACATATCGCAGCGGGCAAGATCATATACCGCAATATTCGGGCAGCCGTTCGTACGCAGTCCGGAGATAAGCCGTTCAACCGCTCTTTTGGTGTTTCCGTAAACGGAGGTGTATGCAACAACAATGCCGTCGGCTTCAACAGCATAAGATGACCACGTGTTGTACAAATTAAGATAATAACCGAGGTTCTCCCTTAATACGGGGCCGTGCAGAGGACAGATAATACGTATATTAAGAGCCGCCGCCTTTTTCAGAAGCGCCTGCACCTGCCTGCCATACTTGCCGACAATACCGATATAGTACCGCCTTGCCTCGTCCGCCCACTCTTCTTTGACATCAAGCGCTCCGAACTTGCCGAATGCATCTGCAGAGAAAAGGATTTTTTCCGTCTCCTCATAACTTACGATGACCTCCGGCCAATGAACCATGGGGGCTGCGACAAAAT
>SFCS01000028.1 GCA_004558485.1 Ruminococcus sp. | reverse complement strand
TCCCTTGCGCCGCTATGCGGCTATCCTTACATGAAAAAAGGCGTGATCACTTTCGTCACGCCTTTTGCCTATTTAACTGTCTTACGAACACCCCGCTAATGCGGCATTTTTTGTTTTTCATAAGGAAAGTCGGCTCTTTCGGTGTATAAAGAATGCGAGGGGGGAGTTTTGTGGATAAGGGAGCGGAGCTGTATCGACAGTTTCTTTGCGGCGACGAGGCGGCCTTTGAGGAGATCATGGCGCTGTATCGCGACGGTCTCATCCTGTTCATCGATCGCTTTGTGCGGGACATCCATGCCGCCGAGGACATATCCGTCGACTGCTTTGTGTATGTCCTGCTGCACCCGAAGCACTATAACTTCCAAACCTCGCTCAAGACCTATTTGTATATGCTCGGGCGCAGCCGTGCGCTCAACTGTCTGCGTCATCGGCGGGCGCACCCCCTCTTGCCGCTTGACGAGAACGCAGCGGATGAGCGCACGCCCGAGGCGATCTTTCTGCGCGACGCGCAAAAGCGCGCAGTGCACGAGGCGATCGTTTCGCTGCCGCAGGATATGCAAACGGCAGTATATCTAGTATACTTCGAGGAGCTGTCCTATGCAGACGCGGCGTTTGTGATGAGAAAGAAGCCGAAGCAGGTGGACAACCTGCTGTACCGCGCCAAGGGCATGCTGCGCGAAGTGTTGGGAGGTGTAGTATGAGATCGGAGGAAGCCTATAAAGCGGAGGTGTTTGCCCGCCGCGACGCCGTTTTGCGCGTGCGCCGCCGTCGGAGACGGGCGATGCTGTCCCTTTTGCCGATTTTGTGCGTGGCGGGCATCTCGGCGGCGTTTTTCCTGCGCCTGCCGCAAAACGCGCCGACAAAGGAGTCCGCCGACGGGACACAGAAGACCGAGGCGACCCGCTTTGCGGGGCAAAGCGGCGACACGAACGGTTCCGTCGATGACGATACCGCCGACGGCATTGCCGACGGCGACACCGAGTGTTACAAAATGATGCTCTCTGCCACCGTTCTGACAGTGGCCGATGTGCCCTTCTTGCCGCAAACGGTGTATTGGGCGGATGACGAAAAAACGGTCAAGGCCTTTGCCGAGCAGACGGAGGATACGGGTCTCCAAGCACAGCTGGCGTCCTATGATGCAGCGTTTTTCAAGACGCATCGCCTATTTATCTACTATCTGCCCGACAGCACAGTCACTGCGCTTTTCGCCCATGTTGACGGAACGGTTTTGGAGATATTGCCGCAGTCGCTGCGCGATGACGCGGTCGGCAGCCGCCTGTTCTTGCTGCCGGTGGAGCGATGGCTCACGGACGGCGTGGAGACCGTTCGCGTCGCAGACACGACGAAGGTCTCCGCCCCCTTTGTCGCACCGAACGCGACAGACACAAAATAACACAGCTGCAGCACGCCCCGCGGCGATACCACCGCGGGGCGTGTTTTTTTGTGTGTCAGTTCTCCGCCTCAAGCGGCGTGCCGTCGGGCTTGAGGAAGGTGCCGTCCGGCTGCGGGGTGAGGAGGGTCATGTCCGAGTGGGTATATTTTTTGATGTCGCGGATGCGGAAGGCATCCGCATCGCCGGTGAAGGTGAACGAGGCGCCGCGGCGCTTGGCGCGTCCGGTTCTGCCGATGCGGTGCAGATAGTATTCGTTCTCGTCCGGCACATCATAGTTGAATACCGCCTCCACATCGTCCACATCGATGCCGCGTGCGGCGACATCGGTGGCGACGAGAATCTCAAACTTGCCGTCGCGGAAGCTCTGCATGACGCGGTTGCGCTGCCCCTGCGGGATGTCGCCGTGCAGGCAGTCGGCGGAGCGCCCCGCCTTTTCCATGCGGCGGCCGAGCCCCATGACGGTGGTCTTACGGTTGGCAAACACCATGACGCGGTGATAGTGCAGGCAATCGATGAGCGACAAAAGCAGCGCAAAGCGATCCTGCCCTGCGACCGGCACCTGATACTGGTCGATCTTCGGGCGGTTGTCGCCTGCCGACTCCACCGTGATCTCCACGGCGTCGTGCTGATATTCCCACGCGACATCCATGACCTCACGCGAAATGGTGGCGCTGAACATCACCACCTGCGTGTCGGCAGGGGTGGCGTTGAGGATGCGGCGCACATCCTTGATGAACCCCATTTTCAGCATCTCATCCGCCTCGTCGAGAACGGCAGTGTAGATGTCGCCGAGCCAAATGTTGCCGCGTTCCATGTGATCAAGCAGTCTGCCGGGGGTGGCGACCACGATATGCGGCGCTTTTTTGAGTGCGGTGATCTGCCGCTGCATCGGCTGCCCGCCGTAGACGGCAGCGATGCGCACATCCGGGCGAAACGCCGCCAGATGCCGCAGGTCGTCGGTGATCTGCAGGCATAGCTCGCGCGTCGGGCAGATGACAAGCGCCTGCAGGTTGGTGAGCGAGGTGTCGAGACACTCGATGAGCGGGATGCCGAAGGCACAGGTTTTGCCTGTACCGGTCGGGGCTTTGGCGATGACATCGCGCCCCTCGGTCATGACGGGGATGGTCTGCTCCTGCACGGGCGTCGGGGCGACAAAGCCCATCTTTTGCAGTGCTTTTTCCGTTTCCGGTTGCAAATGCAGCGCCGAAAATCCGCTTTTTTCTACATTTTCCAAAGGAATTTCTCCGTTTCTTTCCGTAATCGCGTCCATTGTACCACATTTTGCCGCCGGACACAAGAGGTAAGCAAAAAAAGCGGCGACACCGAAAACGGTGTCGCCGAAAGATAGCAAAAACTCAGTCGCGCAGCGGCAATCCCTTGCCGTCCACCGCGATGGAGCCGGTGAGGATCATGATAGCCTCAATGAGCGCCCAGATGCCGGAGATAGGCGCCAGCAGAACGGTGATAGTGAGAATGAGCTGTGCCACCGCCTTGCCGGTGTAGCCGAGGTAGAAGTTATGGATGCCGAGACCGCCGAGGAAAAGGCCCAGCAGACCCGCGCAGATGCGGGACTTCGCCGCGGGATTTGCTTGCGGAACGGGCGTGGGGCCGACCTGTGCGCCGCAATGGGTGCAGGCGAAGGCATTCGGCATCACCGGCTGCCCGCAGTTTTGGCAAAACTGATTGCCCGCGCCGCGCGGTACACCGCAGCCGACACAAACAACAGCGGCGTCCTCCATCGGCTTACCGCAATTCTTACAATACATGAAAATTCCCCCTTTTTCTTACTATCGTAAAAGTAGCATTTTTTCCTTATAAAGTCAATAAAAATTTTCTTGACGGGCGTGTGCGAATGTTATACTATTGAGAAGAAAAGAGGCATTTTCTATAATTTCAGGCAGAGGTGATCCGTCGTGTATCAGTTAAAGCCGGTGGAGCGTCCCTTTGTGGTGGATGCTTTGTATAACGCCATTGATGTGGTGCGCCCGCAGGGGTTTTACTATTCGGGTGAAATGCACGACTTTTGGGAGGCGGTGTTCGTGGTGAACGGGCAGGCGACCGCCACCGCCGACGAAAAGGTCATCGCGCTGCGCACGGGGCAGCTGCTTTTCCACAAGCCGATGGAGTTTCACCGCATCTGGTCGGAAAACAACACGGCGCCGCATCTGCAGATCCTGACCTTTCACGCAACGGGCGCGGGCATGCGGCATTTTGAGGGCTGCTGCATGGAGCTGACAGCCGCCGAGCAGCGGCAGTTCGGCAAGACCTGCAAAAAGGTCGCGGATGCCGTCGCGCTGTTTGATCCCGAGACCCCGAAGGAGGGGTATGCGGACGCCGCCTTCGATGCGGCGCTGGCGGTGGAGCTGCTGCTGCAGGCACTCAGGGGGCACGATCCCGCCGACGAGCACGATCTGACGCCGGGGGCGTGCCGCTTCCGCGAGATATTGCAGGTGCTGCACGCGCATTGTGAGGAGGACCTGTCGGTGGAGCAGCTTGCAGAGCTTTGCGGCTGCTCGGTCAGCAACATGAAACGCATCTTCAGCCGCTACTCCGATCGCGGCGTGGCAAAGTATTTTCTCACCGTCAAGATCCAGCGCGCCATGCAGCTTTTGGATGCGGGTATGTCGACGGCACAGGTCGCGCGGCGGTTGGGATTTGCGGAAACGGGATATTTTCACACCGTGTTTCGCCGCGAAACGGGCATGACGCCGGGAACTTATCGCCACGCAAGCAAAAATGAGCGCTATTTCATTCGCGAGAACAAAGAAGAAACGCCGCCCATGTGAGGGCGGCGTTTTGATTTTATGCATAGGCATCTGCGAGGGCGGCAAACTGCGCAAGCGTCAGCTGCTCGGCGCGCGCCGTCGGCGGGATGCCCGCTCGCTCGAGGGCGGCGAGATTTTCTTCCTTTGTGTACCCCGCGGTGCACAGCGCGTTTACGAGCGCCTTGCGGCGCTGACCGAACGCGGCGCGGATGAGGGCGAAAAGGCGTTTTTCGTCCCCGACGGCGACCGGAGGCGCCTTGCGCACGGCAAGGCGGATGACCGCGCTGTCCACATGGGGTGCGGGCAGAAAGCTGCCGCGTGAAACGGAGAAAAGGCGCGTCGGCTCGGCATAATACTGCACCGCAAGGCTCACCGCGCCGCAGGCGCGCGTCCCCGGTGCGGCACACAGCCGCTCGGCTGCCTCCTTTTGCACCATGACGGTGATGTCCTCCACCGGCAGGCGGCTTTCGAGCAGCAGCATCAGGATCGGCGAGGTGATATAGTAGGGGAGGTTGGCGCAGATGTGCACCGGCATGTCCCCGCACTGTTCCTTTATGAGTGCGTCGAGCGGGAGCTTCATGACATCCCCCTCGACGACGGTGACATTGTGAAAATCGGCGAGCGTCTCCGCGAGCACCGGCGGCAGACGGTCGTCAAGCTCGACGGCAACCACCTTTGCCGCGCGCTTTGCCAGCTCCTTTGTCAGAACGCCGACGCCGGGGCCGATCTCGAGGGCGGCGCTTTTCCCGTCCACACCGCACGCCCCCGCCATGCGCGGGCAGACGGCGGGATTGATGAGAAAATTCTGTCCGAGCTTTTTGGAAAAGTGAAAGCCGTGCCTTGTGAGCAGCGCTTTGATATAGGCGATATCGGTCAGCTCAGCCATGGCTTCACCGTTTCTTTCCGACACGCCGCCGATGCCGACGGGCGTCGAGCACCGCATAGACGACATAGCCGATGATGAGCGCGAGCAGCACGCAGAAAATGAGCCAGAACCACACCGAGGTGAACACGCTGCCGATCCCGGACAGGGCAGCGAGCAGGGCGTTTTTCTGCATGCCCTCTGCCGTCACCAGCTCCACCTCGCCGATCTTTTCGTCGACATTGACGATAAGCTCCACCTTGCCGCAGACAGTGCCCTTTTCGATGGGGGCGGTCAGCTCGGTTTGTGTCAGCGTCACCTTTTTGATGACGGTGCCCGCCTCCACCGTGTTCGGCACGACGGTGGAAAATGCCTCTGCGGGGACGAGGTTCACCGACTGTCTGCCCCACACATGGCGTACCTTGACGCTGCTGAGGATCTCGCTGTCGGCAAGCAGCGTTTTGTAGGTAAAGTTGCGAAACGCCCAACGGAACAGCGCCATGGTGTCGAGATAGTGCAGCCCGACCTGCCCGTTTTCCCCTTTGGTGGGGCAGCCGAGAACGATCACGAGATAGTCATAGCCGCTGTCGGACGCGACGGACGCCAGTCCCCAGCCCTCATGCTCGGAAAGCCCTGTCCTGCCGTATTTCAGCGGGGTATAGCGGAAGGTGCTCGACGCGCGCAGCATGTCGAGGCGGTTGACGATGGTATAGCCGCGGCCGCCGGACAGCGGCTGCACATTGTATTGCACCTGCGAGCATATTTCGGCAAATTCCGGATATTGCATGGCATAGCGCAGGATGCGGTAAAGATCCCGCACCGTGGTGTATTGGCTGAGGGAGTCCAGTCCCGTGACATTGGCAAAATGCGTCTTTTCACAGCCGATCTCGGTCGCCAGCGCGTTCATGCCCGCGATAAATTCCTCCACGCTGCCGGAAACGGTCGCCGCCAGCGTGATCGCCGCGTCGCTCGCTGTCTGGATCATGGAAACGGTCAAAAGATCGCGCAGCGACCACTGCTCGCCGAATTCCATGCCCGCCGCGGTGACGCCCGTGCCGGCGACATAGGTGTTGAACAGATCGAGGGTGTATGTACCGCCGACGGTGTTCATGTCAAGCCCCTTTTCCTTCACCTGCTTTAAGGTGTATGCACCCGCCATCAGGCGCACCAAAGCCGCCGGCGCATGCACCGCGTCGGCGTCCTTTTCATAGATGAAGGCATCCTCCTCGGCACTGCCGCCGAGAAACACCACCGCCGCTGCGCGCGCGTTGAGCCGCACATCCTCGGGCAGCGTGTATGCCGCTGCGGGGGCAGCAAAGCCCACTGCCAGTGCGCAAAGGAGCGTCAGCACCGTGAGTGCGGAAAAAATTTTCTTCAAAAGCATAGACAATCACCGTATAAGTATAGTATGATTTTAGGATACCATACTTCTTGCGTTTATGCACGCTTTTTTTATATTATTTTTTCGGAGGCAGTGTTCATGGTATACATAACCGGCGACACGCACGGCGATCTCTCCCGTTTTGAGACGGCGGCGGCAAAGAAACTGAAAAAGGGCGACACGCTCATTGTTCTCGGAGATTTCGGCTTTGTGTGGGACGGCAGCGCGGCGGAAAAGAAACGGCTGCAAAAGCTCGGAAAGAAAAAATATACCGTCGCCTTTCTCGACGGCAGACATGAAAATTATGATCTTCTTGCCGCCTATCCCGCGGGTGAGTGGAACGGCGGACGGGTGCAGACGCTTGTCGGCAATGTCGTGCATCTGCTGCGCGGCGAGATCTACACGATCGAGGGCAAGACCTTTCTCGCTCTCGGCGGCGGCGAAAGTCCCGATCACGATTTTCGGATGCACGCGGGCACCTTCTTTGAGCAGGAGATGCCGACGGCGGCGGACATGGAAAACGCGACGGCGCACCTGCAGGCGGTCGGGAACACGGTGGACTATATCCTGACGCATGAGCCGTCCGGCAAGGCAAACGGCTATTTTTCACTCGGCACGCCGACGAGCGGGATCAACCTGCTGTTTAACCCCTTGGAGGAAACGGTGCACTTCACCCGTTGGTATTTCGGCTGCCTGCACCTCGACCGCGCCATGAGCAGCCGTCACCGCGCGGTGTTTGAGGACATCGTGCCGGTGGAGGAGCTGTGGAAGGAACGAAACGGCAAGCATTTCCGCAAAAAGAAGAAATGAAAAATGCCACCCATGCGGGTGGCATTTTCTGGTTATAACAGGCGCTCCAAAAGCAGTGCCAGCGCCGCACCGCCGCCGCCCGAAAGCAGAATGAGCCAAAGGCGGGAAAACAGCAACTGCCGCCGCTGCCGCCGCAGCTGACTGCAGGAGTCCGCGCCGCGCAGCACCTCGTGCGCCTCATGATGCAGAGTGGTGTCGTCCGTTCTGCTCATGTCCGGCTGCACCACCAACAGCGCCCGCTCAAAATAGGGGCTGCCGGTATCGGTGATCTCGATCATCTGCCGGTTGATGCCCTTTATCATGCTCGCTCACTCCTCTTTTTGAACGCTTTGTCAAAATACCCTTGCAAGCATATAGTATGGACCGTCGGTCGTCCCATATTCAACTATTTGTAAACCTTTTTTGGGGAAAGCACTGTGGAAAACTTTGTGGAAAGGTTGAAATAATCCCGCGTTTTCGCGGGTTTTTGCATTTTATACACGATCTTTTCGTCTTTTTTTGTCGAAATAAATGATACAGACAGTCAAACGACCTTGTCGAAGAATTTGCGGCGAAAAAGTCTTGAAAAAAACGGATAATTTTGGTATACTGATTTTATATGTGTTATATAAAGGAGTCAAATCATATGGCAGAGAACAAGAAGATGGTGGAGGCCATCACCTCTATGGAGGACGATTTCGCCCAGTGGTATACCGACATCGTGAAAAAAGCGGAGCTTGTGGGCTATACCAGCGTGAAGGGCTGCATGGTCATCCGCCCGTATGCGTATGCGATCTGGGAGAATATTCAGCACATTTTGGACGGTATGTTCAAGGAGACGGGGCACGAGAATGTCTGTATGCCCATGTTCATCCCCGAAAGCCTTTTGCAGAAGGAAAAGGATCATGTCGAGGGCTTTGCGCCGGAGGTGGCGTGGGTCACCCACGGCGGCAGCGAAAAGCTCGAGGAGCGCCTTTGCGTGCGCCCGACCTCCGAGACGCTGTTCTGCGAGCACTATGCGAATATCGTCCATTCCTACCGTGATCTGCCGAAGCTCTATAACCAGTGGGTGAGCGTGGTGCGCTGGGAAAAGACCACGCGCCCGTTTTTGCGCTCCCGCGAATTTTTGTGGCAGGAGGGACACACCATCCACGCCACCGCCGAGGAAGCCATCGAGGAGACCGAGCGTATGCTCAATGTGTATGCCGATTTTTGTCGGGATGCGCTGGCGATGCCGGTGGTGCGCGGCAGAAAGACCGAAAGCGACAAGTTTGCGGGCGCTGTCGCGACCTATGCCATCGAGGCGATGATGCACGACGGCAAGGCGCTGCAGGCGGGCACATCGCACTATTTCGGCGACGGCTTTGCCAAGGCGTTCGGCATCCAGTTCACCGACAGGGACAACACGCAGCACTATCCGCATCAGACCTCCTGGGGTATGACCACCCGTCTGATCGGCGCGGTTATCATGACGCACGGCGACAACAGCGGTCTCTGCCTGCCGCCCGCCGTTGCGCCGGTGCAGGTTGTGATCGTCCCGATCGCCCAGCACAAGGAGGGCGTTGTCGAAAAGGCGACCGCTCTGTATGAGCGCATCAAAAGGTTTGCCCGCGTCAAATTGGATGTGAGCGAGCAGTCCGCAGGCTGGAAATTTGCGGAATATGAAATGAAGGGTGTGCCGCTGCGGCTGGAGATCGGCCCGCGCGACATCGAAAATAACTGCTGTGTCATCGCCCGCCGCGACAACGGCGAAAAGGTCACCGTGTCGCTCGACAGCCTGGAGGAGGAGATCCCCGCGCTGCTCAAAAAGGTGCATGACAACATGTACAAAAAGGCGCTCGAAAACCTCGAAAACCGCACCTTTGCCTGCACCTCGCTCGACGAGATCAAGAAAACGCTTGCCGACAAGGGCGACAGCTTCATCAAAGCCATGTGGTGCGGCGACGAGGCGTGTGAGGATGCGGTCAAGGCGGAAACGGGCGTCGGCTCGCGCTGCATCCCGCTGGCACAGGAGCATCTTGCCGACACCTGTGTTTGCTGCGGCAAGCCCGCACAGCATATGGTGCTGTGGGCAAAGGCATATTGAGAAAGTGAGGATTTTCCATGAATCAGCTGGATAAACCGCAAAAGGGCGACACCGTCGCCGTCATGCGCACCTCGATGGGCGACATCTCCATCCGTCTTTTCGGCAAGGAAGTGCCAAGGACGGTGGAAAACTTCGTGACGCACGCAAAGGAGGGCTATTATGACGGCCTGACCTTCCACCGCGTCATCAACGATTTCATGATCCAGGGCGGCGACCCGACGGGCACGGGCTGCGGCGGCGAGAGCATTTTCGGCGCGGCATTTGAGGATGAGTTCCACCCGGCGCTGCACAACCTGCGCGGCGCGCTCTCGATGGCGAACGCCGGCCCGAACACCAACGGCAGCCAGTTCTTCATCGTGCAGGCAAAGGAAGCGCCGCTGCAGCTTTTGTCGCAGATGCGGGAATATCCCGACAGCTATCCCGCCGAGACGATCGACAACTATGCCGCCGTGGGCGGCACGCCGCACCTTGACTATCGCCACAGCGTGTTCGGTCAGGTGTTTGACGGCATGGATGTGGTGGATGCGATCGCGGCGGTCGAGACCGACGCCGCCGACAAGCCGGTGAAGCCGGTCACCATCGTGTCTATCGATATTGAAGAAAAGTGAGGATAACACCATGAAAAAGTGCGTGAAAATTTCGGCGGTTTTCGCCTGTATCTTGCTGCTGTGCGGCAGCCTTGCGGGTTGCCGCAAGAAGGTCGGCACCGCCTATGAGGATAAGGCGGTCGGGTTCCAGCTCGACATGCCGAACGAGGGCGACACCGTTGCCATCCTGCACACCTCGATGGGCGACATCTCCCTGCGCTTTTTCCCCGAGGCGGCACCCAAGACGGTCAAGAATTTTCTGACGCTCTCGTCGCAGGGCTATTATAACGGCCTGACCTTCCACCGCGTCATCAGCGGCTTTATGATCCAGGGCGGTGACCCCAAGGGGGACGGCACGGGCGGCAAGAGCATCTATACCGACAACGACAAGGGGCAGTTTGAGGACGAATTTGACGAAAAGCTCCTCAACCTGCGCGGCGCGGTCGCCATGGCGAACAGCGGCGTTGACACCAACGGCAGCCAGTTCTTCATCAACCAGGCGACCAAGGACGACTTCAAGACGCGCGACACCTACACCGACGAGTCGGTGAACAGCGTGTATCAGAAGGCGTATGACTACTATAAGCAGATGTACGGCGACAGCTTCACAAACAGCTTCTCCAACTGGACGGAGTTCAAGAAGGCAAACTATCAGGAGACCTATATCTATGACTGGGTCCCCGACGAGGTCTGGGATCTCTATGAGGCAAACGGCGGCAACATTTCGCTTGACGGCGCATGGCGCAAGAGCGGCGGACACACCGTGTTTGCACAGGTGTATGCCGGCATGGACATCGTTGACGCCATCGCCAAGGTGGAAGTGGACGACAACAGCAAGCCGGTCACGGATGTTGTCATCAACACCGTGGAAGTGACGACCTATAAAAAGTAATCATCGGGCATAATGTAAAGAAACCGCCGTATGCTGTAAAGGGGGTGGCGCTGTGGAGCTGACCGTTGACGGGTTAAAGATAAACTATCTGGATATCGGAGACAAAAATCAACAGACTGTATTATTTTTGCACGGTTGGGGCGCTCCCGTCCCCACCTATTCTCTGCTGACGGACTATCTTGCGGGCTTTTGCCGTGTCGTCGCGCCGGATCTGCCGGGCTTCGGCGGCAGTGATGAGCCGCGGGAAAACTGGGATGTCGGCGCCTATGCGGATTTTGTCATGGCGTTTGCCAAGGCGCTCGGGCTTTCCGAGGTGGTGCTCATGTGCCATTCCTTCGGCGGACGCATCAGCATCAAGCTGCTGACCGAGAGGGCGTTGCCCTTCACGGTGAAAAAGGCGGTGTTTTTCGACGCGGCGGGCATCCGCCCGAAGAGGTCGCTCAAATATTATGTGAAGGTATACAGCTATAAATGTATGAAGCACCTGGCAGCGCTGCCGCCGGTGGCAAAATGCTGTCCCGCTTTGGTGAAGCGTGTGAAGAAAAACGCCGGCTCGGCGGACTATCGCAACGCAAGCGAGCGGATGCGGGCGGTGATGGTGCGCTGCATCGCGGAGGATCTGACGAAGAACCTCGCGCAGATCGGCGTGCCGGTGCTGCTCATTTGGGGCGAGCTGGACACCGCGACGCCCGTTTCCGACGGCCAAAAGATGGAGCGTCTCATCCCCGACGCGGGACTGGTGGTGCTGGCGGGCGCAGGGCACTTTTCCTTTGCCGAACGGTGGGGACAGTGTGAGCGCGTTTTGTGCAGTTTTCTGAAAGAGTTGTGAGGGATGCAAATGCTATTGACGGTAAAGCTCCTGATGCTGCTGACTGCGGCGCTGAATTTCTTTTTGCAGGCGATCGGGTATACCCATATGCTGCAGCTCAATTCCTATCGCACCGAGCGGTATCGCAAGTGGTGCCGCGAAAACGATGAAAAGCTCGTGAATGTGCGGCATTTGCTGCCGTTTTTGTGTATCCCCGCCATTTGGATGAACGGGCGCGTGCCGGAGATCGCGCTGTATGCGACGGCGGCGGGCGTGCTGCTGCTCACCGCACTTCTGAATCTGCCGAAAAAGGCGAAAAAGCCGCTCGTGTATACGGCGCGCGTCTGGCGCGTGCTGTTTTTGCAGACGGTGCTGTTTCTTCTCTGCGCCGTCCCGTGCTTTTTCCTGTCCGCGCCGCGTTCGGTGGGCTTTCTCGGTCTTTTTTCCACCGTCATTTGGCTGTGGACGGGCGTGGCAAATTTCCTTTTGACACCGCTCGAAAAAGCGATCGCAAACCACTTTGTGAAGGACGCGCGGCGCATCCTTGCCGCGCACGACGATCTCACGGTCATCGGCATCACCGGCAGCTTCGGCAAGACCAGTGTCAAGAATTTTCTGCATGCGCTGCTGTCGGTGAAGTATAACACGCTGATGACGCCTGCAAGCTTCAACACCACCATGGGCGTGGTGCGCACGGTGCGCGAGGAGCTGCGTCCGTCGCACGAGGTGTTTTTGGTGGAAATGGGGGCGCGGCAAAACGGCGACATCGCCGAAATTTGCGATCTGGTGCACCCGCGCTACGGTATCATTGCCTCCATCGGCGAGCAGCATCTCGAAACCTTCAAGACGATCGACAACATCATTGCGACGAAATTTGAACTGGCGGACGCGCTGCCGCAGGACGGCTGCGTGTTTCTCAATACGGACAATGCCTATATCCGCCAAAAGGCGCAGACGCTTTGTGTGCCGCATGTGACCTATGGCGCGGCGGCGGACAGCGACGCCGACTGGCGGGCAAGTGACATTACCGTCGGCACCTCCGGCAGCAGCTTTACGCTCACCGCGCCGAACGGCGAGAGTCGCCGCTATACGACAAGGCTTCTCGGACTGCACACGGTGCAAAATCTTGTCGGCTGCATGGCGTTGGCGTATACGCTCGGCGTGTCGCTCGAAGAGATGGTGTACCCGGTGAAAATGCTGCAGCCGGTGGAGCACCGCCTGCAGCTTTTGCCGAACGGGTATATTGACGATGCCTACAACGCCAACCCTGCGGGCTTTCGCAGCGCGCTCGACACGCTTTCGCTATTCCCGAAGCGCCGCGTGCTGGTGACGCCGGGCATGGTGGAGCTGGGCGAGCGGCAGGAGGCGCTGAACGAGGAGCTGGGCGGCTATGCCGCCGACAAATGCGATGTCGCGGTCTTGGTCGGCGAAAAGCAGGCGCCGCCGCTCAAAAAAGGACTTTTGGACGCGGGATTTGACGCAGAAAAGCTGTATGTGGCGAAGGATCTTGCGGATGCGCTGCGGTATGTGGCGGCGCTGCCGTCCGCGGAACAGATCGTGCTGCTCGAAAACGATCTGCCGGATAACTACTGACGGAGGGGTATTCATGAAAACAAAGGTTGCGGTGCTGTTCGGCGGCTGTTCCACCGAGCATGAGGTATCCATCATTTCGGGATTGCAGGCGTTCCATGCGCTTGACAGAGACAAATATGAGGTGCTCCCGCTGTATATCGGTAAGGATAACTGCCTGTATACGGGAGCGGAGCTGGAAAAAGTGGAGGTCTACAAAAAGCCGCAGGCGGAGCTTATGAAAGCGGCGACGCGGGTGCTGCCGGTCAAGACGGCAAGCGGCGTTGACCTTTTGAAATACCCGACGCCGAAATTCGGCAAAACGGTCGTCGGCTCTTTTGAGGTTGCCATTCCCGTGGTGCACGGCACCAATGTCGAGGACGGCACGCTGATGGGGCTTTTGGAAATGCTGAATGTGCCGTATGCGGCGTGCGATGTGACGGCGTCCGCGGTGGGCATGGATAAATATGTGATGAAGGCGGTGCTGCGCGAGGCGGGACTGCCGGTGCTGCCCGCAAAGCAATACCGCGCCAAGGCATATGCGCTGGCGCCGGAGACGGTGATCGCCGACATCGAAAAGCAGTTCGGCTATCCCGTGATCGTCAAGCCCGTCAATCTCGGTTCGTCCATCGGCATCAGCAAGGCGACCGACAAAAAGACGCTGACGGCGGCGCTGGACACGGCGACGGGCTTTGCCGACCGTGTGCTCGTGGAGCGCGCGGTGGAGCATTTGCGGGAGATCAACTGTGCGGTGCTCGGCGACGCCGACGGGGCGATCCCCTCGGTGTGCGAAGAGCCGATCGCCGCGGCGGATATTTTGGATTTTGATCAGAAATATATCGGCGGCGGAAAGTCGAAGGGCATGGCGACGCTCAAGCGCCGCTGTCCCGCCGAGCTGCCGGACGGCATGACCGAAAAGGTGCAGGAATTGGCGGTGGAGACCTTCAAGGCGCTCGGCTGCTGCGGCGTGTCCCGCGTCGATTTCCTCAACGACACCGAGACGGGAGAGGTATGGGTCAACGAGATCAACACCATCCCCGGTTCGCTTGCCTTCTATCTGTGGGAGGCGGCGGGCGTCTCCTTTGCGGAGCTGATGGATCGGCTGGTGGCGCTGGCGTTCAAGCGGCAGCGCGAGCGACAGGCGCTCACCTTCACCTTCAAGAGCAACATCCTTGCGGGCTTCGGCGGCAGTAAGGGCGCAAAGGGCGCAAAGCCGTAACAAAAAACAAAGGACCTGCTCGAAAGAGCAGGTTCTTTTCAGTGTGTCAAAAAACTTATTTTTTGACACACTGGGAGGCTGTCTAAAAACCGCAGGAGCAAGGAAACCGCCCCCGTCGGCGTATGTGTATACGGCAGGGGGCGGTTGACGCAGACAGCAAAAGCGGGCGTTTCGCAGAAACGCTCCTTTGACTCGCTAAACTCCTTGCTTACACTTTTTCGTCGAAATGCGCTTTTGCGTCCTGCGGACTTTTTTGACAGTCTGAAGAACCTGCTCGAAAGAGCAGGTTCTTTTCGTTTTCAGACCGGTTTCACTTCATATTTCGGCTCACTGGTAGCATGGATGCCGAGCGCCTTGTGTGTTTTTTCATCCATGCGGGAGAGGATGACCGTATAGTGTGCGTCGCAGCCGCGCAGCTTTTCAAGCTGCTCGAGCGCCTTGGCGGCGTCGGCGTTGCGGGTGGAGCTGATGCTCAGTGCAATGAGCACCTCGTCCGCGTGCAGGCGCGGATTTTTGTGGTGCAGATGCCGCACCTTGAGGTTACAGATGGGTTCGAGCGCCTGTGGGCTGATGATGTCGGTTTCCTGATCGATGCCGGCAAGGCGCTTGAGCGCATTGAGCAGCAGCGCAGCGGTTGCTTCGAGCAGCGTGGTGGTCTTGCCGGTGACGATATCGCCGTCGGGCAGCTCCAGCGCGCCTGCGGGAGAACCGCTGACCTCTGCTCTCGCGGCGGCGGCGGCAATCACCGGACGCACCGTGGGGGCAATTTCCGCGCGGTTGAGCATGAGCTCCATTTTCTGCGTCTGCGAGCCGTCGCTGCCGCAGCGTTTTTCCGCAACGGCGGTCTGATAATACCGACGGAGAATTTCGCGCTCGGCGGCTTCCTTCACTGCGTCGTCGTCGAAGATGCAGTATCCTGCCATGTTGACGCCCATGTCGGTCGGGGAAAAATAGGGAGACTCGCCCTGAATTTTCTCCAGCATGGCGCGCAGGACGGGGAAGATTTCCACATCGCGGTTATAGTTGACGGTGGTGACACCGTATTTTTCCAGATGAAACGGGTCGATCATGTTGAGATCGTCAAGATCCACCGTTGCCGCCTCATAGGCGACATTGACGGGGTGCTTGAGCGGCAGGTTCCAGATGGGGAAGGTCTCGAATTTGGCATAGCCCGCCTTGATGCCGCGGCGGTATTCATGATAAAGCTGCGACAGACAGGTCGCCATTTTGCCGCTGCCCGGCCCGGGCGCGGTCACGACAACAAGCGGCTTGGTGGTCTCGATATAGTCGTTTTTGCCGTAGCCGTCGTCGCTCACGATGTGCGCGATGTCGGACGGATAGCCGGCGATGGGATAGTGCAGGAAGCTGCGCACGCCGACGGCGGCAAGACGGCGGCGGAACGCATCCACGCAGTCCTGACCGGTGTAACGGGTGATGACAACGCTGCCGACATACAGCCCCATGCTGCGGAAAATACCGATAAGCCGCAGCACATCCTCGTCATAGGTGATGCCGAGATCGCTGCGCACCTTGCTTTTTTCAATGTCGCCGGCGTTGATGGCAATGATGATCTCCGCGTCGGCAGACAGCTTGCACAGCATCCGCATCTTGCTGTCCGGCTCAAAGCCCGGCAGCACGCGGGATGCGTGGTAGTCGTCAAACAGCTTGCCGCCGAACTCCAGATAGAGCTTGCCGCCGAACTGGTCGATGCGGCGGCGAATTTGCTCCGATTGGAGCTGTAAATATTTTTCGTTGTCAAACCCCTTTTTCAAAAATACCCATCCCCTCAAGCAATATCTCACCTATTATATCGTCTTTTTCGATCACTTGCAACCGTTTGCGCGCTTTTTCTCCGAAATGACGAAAATAGCTCCCTCGCCTGTGGCGGCGGGAAAGGATGACCCGCGACAGCTGGAAGGTTTTCGGCAATCTGCAGTAACAGAAAGTACAGGGGGTTATTATCCCATTCAATATAGATAAAGAAATTCCGCAGATTGTAAAATGAAGATGCAATAGTAAAAAAGAATATCCATAGCAAAGCTCCTGTAGTAGAATTGCGTTGCCGGACACCAATTCGAAAGGATCATCGCTATGAACAATCCAAGCTGTGACAGAAAAAGCCGAATGAGCGTTCAAACTCATTCGGCTTTTGTCATACCTTTTTATCTCCATGCAATATCCATTCCGGGTCATATCCAAATTCCATCGCAATAACCTTTGCGAGCATCGGAGAGAGCGTTGTAATTTTATTGCTCTCGCCGGTCAGCGTGTATACATAGTTTTCGGAAACGCCGACCCGTTTGGCAAACTCACGCTTGGAGATCTTCTGTTCGTCAATCATTTGATTTAACCTA
>SFCS01000008.1 GCA_004558485.1 Ruminococcus sp. | reverse complement strand
CTTCGCAAAATTGCGTGGGGGTTCTGCGCCCTCCGGACCAAAAAAACAGGATGCCGCAAAAGCGACATCCTGTTTTTTGGTCCGCCCGGAGGGACTTGAACCCCCAGCCTTTGGAATCGGAATCCACTGCGATATCCAATTTCGCCACGGGCGGATACGGAACATCCCGTATTGTACACCATTCGCAGCATTTTTGCAAGCCCTTTTTGCCTTTTTTGTTTTAGCCTTGACAAATGGCGCGTAGTATGCTACCATGCGGTAAGTATTCTGAGGGAGTAGCAAGCGTGGTGACACGCGGCAGGTCAACATACTGGCTTTTTTCGCCTGGCTCTGCCTTAAATTGCGAGACTCATGTGCAGCATCCGCTCCACATGGGCTCTTTTCTTTTGCCGATGTGGCCAGCGCCGCATCTTTTTTTATTTTTGGGGAGGTTGGGGTATGGATTGTAACATCATGTTTTTCAGCAATGCGGTACTGCTCGGCGTCGGTCTCGCAATGGATGCTTTTTCGGTCTCCCTTGCCAACGGCCTGCGCTCACCGCACATGGGTGCCGGCAAAATGTGCACCATCGCGGGCACCTTCGGTGCTTTCCAGGCGGTGATGCCGCTCCTCGGCTGGGTGTGCGTGCACACCATCGTGCAGTATTTTCGCACCTTTGAAAAGTGCATCCCCTTCATCGCCTTGGCGCTGCTGCTGTTCATCGGCGGCAAAATGCTGCTCGAGGGTATCCGCAAAGGCGAAGAGGAAGAGGCGGAGGCGGTCAGCTTCGGCGGACTTTTGGTGCAGGGGGTCGCTACCTCCATTGATGCCCTGTCGGTCGGCTTTACCATCGCGGAATATGACTTTTTGCACGCCCTCACGGCGGCGCTGCTCATTTCCGCCGTCACCTTCGGCATCTGTATCGGCGGTCTTTTCCTCGGCAAGCGCTTCGGCATGCGCTTTTCCGGCAAAGCCACCATGCTCGGCGGCGTCATCCTCATCCTGATCGGACTGGAAATTTTTCTCACCGGTATCCTATAATTCTCTTTACAGCACACCGTCTTTTGACTATAATAGCCTTAAAAGGGGGCTTTCCTTATGCAACTGACCTTCATCGGCGCCGCCCACGAGGTGACCGGCAGCTGTACGCTGTTGGAGCTCGGCGGCTGCCATTATCTCATCGACTGCGGCATGGAGCAGGGGCGGGATCTCTATGAGAATGTCCCGCTGCCGATTGCGGCATCCCTGATCGACGCCGTCTTTCTCACCCACGCTCATATCGATCACTCCGGTATGCTGCCGCGACTCTACCGAGACGGCTTCAAGGGCAGGATCTACGCCACGGCGGTCACCGCCGACCTTTGCGCCATCATGCTGCGCGATTCCGCGCACATTCAGGAGATGGAGGCAGAATGGAAAAGCCGCAAGGCAAAGCGCAGGGGCGACGCGCCCGTAGAACCGCTTTATGGCATAGACGATGCGGAGAGAACCGTCAAGCTGTTCCGTCGCTGTGATTATGCCACGGAATACACTGTTTCGGAAAATCTGCGCATTCGCTTCACCGATATCGGTCATCTGCTCGGCTCGGCAGCGATCGAGCTGTGGCTCACCGAGAACGGCATCACGAAAAAGCTGGTGTGCAGCGGCGATGTCGGCAACACGCATCAGCCCATCATCAAAGACCCGCAGACTGTGAAGGATGCGGACTATCTGCTCATCGAGTCCACCTACGGCAACCGTCTGCACGAAAAGCACACCGGCAACACCGTCGAGGAATTTGCCGCCTGCATTGACCGCACCTTTGCGCGCGGCGGCAGCGTCATCATTCCGTCCTTTGCCGTCGGCAGAACGCAGGAGCTTTTGTATGCCCTGCGGGAGATAAAGGAAAGCGGCAGACTGCAAAAATACGGGAATTTTCCCGTCTATATCGACAGCCCGCTCGCCGTGGAATCGACACAGATCTTTTTGCAATGCGACCCCGTCTGCTTTGACGAGGAGACGACGGCGCTGCTGGAGCGCGGCGTCAACCCTATTTGGTTTCCCGGCATCATCCTGTCGGTGACAGGCGACGAGTCCAAGGCAATTAACTTTGACGACCGCCCGAAGATCATCATTTCCGCCAGCGGCATGTGCGAGGCGGGACGCATCCGTCACCATCTGAAGCACAACCTGTGGAAACCCGAAAACCTCGTTTTGTTTGTCGGCTATCAGGCGGAGAACTCCCTCGGCAGAAAGCTGCTGGAAGGGGCAACGGTCGTGCACCTGTTCGGCGAGGATGTCACCGTCAAGGCAGAGATTGCCTCCCTGCACGGCATGAGCGGTCACGCCGACCGCGACGGACTGCTCAGATGGTTTGAGGCATTCGAAAAACGCCCGCAGACCGTGTTTGTCAACCACGGTGACCCCGCTGCCTGCGAGGCGCTCCGCGATACGCTGCACGCCGACTACGGCTGCAAGGCGATCGCACCCTACAGCGGCAACAGCTATGATCTGCTCACCGACACGGTGCTCAATGACGGTGCCGGCATCCCCGTCAAGGCGTCGCCGCGCACCGCCGACTCCCGCGCCGCAAGGCTGTATGAGGCGCTTGTCGCGGCGGCAAACGAGCTTTTGGCGGTCGCCAAGGGCAGCCGCGGCATTTCCAACAAGGACACCGCCTCGTTCACCGAACAGATAAAGGCGCTCATCCGCCGTTTTTCAAAGTAAGGAGGGCTTTTCATGACCGTCACCGTTCTGACCGGCGCCTCCTCGGGGCTCGGAAAAGAATTTTTTGAGGCGCTCTGTGCCTCCTTGCAAGCCGATGAAATTTGGGTGATCGCCCGCCGCCGCGAACGGCTCGAGGCGCTCGCCGCCGCACACCCGCAAAAAGCGGTGCGCATCCTGCCGCTCGATCTGACGGCAGAGGACAGCTTCCGGACGCTTCAAACGCTTCTGGAGACGGAAAGGCCGCAGGTGAAGGCACTCGTCAACAACGCGGGGTTCGGCAAGCTCGGCAATGTCGATGAGCTGCCCTATGGCGAGCAGGCGCGCATGGTGGACCTCAACTGCCGCGCACTGACGGTCCTTTCGACACTCTTTTTGCCGTATATGCAAAAGGGCAGCTTTATCCTCAACGTCTGCTCCATCGCCGCCTTTGTGCCCAACACAAGGCTCACGGTCTATTCGTCCACGAAGGCGTATGTTTTCAGCTTTTCCACCGCGCTGCGCCGCGAGCTGAAACCGCGCGGTATTCATGTGCTGGCGGTCTGCCCCGGCCCGATGGCGACGGAGTTTCTGCCGGTCGCGGGCATCGAAAACGGCGCATCAAAGACCTTTGAGCGCCTGCCCTATTGCGACCCGACAAGGGTGGCGAAAACGGCACTCAAAAAGGCGCAGAAGGGACGCGCAGTCTATACGCCGCGCGGGTTCTACAAATTCTATCGCGTTTTGGCAAAGCTTCTTCCGCACAACTGGCTCATGCCGCTCTCCGGCGCATGAAGCACGCATAAAAAATCCGCCGTGCGAAAATCGCGCTGAAGTAGTCAATAGTTAGTAGACACAAAATATTCAGGCCACCGGTTCTGTTCTGAACAGGACTGATGGTTTTCCATTCAACTTGCGAACGGGGCGTTCATTGTTGAAGTAATAGACAGCATGTTCCATGACCTCTCTGAGGTCGTCACACTCTCTGTAATGGAAGTGCTTTCGCAATGCATCCTTGAATCTTCCCCAAAAACTTTCCATGACAGCGTTGTCGTGAGGGTTGCCGGCTCTTGACATACTTTGAATTGCATTGTATTCTTTAAGTGGGTTGCAATATTTTTATGCTTGATCAATAGGATAACCCTGCGCAGCAGGAAACATATTACAAGCAGTGGCTCAACCTGTTTAATACCGCAGTCATACCCTTATACCGGGAGGAAACAAAGCCGCACGCCGGCGGCGATGGCGCGGGCAGGGTACTAAGGCAAATAAAAGTATTTTTCAGTGTGAATAAAATAATCGTTTCAGAGGGGTATTACTATGAAAAATCAACTAAAAATAACCGGCATCGCGCTGCCGGAATACAGTGCGAAAAATAATTCGCCGATAGAAACGGCTTTGGCGGCGGCTGTGCGTGAGTATCCTTCGCTTTCGGGCGATAGGCTTGTTTTCAAAAAAATCGGAGACCGGCGCTTTGAGATATCGCTTTACGGCACAAGTAATCCCGCTGTTGTAGGACGGGACGGGCTAATCAGGCAGCCGCTTGAGGATATGACCGTCGGATTGTTTTTGCGCGTGAGCGACACGGTTACGGGCGATACCGCGGAATGTGATAACTCTGTGAAAATAAAAATAAAGGGAGCATACGATTCCGCGCAATACCGCCGACCGAAGACCGTGCCGTCCATACGCGAATGGTGCGGCTCAAGCGGTGATTTTGCGTTTTCGGGTAAAATCATTTATAATATGCCGTCCCTGCGGGATGCGGCAGAGCGGATATGTTTATTTATTTCTGCTTATACCGGCGTGCAGGCATTTGCCGAGCCGGGCGACGGCGGATGCAGCGGGGATATAGTGCTTGTATCAGCAAAGGCTGCCGGACTTGGCGCAGAGGGATATTCGGCAGACATATCGGATATATGCCGCGTTACCGCAGAAACCGAAAAGGGCTTTTTATATGCGGGAGCTACTTTGGCACAATGCTTTTCGCAAGGCGATAACAGCAGAAAAATGCCAAGGGGTATTATAAGAGATTATCCCGAATATCCGGTGCGCGGAATCATGATAGATACCGCAAGATATTATATGGGAATAGATTATCTTAACGAGGTTGTAAAATATGCGGGATTTTTCAAGATAAACCGTGTGCATTTGCACCTTAACGACGGTGCGGGAGAAACGGAAAACTCGTTCCGCCTGCAAAGCGAAAAATACCCCGCGCTTAACCGCGGCATAATTGAAACCTGTGTAAACGGCGGCAATATGATTTATACAAAAAACGAATTTGTGCAGCTGCAAAAAAACGCGCTTGAATACGGGGTTGAAATTGTTCCGGAAATAGACGCGCCCTCGCATTGCGGAACCATGTGTATGGCAAGCGAGTCCGAACAGGCGAAAAATTTCGGATTTAAAAGCGCCGCTTTAAATTCGTGGCAGCTTGATTTACGAAATAATGCCTTTGATAATGCGGTGGGCTTTGCCCAAAGTGTAATGGATGAATATATTTCGGGCGATGAACCGATTTTTTGCGGAAAAAGACTTCATATAGGCACCGATGAATGGGTAAAGGACAGTGAATTGGAAACATACGGTATAACCGCGGCGGAGCGCAACGAGATGATGCGCCGTTATATGGACGCTATGATCAGGTATGTCAATTCAAAAGGCTACATACCGGTTTTGTGGAACGGTATGAACAGCGGCGGAAAGCAGTATGACGGAAATACGCCGGTTTCCTGCGAGGCTGAATTTCAAACCTGGTCGTTGGTTTTTTCCGATGTGAATGTTGCGCTTGAAAAGAAATATCATATAATAAATTCAAACGATTCCGATTTATATATAGTTCCGGGAGTTACATACTATAAAAATGATTTGGATATTAAAGAAATGTTTGATACCTGGGAGGCAAATAAGTTCGGCGACAGTTTTGAATTGGACGAGGGGCATCCGCTGCTGTTAGGGGCGGAATCGGCAATCTGGCTGGACGCCTCATGCGGCAGCTCGCATATAGATTTATTTAAGCTGCTTAAAAATCAGATAATGCTCATTGCCGAAAAAAGCTGGTTCGGCGGCAAAAAGAGTTGGCAGACAGCAGATGAATTTGTGGACAGGGTAAAATTGCTTGCAAACTATGCCGCGGGGGCAAATCCCGGGCGCTATTGCAAGGCAGCGGCTGACGGAACCGTGATATGTACTGATTTTAGCAATATTGCTGCAGATAGTTCGGGAAACAGAAAAATAAAATTACCCGTAAAAACGGTTGCAAACCCATTTACTTTGAAAATCAGGCTGAATATTTCATCAGCGACCGAAAACGGAGCCGAGCTTTTCGGCGGTGAGGACGGCTCGGTTTATTTTGAGGGTGAGAAACAGTTAAAGCTATGTTTTTCCAGAAAAGGCTATACATATATCTTTAACCAAACCATACCGACGGATGAAATCATTACGATTACGGTTGTATGTGATGAAAAGGCAGCGTATTTATCCGTAAATAACGCGGATTTTTGTAAAGCAGAACTTTACAAGTGTGATTATGAATATAAGCCCAAGAGTATTCACGGGAATTAAGGGAAATATATATTCCATTGAAATTAAAAAAACGGCGGAGGAAATGGATAAAAAGTCCACGGTGTTCTAAATATTATATCATAAATCTGCTCCTACGGCGCGATGCGCCGCATATGAAAAGTTTCAGATGCAGCGCTTCTTTTCGTTCGTTCCGTTTGACTATAGCTGGCTTTTCTTCTTTACTTCATATCGTGTATTTACCGGCCATAATTCCACCTCCATCTCTATAATAGCATAAAAATAATGGTAGACACTTTCGTGTCTACCATTATTTTATCATTTCAGTGCGAAAACCGCACGGCGGATTTTGTCATACACGGCAGACTCAGTTGCAGATGGTCTTTTCCGTGTCCTTGTCGAACAGGTGGATCTTGGTGTTCTCGATGACCGCCTCGATGCGATCGCCGGGGCGCGCAGTCGAGGTCGGCTCAACGCGGGCGGTAATGTTGTAGCCCTCGGTTTCAAGATACAGATAGGTCTCAGCGCCCATCAGCTCGGCAACCTCCACATTGGCGTTGAATTTGCAGTCCGCGAACTCTTCCATATAGCGCGGCTCATCGTGCACATCCTCGGGACGGATGCCCATGATGACTTCCTTGCCGACATATTCTTCGAGCACATTGTCCTTGTTCTTGGACGCGGGAAGCGGAATGCGATACTTCGTGCCGCGGGTGGACTTGGTGTCCTCAGAGCCGAACTCGACATAGTAGGTGTTGCCCTCTTTGAGCAGCACGGACTCGATGAAGTTCATCTGCGGGCTGCCGATAAAGCCGGCAACGAACATGTTGCAGGGCAGATCATACAGATGCTGCGGCGTATCCACCTGCTGAATGAGACCGTCCTTCATGACCACGATGCGGTCGCCCATGGTCATAGCTTCGGTCTGGTCGTGGGTAACATAGATGAAGGTGGTGCCCAGTTTCTTGTGCAGCTTGGAAAGCTCGGTACGCATCTGCGCACGGAGCTTTGCGTCCAGGTTGGACAGCGGCTCGTCGAGCAGGAAGACCTTCGGCTCGCGCACGATGGCACGACCCAGGGCAACACGCTGACGCTGACCGCCGGACAGCGCCTTCGGCTTTCTGTCGAGCAGATGGGAAATGTCGAGGATACGGGCGGCCTCTTCCACGCGGCGCTTGATTTCATCCTTCGGCGTCTTGCGCAGCTTCAGACCGAACGCCATGTTCTCGAACACGGTCATGTGCGGATACAGAGCGTAGTTCTGGAACACCATCGCGATGTCGCGATCCTTCGGCGCCACATTGTTCACCAGACGGTCGCCGATATACAGCTCACCTTCGGAGATCTCCTCAAGGCCCGCGATCATACGCAGGGTGGTGGACTTACCGCAGCCGGAAGGGCCGACCATGATGATGAATTCCTTGTCCTTGATCTCGAGGTTGAAGTCCGAAACGGCTGTCACACCGCCGGGATAGCGCTTGTAAATGTTTTTCAGGGAAAGACTAGCCATGCTTTTGACCTCCAATTATACTGCCGGATGCTCCGGTAAAATTTTGACAGTATATAGTATATCAACTTTTTTTCAAAAAGGCTAGTCGCTAACCCCACAAACTTTTCCCGCTTTTTTTATCTATTTTTCATAACGGCAAATTGCACAAATAGTTTTCAACATTCCTTGAACAGCAAGGAAATTTCTTGTTTTTCAAGTGATTTATATTCACCCTCTTTGAGCGTCTCATCCAACATGAGCCCGCCCATCGACACGCGCTTTAACCAGTCAACACCGCGATCAAGCGTGCCGAACATGCGCTTTATCTGATGGTATTTTCCCTCGCACAAAGTGATCTCCACCAGCGGGCGTTCGCCCTCCTGCAAAATGCACAGACCGGCAGGACGGCACCGCGTTCCGTCCGCCAACACCACGCCGGCAGCAAACGCCTCCACGGCACGCCTGTCCACCGGCCCGTCCAAAATCGCCCGGTAGCGTTTCTCGATGTGCTTTTTCGGCGACAAAAGGCGGTGCGCCAGGTCGCCGTCGTCGGTGAGCAGCACCAGTCCGCGCGTATCCCGATCCAGCCGTCCCGCCGGAAAAATACCGCGCCGCCGATCCTCTGGGCGCAGCAGATCCACCACCGTCTCCGCCCTCGGGTCACGGGACACGCAGAGAAGGCCGGCGGGCTTATTGAGCATATAATAGACAAACGCGGAAAACCGCAGCGCTTCCCCCTCCACCGTCACAAGATCGGCGGCAGGATCCACCTTGCGGGCGGGATCGCGGCAAACCGCACCGTTCACGGTCACGCCGCCGCGGCGAATGACGCCGCCGATCTCCCGACGGCTGCGCATCCCCTGCGAGCAGATCAGCTTATCCAGTCGTTCCATGTGTCACGCCCGCCGCACGCGGCAGAAGCGCCTCACAAAAGCCTCCCGCCGTCGGCGAGGAAATGTCCCCTCCCACTACACGATCTTTATAGACATACAAGTGCGCCACCGCCTCCCCCGCAGGGTGGTCGGTGACGGTATAGGTGCAAAGCCGCACGGTCTTGCCGCAATAAGCGGAAAGATCCATCCCCGCCGTTTTTTGCAGCGCGTTATAGGTCGTCAGCGTCGCGTCCGCCGTGTCGGGCAGACGCACCTCGCGCACCTCGCCGTCCCCCGCTGTGTAGCCGAGCGCGGCGAGAAAGGCTTTGCCGCTGTCGTTTTCAGCGGCTGCCGCCGTCGGCGTCGTCTCCGGCCACAGCGCCAGCGTCAGCAAAATGGCAATGAGCAGCAGCACGCAAACGACCGCCCACGCCATCTGCCTTTTTGAAGTTTTCAGAGAAAAAACAAACACAGTGCCCCACCTCCGCCACAATGTATGCGGAAAGGGCGCTTTTTATGCCGCGGTGAAATAGACATCATACCACACGAGGAACATATACACCGTCCAGATCTTGCGGCTGTTGTCCTTCTTCCCGGCAAAATGCGCATCGAGCATCGAAAGCAGCTCGCTTGTATTGAAGAACTGCGCGGCGGTCGGCGAAGTGAACGCCGCTTTCACCGTGTTATAATACTTCTCCTCCCGCAGCCACACGCGGATGGGCACGGGAAAGCCCAGCTTCGGCTTTTCGGCAGCGGACGCGGGGATGTGCCGCTCGGCGGCAAGACGCATGGCATATTTCGTCGTGCCCGCCGCGATGCGGTGCCTGACGGGGATGCGCGACGCCACCTTGAACACCTCCTTGTCCAAAAACGGCACGCGCAGCTCCAGGGAATGTGCCATGCTCATGCGATCCGCCTTGAGCAGGATGTCGCCGACCATCCAGCGGTTGATGTCGAGATACTGCATGCGGGTGACATCGTCCTGCCCCGCCGTCTGCGCATAGAAGGCGCGCGTTTTCTCCGTCGGGTCCGTCGCGGGAATGTCGCGCAAAAGGCGCGCTTTTTCTTTTTCGGTGAACATCTTGGCGTTGCCGATGAACCGCTCTTCGAGCGTCTGCGCGCCGCGCATGAGAAACGATTTTCCCTTGAAATCCGGCAGCCTTGCAGCGCACGCGGCAAGGAATTTGCGCAAAAAGCGCGGCAGGCGCTGATACCCGCGCAGGGAATACGGCTCATGATAAATGCGATAGCCGCCGAAAAGCTCATCCGCGCCCTCGCCGGACAGCACGACCTTGACATGCTCCGCCGCCAGCTTTGACACGAAATACAGCGCCACACAGGAGGGATCGGCAAGCGGCTGATCGAGGTAATACTGCACCTTGGGCAACGACGCCCAATACTCCTCCTCCGAAATGATGTGCACATAGTGCTCGATGCCGACCTCTTTTGCAAGCTCGGCGGCATAATTACTTTCATTATAATGCTGTCCGTTGTCGAACCCGACCGTGAACGCCTTTTGCCCGCCGAAATAGGACGCGACGAAGCTTGAGTCCACGCCGCTCGAAAGGAAACAGCCGACCTCCACATCGCTGATGCGGTGCGCCTCCACCGAATCGGTGAATGCGCGGTCGATCTCCTCGACCGCCTCGTCCAGCGTCATGTCCTCGTCCGGTGTGAACATCGGATCGAAATAGCGGTGCAGCGTCACCTCGCCGTCGCGGTACCACAGGCAGTGCGCGGGCGGCAGACAGTAAATATCCCTGAAAAAGGTCTCGTCCGGCACGGAATACTGAAACGACAGATACCCGTCGAGTGCCGCCGGATTGAATTCCTTTTTGACATCGGGGTGCGTGAGGATGGACTTGATCTCCGAACCGTACACCAGTCGCCCGTCGGCAAGACGGGTATAGTGCATCGGCTTGATGCCAAACGGGTCGCGCGCAAGGAACAGTTCCTTTTTCTCCGTGTTCCAAATGGCAAAGCCGAACATGCCGCGCAGGCGGGGCAGCAGCTCCTCACCCCACTCCTCAAAGCCGTGGAGCAGCACCTCGCTGTCGCTTTCGGTAACGAAAATGTGCCCCTTTTCCAGCAGCTGGGCGCGCAGCGCTTTATAGTTATAGATCTCGCCGTTGAAGGTCAGAACGAGCGTTTTGTCCTCGTTATACAGCGGCTGATCGCCCGCGCCGAGGTCGATGATGCTCAGCCGCCGAAAGCCCATGGCAATGTCCGCGTCGGTATAAAAGCCGTCGGAGTCGGGACCACGATGGATGATCTTTTCGGTCATCTGCCGCAGATGGGTCTCCCTGTCGACGAGCTCCCCCGTAAATCCGCACAATCCACACATAGAAAACGCTCCTTACAGTAATGCGCCGGCGATACGCAGATCCTCCGGCGTGGTGATTTTTATGTTGCTGTAGCTGCCCTCGGTCAGCCGCACCGGCATGCCGCACGCTTCGAGCAGCTGGCAGTCGTCGGTGTATTCCTCTTTTGCGGCGGCAAGCGCCTTTCTGTAGAGGTCGGTGCGAAACGCCTGCGGCGTCTGCACCAGCTGCAACGTGCTGCGCGGCGGCGTGTTGTCCACAAAGCCGTCGGCGGTCGCGGTCTTCACCGTGTCCTTCACGGGGACAGCGGCGGTCGCCGCACCGTATTTTTCGGCATCCCGCAGAACGCGCAAAAGCACATCCTCGCGCAAAAGCGGGCGCGCGCCGTCGTGAATGGCAAGCAGCGTGCAGTCCTGCGGCACGGCGGCAAGCCCGTTTCGCGCCGATTGCTGCCGCGTTGCGCCGCCGCTGCAAACGGTAATGAGCTTGCCGATACCGTACTGTCCGCACAGCGCCTCATACCGTTCTTTATCCTGCGGGCGGGCGACAAGCACGATCGCGTCGATCGCATCGCACGCCTCAAACACGCCGAGCGTGTGCGCCAGCACCGGGCGGTCACCGAGCACGGCAGAGAGCTTGTCCTGCCCCATGCGCACGGAATTTCCCGCGGCAAGCAAAATGGCAACGGTCATGTCGTTTCTCCTTTTCTCACCATCGACCGATGGCGGGTTCATCGAAATGAGTATACGCGATTTTTTCAAAAAAAGCAAATAAAATGTTGCTTTTCAAAAATCACGGTGCTATACTGAGCCCAAAAAGCACCTTTTATAAAAGGGGAGGAAATTGTCATGATCAAAGAACTCGGCTTACAGCTTTACAGCATCCGCGGCCATCTGGACACCCCGGAGGACACAAGAGCCTCCTTCAAAAAGCTGCATGACATGGGCTATACGCTGGCGCAGACCGCCGGCTGCCCGATCGGCTGTGAGGCGTTCGGCAGGATCGCACACGAGGAGGGCATCGAGATCTGCGGCACACACTGCAGCATCGACGAAATGCTCGCCGATCCGCAGAAGGCGATGGACGAGCACCGCATGCTCGGCACGACCAACATGGGCATCGGCGGCTTTTTCTCAGATACCCTGTGTCTTGCGGAGATCGAGGCGTTTCTCGACAAGGTGCGCCGTCTGACCGACGCTGTCTGTCCCGAGGGCTTCAAGTTTACCTATCACAATCACAGCCACGAATTCTGCAAATATGACGGCGACAAAACGATGATGGACATTCTCGTTGAAAATCTCGATCCGGACAAAACCTCCTTTGTTCTGGACACCTATTGGGTGCAGCACGCGGGCGGCGATGTCTGCTCCTGGATCGAAAAGCTCGCCGGGCGCATCGACATCCTGCATCTGAAGGACATGGGCGTGAACCGGGATCGTCAGCCGTTCATCACCGAGATCGGTAACGGCAACATGGATTTTGACAAAATTATCAAAACTGCCGAAAAGACGGGCGTGAAATACTATGTCGTGGAGCAGGACACCTGCCCCGGCGATCCGTTTGAAAGCGTGAAGATGAGCAGCGAATATATCCATGCGCATTTCATGAAATAAAAAATACTTTACAAACGCAAAAAAGCGTGGTATAGTATATAGGCTGTGCAAAACAGCGCTCCGATCCCGCGGTCAGCGGCGTCTGCCTCTGTGTTTTTGATTGACCCTGTACTGCGTGATGCGGCAATTTTTGAAGAGGTGAAAGACTATGATGTTACCCGAAGAGAAAACCGCCATTATGAAGGAATTTGCGATCCACGAAGGCGACACCGGTTCTCCGGAAGTCCAGATCGCTGTTCTCACCAAGCGCATCAAGGATCTGACCGAGCACCTGAAGGTGCACAAGAAGGATCACCATTCCAACCGCGGCCTGCTGAAAATGGTCGGTCATCGCCACAATCTGCTGGTGTACCTCAAGAAAAAGGACATCAACCGTTATCGTGCGCTGATCGAAAAGCTCGGACTGCGTAAGTAAGACACCTTTGAGGCAGGCGGATCATCCGCCTGCCTCTGCGTGTTTTTTGTCTGTGACGGAGCGATCGGATTTAGCGATGAAACGGGCGCTTTTGACGCGCCGCAAAAGCGTCGGTTTTATTGCTAAATGCCCTGTCCTCCGTTAACATAAAAACAGAGGAGGTAATTTCGTGTTCGAAAATTACAGAAAGTTTGAAACAACGCTCGCCGGGCGTCCGCTCGTCGTGGAGACCGGCAAAATGGCGCAGCTGTCCAACGGCTCCTGCCTCGTCCGCTACGGCGAGACCGCCATCCTGTGCAATGTCACCGCCTCCGCCAAGCCGCGTGAGGGCGTGGACTTCTTCCCGCTTTCGGTGGACTATGAGGAAAAGATGTACTCCGTGGGCAAGATCCCCGGCTCGTTCCAGCGCCGCGAAGCGCGCCCGAGCGAGAAGGCGATCCTCACCTCGCGCGTCATCGACCGCCCGATCCGTCCGCTGTTCCCGAAGGACATGCGCAACGATGTTTCCATCGTCTGCACGGTCATGTCGGTGGATCCGGACTGTCAGCCGGAAACGACGGCGATGATCGGTGCATCCATCGCCATCGCCATTTCGGACATCCCGTGGGACGGCCCGATCTCCGGCGTGGTCGTGGGCATGGTGGACGGCAAGTTCGTCATCAATCCGACCGCCGAAGAGGAAAAGCGCTCCGAGATGCATGTGACCGTGGCATCCACGGCCGATCTGGTCGCGATGATCGAGGCGGGCGCCAACGAGATCGACAACGACACCATGTTTGACGCCATCATGACGGGTCACGAGGCAAACCAGCAGATCGTGACCTTCATCAACGACATCGTCAAGGAGATCGGCAAGGAGAAGTTCCCCTTCACCTCCAACGATCCCGATCCGGCGATGTTCGAGGCGATCAAGGAATTTGCCATCGAAAAGGTGCGCTATGCGCTCGACACCGACAACAAGCTGGTGCGCGACGAGCGCCTGCTGCCGGTGTATGACGAGGTGCATGCGCAGTTTGATGAGCAGTATCCCGATGACATCGCCAAGATCGACGATTGCCTGTACAAGCTGCAGAAATATGTCGTGCGCCGCTGGCTGCTGGATGACGGCAAGCGCGTGGACGGTCGCGGCATCAATGACATCCGCCCGCTCGCGGCAGAGGTCGGCATTCTTCCCCGCGCACACGGCAGCGGCATGTTCACCCGCGGACAGACGCAGGTGCTGACGGTGACGACACTCGGCTCCACCGGCGACGCGCAGCAGCTGGACGGTCTCGACGATCAGACCGAAAAACGCTATATCCATCACTACAACTTCCCGTCCTATTCCGTGGGCGAAACCAAGCCCTCCCGCGGTCCCGGCCGTCGTGAGATCGGTCACGGTGCATTGGCGGAGCGTGCGCTCATTCCGGTGCTGCCCTCTGTGGAGGAGTTCCCCTACACCATCCGTCTTGTGAGCGAAGTGCTGTCCTCCAACGGCTCCACCTCGCAGGCGTCCATCTGCGGCTCCACGCTGGCGCTCATGGATGCGGGCGTGCCGATCAAGGCGCCTGTTGCCGGTATCTCCTGCGGTCTTGTCACCGAAGGCGACCGTTTCATGACCATGGTCGACATCCAGGGCCTTGAGGACTTCTTCGGCGACATGGACTTCAAGGTCGGCGGCACGAAGAAGGGCATCACCGCCATTCAGATGGATCTGAAGGTGCACGGTCTCACCCCCGCCATCATCAAGGAAGCGCTCGAAAAGACCTATAAAGCGCGCATCCACATCCTGGACGATGTGATGGCGCCGGTTATCAGCGAGCCGCGCGCAGAGCTTTCGAAGTATGCGCCGAAGATGCTCAGCACCAAGATCGATGTTGACAAGATCCGCGAGGTCATCGGTAAGGGCGGCTGCGTCATTCAGAAAATCCAGACGGAATGCAACTGCAAAATCGATATTTCCGAGGACGGCGGCGTGTTCATTTCCGCGCTCAACACCGACGATGCCAAGCGTGCGCTCATGGTTGTCGAGACCATTGCAAAGGATCCCGAGATCGGTGCGATCTATAAGGGTCGCGTCACCCGCCTCATGACCTTCGGCGCATTCGTGGAGATCGCGCCCGGCAAGGAGGGCCTTGTGCACATCAGCCGTCTTGATGTCAAGCGCGTGGACAAGGTGGAGGATGTCGTGTCGGTCGGCGACGAGGTCATGGTCAAGGTCGTCGAGATCGACGAGCAGGGCAGACTGAACCTGTCCCGCCGCGACGCGCTCATCGAGGTCGAAGGGCTGACGCCGGAAAACTCTGTTTCCGATGCGCCCCGTTCCTTCAGACCGCGCCGTGAAGGCGGTTTCCGCCGCAACGATCGCCGCCGTGACGACGACTAAAGCATAAGATTATCCGACGCCCCTCTTACGCAGGTAGGAGGGGCGCTTTTTCGCCAAATTTGTGTTGATTATTTTGTGAGAAAGTGCTATACTAGAATGACGAGTGTAGGAGGTGTGCCGTGAAACGCATTTTGAGCTTGCTTTCCTGCCTGCTGCTGACGCTTGCGTTTGTCGGCTGTCGGGCGGTGACGCCCTCCGGTTCCGACACGGCGCCGACCGACAACGGCGATGCGGTGACTGCGCCGGAAACGCTGTGCCTTGCCTATAACCGCGAGGACACGCTCGACCCCTTCTCCGCTGCGACACAGCTCAATGTCTGCCTTTCCCCGCTTTTGTATGAGCCGCTGCTGCGGCCGGGAGCGGATTTCTCCCCGACGCTTGTGCTGGCGCAAAGCGCGGAGCAGACCGACTCAACGCACATTGCCGTCACCCTGCGTGCGAACGCCGTCTTTTCGGACGGCAGCGCCGTCACCGGCGACGACGTGGTGTATAGCTTCAACAAAGCGAAGGCCTCGGAGAATTACCGTGTCGCCCTTTCCAATGTGCAAGCGGCGAGCGCCAAGCGCGGCGTCATCACCTTCACGCTGTCCTCTGCCGATCCGAACGGCAGCTATAATCTGTATTTCCCGATCATCAAGCGCTCGACCGATACGGGGGCGGCGGCGACCGCCGCCGTCGGCAGCGGCGCGTATGTTTTCCAGGCGGACCGTCAGACGCTGACGGCGAACCCCAAAAACGCCGCCGGTGCGACCGCACAGAACAAGGAGATAAAGCTCCTTTCCCTCGTCAGCAAGGATGCCGTGCTGCAGAATCTGGAGAACGGCAGCATTCACTATATGTTTCAAGATCTCAGCGACGGTAACATCCCCCGCACCTCCGCCAAGGATACGGCGGTGGATCTCCCGCAGCTTGTGTATCTCGGCGTCAACAGCGGCAGGGCGGTGCTTGCCGCCCCCGCTGTGCGACAGGCGTTGTCTGCGGCGGTTGACCGCACGGCACTTGCCGCCTCGTCCTATGCCGGACGGGCGATGCCCGCGACGACGCCGTTTCACCCGAAATGGAGACCGGCGGCGGGCCTTTCCGCTTTTTCCGCCGGCAGTGAGGCGGGACGAGTGAACGAGCTGCTGCAAACGGCGCAATCTGTGCCGACAACTGCCGAAACGGCTGCAACGGACACCGCGACAACAACCGTAACGACCGCAACAACGACTGCCGAAACGGCTACAACCGATGCTACCGGTGTTGCCGGTGCGGCGTCGGTGAAGGAAGTGCCGCTCACCCTTCTGTATGCGAGCGGCAACCGCTGCCGCGAGGCGCTTGTCAAGGTTTTGGTGCAGCAGCTGACTCAGGCGGGATTTCAGGTCACGGCGCAGCCCGCCGCCTATGATGACTACAAGGCGCAGCTCGCCGCCGGAAATTTTGATCTCTATATCGGCGAGATGCGGCTGACGCCGTCGATGAACCTCTTTGTGTTTTTTCGCGCAGGCGGCGCGGGTGCATACGGCGTGAACACGGCGGATAAGGCGGCGCAAAGCTATGCCGCCTACCGCGCGGGAGAAAAAACGGCGGCGGAATTTGTCGCCGATTTCAGCCGCGATATGCCATATATTCCGCTTTGCTACCGACAGGGTATGGCGGCAGGACATGCCGCCCTCACATATATCACGCCGTCAGCCTATTCGGTCTATGACGGCATAACCCACTAGAAAGGTGTGTGTCTCATGATCCGCATTGAAAACCGCTACGGAACGATTGAAGTGTCACAGGAGTATTTCCGCTATCTGGTCGGCAGTGCCGTTTCGGCATGCTACGGCGTGACCGCCATGGTCAAGAGCGGACCGCGCCAGGGGCTACGCTCGGTGTTTTTCAAGCGCTCCTTTGCCGATGACGGCATCCGTGTGCGCAGCGACGGCGACCGTCTGATCGTCGATCTGCATATTTCCGTTATATACGGTATGAATATTTCCGCAATAGCCAAAAGTATTGTCAACAAGGTGCGCTATACCGTTGAGGAAGCGACCGGACTGGCCGTGAAAAAGGTCAATGTCTTTGTTGACAACATGCAGGCCGAATGAGTCGGGAGGTAATGTTACCAGTGATACAGGGAAAAACTCTGCGTGATGCCGTCATATCGGCGTCCAATCGTCTGAATTCCGTCAAGCAGGAGGTCGACGCCCTCAATGTGTTCCCCGTGCCGGACGGCGATACGGGAACGAACATGTCCATGACCATCGCCGCCGGTGCGCGCGAGCTGGCGCGGCTGGAAGACCCGACGGTCGGGCAGGTGGCGACGACTGCGTCCGCTGCGCTGCTGCGCGGTGCGCGCGGCAATTCCGGCGTCATTTTGTCGCTTTTGTTCCGTGGCTTTGCCAAGGGGCTGAAGGACATGGAAAGCGCCGACGGTGTCGCTCTTGCGGCGGCGCTGACGCTCGGCGTCGAGGCAGCGTATAAAGCGGTCATGAAGCCCACCGAGGGCACCATTTTGACCGTCGCCCGCGAGGCAGCGGAAAAAGGCACGGCAGCGGCAGCGGAAAATCCCGACGCGCTTTTTGTGTGGGATGCCATCTGCACCGAGGCGGACGCCTCTCTTGCCCGCACCCCCGACCTGCTCCCCGCGCTGAAAAAGGCGGGCGTCGTGGACGCGGGCGGAAAGGGCTTCTGTGTCGTCATTCATGAAATGCAGGCGGTATTCGGCGGCGCGCCGATCTTTGCGGACGGCGCCGATACTGCGGCTATGCAAAAGCAGGTAAAGAAGGAAAGCGTCGTCGGGAGCTTCGACGCGGAGATCACCTTTACATACTGCACCGAGTTCATCGTTGCGCGTGATAAAGGGAATGACCGCGATCCGCTGCTTTTGCGTGCTTATCTTGAGTCCATCGGCGACTGCGTCGTTGTGGTGGATGACGACGACATCGTGAAGGTGCATGTGCACACCAACGCCCCCGGCAACGCCTTGCAGGAGGGCCTCAAATACGGACAGTTTGAAACCGTCAAGGTGGAGAATATGCGCCTGCAGCACGAAAATGCCGGTTGGGTCGGCGAAACGCAGGGCGAACAGGTGCCGGAGCATACGCGCGTCGAGCCGGAAAAGCCGTATGGCTTTGTGGCGGTCGCGGCGGGCGACGGTCTCGCCGAGCTGTTCCGCGACCTTGGGTGCGATCAGGTGGTGTCCGGCGGTCAGACCATGAACCCCTCCACCGACGACATCCTGCACGCCATTGAGGCGACGCCGGCCAAGCTCGTCTATGTGCTGCCGAACAACAAAAACATCATTCTTGCCGCCGAGCAGGCGGTTCCGCTTGCCGACCGTACCGTGCGCGTGCTGCCCACACGCACCGTGCCGCAGGGCATTTCGTCCATGCTGGCTTTTGATCCCGAAGCAGGTGTTGAGGAAAATCTCGTTGCTATGCGGCAGGCATATGAGGCGGTGTCCAGCGGCGCGCTTACCTTTGCTGCCAGAGACAGCGATTTTGAAGGTCACGACATTCACGAGGGCGACATCCTCGCCATGGAGGAGGGCAAGCTGTCCTTCGTCGACAGCAGCGTGGAGCACGCGGTCGTAAAGCTGGCAAAGACCATGCTGAACGCGCGTCGCCTCGCAGGCAAGGAGACCGGCTTCATCACCCTCATCGCCGGTTCGGATGTCACCGAGGAGGCGGCAAACACGGCGGCTGCCGCCATTCAGGAAAAAGCGGGCAACCGCATTGAGGTTACCGTCGTACCCGGCGGGCAACCGGTCTACTACTATTTCCTCTCTCTCGAATAATCACAACACAACAGGGCGGAGCGTCGCTTTTGCGAAGCCCCGCCCTGTTTTTCGGAAAGGTGCTTTTTGTGAAAGTATTATGTATCGGCGATGTGGTCGGCACGGCAGGCATCGCCCATCTGGAGCGGGTGCTGCCTGCGGTTAAGCGTGAAAACGGTGTGGATGTCTGCATCGTCAACGGCGAAAACGCCGCCGACGGCAACGGCACCACCCCGACCGCTGCCGACCGCATTTTTGCGGCGGGCGCGGATGTCATTACCGGCGGCAACCACACCTTCCGCCGCCCCGAATACGCCGACTGGCTTGACACCCACGACACGGCACTGCGCCCCGCAAATTTTCCCGGCGATGTTCCCGGCGGCGGCATCACCGTTGTGGATCGCGGGCGCTATGCCGTGACGGTCATCAATCTTCTGGGACAGATGTATATGGATGCGGTGGACAATCCGTTCTTTGTGCTCGACCGACTGCTCGAAAGCCGACCGCGCTTTTGCATCGTGGATTTTCATGCGGAGGCAACGGCGGAGAAAAAGGCACTCGGCTTTTATGCCGACGGACGCATTTCCGCCCTGTTCGGGACACACACGCATGTGCAAACCGCAGATGAACAGATCCTGCCGCAGGGTACGGGCTTTATCACCGATGTCGGCATGACGGGACCCGCGGTTTCGGTTCTCGGTGTCTGTCCGGAGCAATCCATTCGCCGCTTCCGTCAAAAGCTCCCCACCCGCTTTACCGCCGCCGACGGCATCTGCCGCATGGACGGCGTGCTGTTTACGCTGGATGACGCGACCGGCAAGACCGTCGCCGTCACCCGCATTGCAAAATAGGAGGAACTGTATGCGCGAAGATATTACCAGCATTCCGATAAGCGAAGTGTTCGAGCCGCAGGACGGCTGCCCCCTGTGCCGCTTGCGGGAGATGCTCGAGGAACGCATCGCCGTCTATATCACCGGCGCCGCCATGATGGAGCCGGATGTGCGGCAGGAGACCAACCGTCTCGGCTTTTGTAACCCGCACTATCGCCGTCTTTTGGCGCAGCGCAAGCGCCTGAGCGTCGCCCTGATGCTCGAAAGCCATCTGGCGGAGGTGGAAAAAGAGGCTTTTGCCACCGGTCTCGGCGGCAAGACCAAAAAGGTCAAGGAGCAAAAAGCGGCGACCTGCTTTGTCTGTGACCAGATCGACAAAAATATGGCACGGTTTCTCCCGAATATCGCCCATCTTTGGGAACGGGAAAAAGATTTCCGGGAGCTCTATGCCGCACAGCCATATTTCTGCCTACCGCATTGCCGCGCGCTCACCGACACTGCCGCCGTGCTGCCCAAAAAGCTGCAGGGGGAATTTATGCAGGTGACCGCCGATCGTGCCCGTGCCTATCTGCACACGCTGCAAGGCGATGTTTCGCATTTCTGCAAGATGTTCGACTATCGCAACAACACCGCTGACGCCGACTGGGGCAATTCCCGCGACGCCATCGAGCGCACAATCCTGTGGCTGACCGGCGAAAAGGCGGAAGGCTGACCCCTTTTTCAGAAAAATCAAAAAGAAGAAAGGCATCGCCCGTGGGCGATGCCTTTACATTTTGTATAATCAATATTTTATATTACAATCCGTATCCTTCAAAGCGCACCTTCATGCCACGAAAGCATCGGTTCACTCCGCAGCCGTCGCAGTGGTCGCTGCGATCGTTGCCGCGGCGGTGGTCGCCGCGGTGGCGTTGAGCTGATTGGTGCTCGCCTTGAAGGTGTTGAGCGCCGCCTGCACCTGTGCATCGTCCTCGGTTTTGAGCGCCGCCCCCTGTGCCTTTTGCGCCGCCGGCAGCGACACGGCGACCGTCGGCGTGATACCGACGCCCTCAATGGAGCCGCCGCGCATCAGAACGATCTCGCCGACCGTCAGGTAGATAGCGGAGTTGTCCGCTTTAAGTGCCACAAAATCCTGAATTTTTCCTTTTCCCGCCGTTTTCTCGCCGACCACGGTGGCGACGCCGAACTCCTGCAAAACGCCGGCAAACAGCTCCGCCTCGCCCTTCGTCTTTTCGTCGGTCACGACGGCAAAGGTGCCGGACAGCGTGCGTGCGTCATCTGCAACGAGGTTTTCGGTCCTGCCGTCACTGCCCACCCATGCGGCATAAGCGCCGTGCGGCAACAGATAGGACAGCATGGCTTTCAGCGTGTCGGTCGAACCGCCGCCGCTGCAGCCGCGCACATCGAAGATATAGGAGGCCGCGCCCTGGTTTTCCAGCGACGAGCACGCCGCCTTGAACTGGTTGAGGGTGTTGTCGTAAAATGCCGTAATGCGGATATATCCCACCGTTTCATTCAGCATTTTCTCCTGTACGCTTTTGAGGTTATAGGTGTATGCCGTCAGCTCAAAAGCGATCGCCTTGTCGCCGCGCAGCACCGAAACAGCGAGCTTTTCGGTCGAGGTGTCCAGCATTTCCTGCAGCGACGCCTGCTGCGGACCGGCAACCGCGTTGCCGTTGACCTGCGTCACGATGTCGCCGACCTGCACGCCCGCCTTTTCCGCCGCCGCATCCGCGTCCAGCTTGTCTACCACAAGGCGCGACTGCGCATCGGTCTTGAGCCGGATGCCGACGCCGGCAGCGCGTCCCTCGCGCAAAAGCAGCGCCTGCTTATAGGCGTCGGTGGAATAATACCGTGCATACGGGTCTTGCAGGCCCGCCACATATCCCGCCGCCAGCGCGCTGCGCAGCTGTTCCTCATCCAAGGTGGGATAATAGGTGCGCACCTTGGTGTCGATGTCGGTGATGTGGGCATACAGCGCCTGTTTTTGCGTCACGGCGTTGACCTGCTGATTGAAATAGCGCATGGCGATCATCATGGTGATGGAAATGGCAAGCGCCACCACCAATATCAGCAGCGTAATGACCGCGCTGAGACTGTATTTCTTACTTCTCATACAAAAAAACCGTTGCCTTTCCTTTACTTGCCGTTGACCGAGATATAGCCCTTGAGCGGATCGACCGCCGTGCCGTTGAGGCGCACCTCAAAATGCAGATGCGGGCCGGTGACATTGCCGGTGTTGCCCGCCTTCGCGAGCACCGTCTGACCGCCGACGACCTTCTGTCCCACGCGGGCGTACATCACCGAGCAATGTGCATACAGCGTCACGACCTGCCGTCCTTTACTGTCTCTGCCGTGATCGACCATGCAGTAATAGCCGTAGCCGCCGCCCCAGGTGCTGGTGGAGTTGGCATAGATCACCGTGCCGTCCGCCGCAGCGACAATGTTCTGTCCATAGATCGGAATGGAGCCGTTGGCAATGTCCACGCCGCGGTGCGCTCTGCCCCAACGGGTGCCGAAATAACTGGAGAGTGCCCGCACGGTCGGCACAGGCCAAAACATCGAGGTGGCGACATAGCTGCCGCTGCTGTTGAGCGACGCCAAGAGCTTCTTGATGTCGGCGTCGGTCTTTTCAAGCTCCTTGTTGAGCGCCTCGACCTCTGCCGCATCCTGCTTATAGGCAGCGTTTGCCGCGGTATACAGCGTGTTCAGTTCTTTTTTCTTGCCGGTCGAGGAGGCACGCAGCGTCTCGACTTCCTTTTTCTTTGCCTCAACAGCCGCCTTCTCGTCCTGCACCTTCTTTTCGGTGTCGGTGATCTCCGCAAGGCGCTTTTCAAGCTCCTCTATGCTTTTCTGATCGTGCTCGGACACCTTTTCCATCAGCTTTGCGCGCACCAGGTAATCAGCATAGTTATCCGTGTTCATGAGCAGCTGCAGGGTGGAAAAATTGCCGCGCTTCATGATGGCGTTGAGCCGCTCACCGAGCATTTTGCGCACCGTCGCCGCCTCTTTTTCGTTCGCGGCAACCTGCGTTTCAAGATCGGCGATGGTCACGTTTTTGCTTTTTATCTGTGCGTCGAGATCCTCCACCTGCTTGTCGAGCAGATCAATCTGCTTTTGCACATTACGTATCTGGCTGTTATACAAATCGCGTGTTTTCTTGCTGTCCGCAAGATTGCTTTTCGCGGATGCAATCTGCTTTTTGAGGTCTGCCTGCTCCTTTTCAAGCTGCTTTATCTGATCGCTTATCGTCGCAGCGGCAGCCGGAACATACAAGGCTCCGCTCGCAAAGACCAGCAGCAGCGCCGAAAGGCAGGACAGAACACGAAGGAATAAATTGCGTTTTTTCATGTCTTTTCGCTCCCTTCCTTGTGCAGGTATTTACCGGTCGCAATGGCACTGCCCAGCATGCCGGTCAGCATACCGATCACGAGAAAACCGACAATGAGCACGCCCCAGACCTCTTTGAACGGCACAAGCGTAAACAGCGCCGTTGTCTGCGGCAGCAGTCCCAGAAGCTTCACATACAAAAGCCAAACGAAGAAAAACGCCACGCCGCCGGACAAAATGCCCAGCGTCATACCCTCCACCATGAAGGGGACACGGATGAACGCGCCGGTCGCGCCGACCGACCGCATGATGTAAATCTCCAGGCGGCGGTTATACACCGTCAGCTTGATGGTGTTGGCAATGATGAACAGCGACACGACGAGCAGCAGCACCACCACGCCGAGTCCCACCTCAAGCGCGATACGGCGCACCGTGCGCAGAGTAGCGGCGATGTTGCCGTCATAGGAGGCGTCGTCCACGCCGTCGATCGCTTTGATCTGCGCCACCGTTTCGTCGAAGTTTTCCAGATCGCGGAAGGTCACAAGATAGGCGTCCGGCATGGGGTTGTCCTCCCCCTGCAGGCTCGCATAGGTTTCCTCCGGCAGCGAGTCCTTATATTTTTCAAGCGTTTCCTCTTTCGAGAGAAACTCCGTTTTTTCCACATTTTCAAGTGCTTTGAGGGCGTCGCCCATCGCCGTTATCTGCTCGTCGGTGCAGTCGGTCTTGGCAAACACGACCACCATGTTCTGTCCATAGACCCACTTGAACGCCCGCTCCACATTGGCAAGCGCCAAATAGGAAAGTCCCGTCAAAAGCAAGCAGGCGGCAAGCACCGCCACCGACGCAACGGACATAAAGCGGTTTTGCCAAACATTCCGCAGCCCTTCGCGCGTCAGATACCGCATCGCGGACAGCTTCACAGCAGATCACCTCCCAAAAGCACCGGCGACTTTTCGCCGATCGGCGTGACCGCCGCTTTCTTTTCTCCCGTGTCAGAGACCACTCTGCCGTCGGAGATGGTGATGGTGCGCTGTGCAAATTTGCGCACCAGCGAGTGCTCATGCGTCACCATCAGCACGGTCGTGCCGCGACGGTTGATCTCGGTGAGCAGCTCCACAATGTCGCGCGCCCGTTCGGGGTCGACGTTGCCGGTCGGCTCGTCCGCAATGATGAGTGACGGATTGTTCACCAGCGCGCGGGCAAGTCCCACCCGCTGCTGCTCGCCGCCGGACAGCTCCTTCGGATAATGCCGCGCATGATCCTGTAAGCCGACAAGCTGCAAAATATACGGCACACGGCGGCGGATCTCCCGCCGCGTCGCGCCGGTCACCCGCATCGCAAACGCTACATTGTCGAAAACGGTCATGGTGTTGATGAGACGGAAGTCCTGAAACACCACCCCCATCGTGCGGCGCAGATACGGAATGTCCCGCCGCTTGAGACGCGAAAACTTATAGTTGTTGACGATCACCTCGCCGGCGGTTGCCGTTTCTTCATGCATAATCAGTTTGAGAAAGGTGCTCTTGCCGGCGCCCGATGCACCGACGATAAAGACAAACTCCCCGTCGTCGATGCGGATGTTGACATCCTGCAGCGCTTCGGTGCCGTTGCCGTACTTTTTATATACACCTCGAAATTCGATCATGTCTGCTCCTCCTTTCCATAGCAGTCAAGTCCAGTATACAGGCAAAGACGGTCTTTCGCAACCGCCAAAAGTTTCCTCAGATACACAGAGGATGGCAGAACCGCTCCGCCATCCTCGGCATTTATCAGTATTTCACCGGGTTGGCGGTCAGGTATTTCTTGACCATCAGCGCCACCTTGAACACGATGGCGTCGTCAAACCGCCGCAGGTCGAGACCGGTCAGACGCTTGATCTTTTCGAGACGGTACACCAGCGTGTTGCGGTGCAAAAACAGCTTTCTCGAGGTCTCGGAAACATTGAGGTTGTTTTCAAAGAACTTTTGAATGGTGAAAAGCGTCTCCTGATCGAGCGACTCGATCGAGCCGCGCTTGAAGATCTCCCGCAGGAACATTTCGCACAGCGTGGTCGGCAGCTGATAGATCAGACGCGCAATGCCCAGATTGTCATAGCTGACGATGGTGCGCTCGGTGTCAAACACCTTGCCGACCTCCAAAGCGATCTGCGCCTCCTTGAAGGAGCTTGCCAGCTCCTTGATGCTGGAGACGACCGTGCCGATGCCGACCGACACCTGCGTATAAAACTCGCTGCTGAGCGTGTCCACGATGGAGCACGCCAGCTTTTCCAGATCACGCCCGTCGATGCCGCTGCGGATCTCCTTCACGAGCGCAATGTCGTTTTCGTTGATGTTGATAACAAAGTCCTTGGCTTTGTCGGGAAACAGGTTCTGCACCACATCAAAGGCGGAGACCTCCGAATGGGACGCCACACGGATGAGCAGCACCACGCGGTCCACATCGCTGTTAAAACGCAGCTCGCGTGCTTTGAGATAGATGTCGCCCGAAAGAATGTTGTCGAGAATGACATTCTTGACAAAGTTGCCGCGGTCATATTTCTCGTCATAATATTGCTTGATATTGGTGAGCGAGACCGCCAGCAGCGCCGCATACCGCCCCGCTTCCTCGTCGTTTCCTTCCACAAACAGCACATACTCGCAGTGCGGACGGGCAAACGCCTTGTATGTATAGCCGTCCACCACAAATGCCTCCGGCACGGCAAAGGTCTCCGCCGTCACGGCGGGGACGCTCTCCCCGATGCGTCCGAGATCGCTGCACGCAACGATCGACAGGCTCTCGTCGATCACGCCGATGGTGCGGTCGATCGCCGGCTGCATCTGATGAACCACGCTTTGAAACAGTCTATTCGACATAGAAACTCTCCATCCTTTTTCGGGAGCGACGGCAGCACCGCCGCACACAAACAATTTCACCATTTTAGAGGGTATACTATACCCATCTTTATGTAATTATACACAAGCCCTATCATTTTTGCAAGCATAAATCATATTTTCCTCGGGTTTTTTCGATTTTTTGCCGTGTTGCAAAATAGTAAAGACTGTGGTATCATATAATATATCTGTTTTCAAATCTATTCTCAAACCGAAATGGGGAGTTTTATGATCTGGCACACCGGCACATCCGCAGAGGTCACCTCGGAGCTTTCGACCGACCCCGCCGTCGGCATCACGACCGCCGAGGCACAGAACCGCGAAAAGGAATACGGCAAGAATGTTCTCAGTGAAAAAAAGCAGCGCTCCTTTTTAGAGCGCTTTTTGGGTCAGCTGCAGGACACCATGGTCATCATCCTGCTCATCGCCGCTTTGGTGTCCTTGGGACTTTGCATCTATAACACGCTGCGCGGCGATGTCGCAGAGTGGGCGGAGCCTGTCGTGATCGTGGCGATCCTCATTCTCAACGCCATCATCGGCGTCGTGCAGGAGAGTAAGGCGGACGCCGCCCTGCAGGCGCTCAAAAACATGTCTGCGCCGCACGCCAAGGTGCTGCGCGACGGACAGCTCACCACCGTTTCCGCCAACGATCTTGTGCCGGGCGACATCGTGAGCTTTGAGGCGGGCGATCTCGTGCCTGCGGACTGCCGCCTGCTCACCGCCGTGCGCCTGCAATGCGACGAGTCGTCGCTGACCGGTGAGTCGCTGCCGGTCGACAAGGATGCGGATGCGCACATCGAAAGCACCGCGCCACTCGGCGACCGTGTGAACATGGTCTATTCCGGCTGCGCCGTGTCCTACGGCACGGGCACTGCCGTCGTGGTCGCCACCGGCATGTCCACCGAGATGGGGCGCATTGCCGCCATGCTCGGTGCGGAGGAGGAGACCGCCACGCCGCTCCAGCGCAAGCTCGGACAGCTCGGCAAGCAGCTCGGCTTTTTGGCGCTTGCCATTTGCATCATCATCTTCATCATCGGCCTGTTCAGTCACATGCCGGTGCTTGAAATGTTCATGACCGCCGTATCCTTGGCGGTTGCCGCCATCCCCGAGGGGCTGCCCGCTATTGTCACCATCGTGTTGGCAATGGGCGTGCAGAAAATGGTGAAAAAGCAGGCGCTCATCCGCCGTCTGCCCGCCGTCGAAACGCTGGGAAGCGCGTCGGTCATCTGCTCGGATAAGACCGGCACGCTCACGCAAAACCGCATGACGCTCACCCGTGCTTTCGTCGGCAACCACATCGAGGATCTGCGGCAGTCCGCGTCCGATGGCGCGCTGGCGCTGGTGCGGTTGGCGACGCTGTGCACCGACGGCAGCGTGCAGGTCACCGCCGACGGCGTGGAACAACACATCGGCGACCCGACCGAGACCGCCATTATCGCCTTTGCCATGCACAACGGCTTTGAAAAGGACGATCTTTTCGCGCAGTGTCCGCGACTGGATGAAATTCCCTTTGACTCCGACCGCAAGCTGATGACCGCCGTGCACCTCATCGACGGCGAGACCGTCGCCATCGTCAAGGGTGCGCCGGAAATTCTGTTATCCCGCTGCACCGACGGCAGCATAAACGAGGCGCTCGCCGCCTCGGAAACGATGGGCAAGTCCGCGCTGCGCGTGCTGGCAGTCGCCTGTAAGCGACTGGACAGGGCGCCCACCGACTGCAAGCCCGAGGAGCTGGAAAACGGACTGACGCTGCTCGGTCTGCTCGGCATGATCGACCCGCCGCGCCCCGAGGCGATCGAAGCGATCCGAGAATGTCGCGCAGCGGGCATCCGCCCCGTGATGATCACCGGCGACCATGTCGTGACCGCCTCCGCGATCGCCTCCCAGATGGGTATTCTCACCGACGACACCAAGGCGATCACCGGCGCCGAGCTCGCCGAAATGTCCGATCGCGATCTCAAAAAACATATCACCGAATACAGCGTCTATGCCCGCGTCACGCCGGCGGATAAGATCCGTATCGTCAAGGCGTGGAAAAAGCGCGGCGATGTGGTCGCCATGACCGGCGACGGCGTCAACGACGCGCCTGCCCTGAAAGCTGCCGACATCGGCTGTGCCATGGGCATCACCGGTACGGATGTCGCCAAGGGTGCGGCGGATGTGACGCTGATGGACGACAACTTTGCCACCATCGTCGCCGCTGTGAAGGAAGGCCGCGGCATTTACGACAATATCCGCAAGGCGGTGCATTTCCTGCTTTCCTGCAACCTCGGCGAAATTTTGACGGTGTTCCTTGCCATGATCTTCTGGCGGGAGTCGCCGCTGCTGCCGATGCAGCTTTTGTGGATCAACCTCGTGACCGATAGCCTGCCCGCACTCGCGCTGGGCGTTGAGCCGGTGGAGGAGGATGTCATGAGCCGCAAGCCGCGCAGCCGCAAGGAGAATCTTTTTGCCGACGGTGTCGGCGTGCAGGCGGTGTGGCAGGGGGGCATGATCGGCGTGCTGTCCCTCATCGCCTATTTCGTCGGCTCGCGCCTCATGGGCGGCAACGAGCCGAACCTGGCGCTCGGCGAGACCATGGCGTTTGCTACACTCGCCTTCTCGCAAATGATCCATGCTTTCAACATCCGTTCCACCCATTCGCTGTTTGAGGTCGGATTTTTCACCAACCGACGGATGTGCGGCGCTTTCTCGGCGTCGTTCGTCGCCATGCTGGTCGTGCTGCTCATCCCGCCGCTGCGCACCGTGTTCAGTCTGTCCGCCATGAACAGTGCGGCATGGCTCACGGTCGCGGGACTGTCCTTTATGCCGTTTGTGGTGATGGAGACCTATAAATATATCCGCACACAGCACCAAAAGCGCAAGGTCACCCCTGCGCGCATCACCGCCGTGCAGGAGGAAACGGCGCTTGAAGTACCCGCTTTTGTCGACGCCGACCGCGCCACTCCCGCCGACGCCGTGAAACAGGAGTTTTATACCTCTGAGGCGGCGCTGCCGACCGAGGAGCCTGCCGCGGACGCGACCGACTCCGCGGCAACCGATTCCACCGATTCTGAAAAGGACTGATCGTCATGTTTGCCAGCGTCCAAAGCCTCGGGCTTTTCGGCATCGACGGCTTCCCCGTCACCACCGAGGCGGACATTTCCCAGGGGCTGCCCTCGTTTGAACTGGTCGGTCTGCCGGATGCCGCGGTGCGGGAGTCCCGTGACCGCGTGCGCGCCGTTATCAAAAACACGGGGTTCACCTATCCCGTCAGCCGCATCACCGTCAATCTTGCACCCGCCGATGTGAAAAAGGAAGGCTCGGTGTATGATCTGCCGCTGCTGCTCGCCATTTTGCAGGCGTCGGGACAGCTCAAGGTCTCCCTTGAAGGAAAAGCGTTCATCGGCGAATTGTCGCTTGCGGGCGCGATCCGTCCGGTGCGCGGCGTGCTGCCGATGGCAATCGCCGCCCGTGATGCGGGCATGAAGGAGCTGTATGTGCCGGCGGAAAACGCCGAGGAGGCGGCGGTCGTCGGCGGTATTTCCGTTTTTGCGCCGCCGGATGTGGATGCGCTGATGCTGCACCTTTGCGGCAATCTGCCGCTCCCCGTTGTCGTGCCGCATGCGAATGACGACAAAAACGAGCCGCCGCTGCCCGACTTTTGCGAGGTGATGGGACAGGAGACGGCAAGACGGGCGATGGAGATCGCCGCCGCGGGGTCGCACAATGTGCTGCTCATCGGCCCGCCCGGATCGGGCAAAAGCATGCTTGCCAAGCGCCTTCCCTCCATCCTGCCGGATCTGACGCAGGAGGAGGCGCTCGAGATCACGAAGATCCATTCGGTCGCCGGAACGCTGCCGGGCGGTGCGGGGCTGCTGCACCGCCGCCCGTTCCGTGCGCCGCATCATAACATTTCCCCGCAGGGACTTGCCGGCGGCGGTGTCGTGCCGCATCCCGGCGAGATCTCGCTGGCGCACGGCGGCGTCCTGTTTTTGGACGAGCTGCCGGAGTTTTCCCGTCAGACGATGGAATGTCTGCGCCAGCCGCTCGAGGACGGCAAGGTCACCATTTCCCGCGTCAGCGCGTCGCTGACCTATCCCTGCAGCTTCATGCTGGTTGCCGCCATGAACCCCTGTCCCTGCGGCTACTATGGGCATCCGACCAGGGCATGCACCTGCACTGCCGCTGCAGCGACGCGGTATATGAACAAGGTCTCCGGCCCGCTGCTCGACCGCGTCGATCTGCACATCGAGGTGCCGCCGGTGGAGTTTGCACATCTTTCCTCCGGCGAAAAAGCGGAAAGCTCCGCCGCCATCAAGGCGCGCGTCAACGCCGCCCGCGCGGTGCAACGGGCGCGCTTTGCGGGGACGAATATCGTCTCCAACGCGACCATTCCGACAGGAAAGCTGCAGGAAATGTGCCCTCTGTCCGACGCTGCCAAAACGATGCTTGCCGGTGCGTTTGAGCGCATGGGGCTGTCTGCCCGCGCCTATGACCGCCTGCTGAAGGTGGCGCGCACCATTGCCGACCTTGCCGGCAGCGAAACGCTGGAGGTCGCGCATGTGGCGGAGGCTATCCAGTATCGCAGCCTCGACCGCAAGTATTGGCAGACACGGTGACGCTATGAACGATAACGAAAGAATTGCCGCGCTGCGCAAAAAGGCGATGACCCTGCCGCTGCAGCCGGGTGTGTATATCATGAAAAATGCCGACGGCGAGATCATCTACATCGGCAAAGCCAAGGCGCTCAAAAACCGCGTGAGCCAGTATTTCGGCTCGGAAACGAACCACACCGAGAAGGTGCGGCAGATGGTAGCGCATGTGGCGGCCTTCACCTATATCGTGGTGAACAGCGAATTTGAGGCGTTGGTGCTGGAGTGTTCGCTCATCAAGCAGCACCGCCCGAAGTATAACATCCTTCTGAAGGACGACAAGGGCTATCACTATATCCGCATCTCTCCGCCGCCGTTTTCCCGCATTTCCGAGGCAAAGCAGACGGCGGACGACGGCGCACGGTACATCGGACCGTATATGAGCGGCTATGACATCAAGCAGGCGGTGGACGAGGCGTCCGCCGTTTTCGGACTTGCCACCTGCGGGCACAGCTTTGTGCAGGGCAGGCAAACGGTGCGCCCCTGCCTCAATGCGCACATCCACCGCTGCTGTGCGCCGTGCAGCGGCAAGGTTTCCGCCGCTGCCTACGCCGAGCGAGTGGAGGGAGCGGTCGAGCTGCTGCAAAAGGGCAGCAAAAGCACGCTGCAAGCACTCACAGCCCGCATGGAGGAGGCAGCCGAGGCGCTGGAATTTGAAAAAGCGGCGCGCCTGCGCGACCGCATCACCGCCATTCGCCGCATGGGCGAAAAGCAAAAGGTGGTCATGTCCGCCGTTGCCGAGCAGGATGTCATCGCCGTTGCGACAGGGTCGGGAAAAAGCTGCTTTCAGGTGTTCCGTTTTGCAGACGGCGCGCTGCGGGAGCAGGAATACTTTTTGATGGATGAACAGGAAAACCTGCCCGCCGCCCGAGCGGAGTTTTTGCAGCAGTATTACACAATGCGCGACCGCATCCCGCCGCAGGTCACACTGGACGGCGACATTGAGGACGCCGCGCTGTTGGAGCAATTTTTGTCCGAAAAGCGCAAAAGGCGCGTGCATCTTGTGCAGCCGCAGATCGGTGAACAGGCGCGGCTTGTCGCCATGTGCCGTGACAACGCCGCCGAGCGCATCGCCCACAAGGTCGGCATGACCGGCAGGCAAAACACGGCGCTCACCGAGCTGCAAACGCTGCTTGCGCTGGACGCACCGCCCCTGTATATCGAATGCTATGACATTTCCCACACCGCAGGTGACGCTGCGGTCGCCGGCATGGTGGTGTTCAAAAACGGAAGACCTTTTAAGAGTGCCTATCGGCGTTTCACGGTCAGGGAGGCTGCCCGCGCCGACGACTATGCCGCCATGCGGGAGGTGCTCGAAAGACGCCTGACGGAATATGAAAAAAGCCCGCAGCACGACAGCGGGTTCGGCAAAAAGCCGGATCTCATCCTGCTGGACGGCGGCAGCGAGCATGTGACGGCGGTGAAGCCGCTCATCGACAGCTTCGGGCTGGGCATCCCCGTTTTCGGTCTTGTCAAGGACGACAAGCACCGCACCCGCGCCGTATCCGCCGACGGCGGCGAAATTGCCATCGCCGCGAAACGCACGGTCTTTTCCCTGCTCTCGGACATCCAGGAGGAGGTGCACCGTTTTGCCATCACCTTCCACCGCAAAAAGCGCAGTGAGAGCATGGTGTCGGTCACGCTGCAAAAGATCCCCGGCGTCGGCAAGGAGCGCGCCCGCGCGCTGCTCAGGCAGTTCGGCTCGGTCAAGGCGGTGTCTGACGCGACGGTCGAGGAGCTGCTGTTGGTGAAGGGGGTCACCCGCCCCGCCGCCGAGGCGATCGTGCGGTATTTCGGAAAGGAGACAGACAATGGCTGAAGTAAAGACAAACGCCATGCGCATGCTGGATCGCGCGAAAATTGCGTATGTGCTGCACACCTACAGCCCCGACGAAGGCATTGACGGCATCTCCGTCGCCCGCAAATTGGGGCAGCCGGAGGAGCGCGTCTACAAAACGCTTGTCACCAAGGGCAAAAGCACGCACTTTGTTTTTGTAATACCGGTCGCGGCGGAGCTTGACCTCAAGGCCGCCGCCAAAGCAGTCGGCGAAAAGGCGGTCGAAATGATCGCCGTCAAGGACATCAACAAGGTGACGGGCTATATCCGCGGCGGGTGCAGTCCCGTCGGCATGAAAAAACCGTTTTTGACCGTCATCGACGAAACCGCAAAGTCACTTCCCGCCATCTTCGTCAGCGGCGGCAGGATCGGCTTGCAGATGGAAATTGACCCCACCGTCCTCGCCGCCTTCATCGGCGCGGACTTCGCCCCGATTATACACTGAAGGAACAGCGCAGCCTCAAAAAGGCTGCGCTGCTTTTTATATCGCTTCAGAACCGGTCGCGGCGGTCGCAGCGTCAGCGGTTTTGCTGCCGTTTTTGCTGCCGCTGTCGGGCTTGGACGGCGGGGTGTCGCCCGAAACGGTCAGAGGACCGTTGGAGTCGATGCCGTCGCCTCCCGCATTTTTTCCGTCGCCTGTGACCGCGTGTTTTCAAAAAAGTCCGATGTTTCTGATACTGCTCACTTCCTTAGTACTAACTGTATAATTATATGTTGATTATCCGTATTGTATCATAAAACTTGCCGCTGTGCAATGAATGAAATGTAAAAAGCAGGGCCAAGGCCCTGCTTTTTTCGGAAATCCTTGGTTTACGCCAGCGTCGCCTTGTGGAACACCTTTTTGCCCTTGCGAAGCTTGACGCCCGCCTTGAGCTGCTCGGCGGAAACGGTGAGCGCGATGTCGGTGACCTTTTCGCCGTCGAGCGTCACGCCGCCCTGCTGCACCAACCGTCTTGCCTCGCCCTTGCTTGCCGCAAGCGCGCAGGCGACCATAAGGTCGAGGATTCCGATGCTGCCGTCGGTGAGCTTATCCGCCGTGAGCGCCGTTGTCGGCATGTTTTCGTCGTCGCCCACACCGGAGAACAGCGAACGGGAGGTCGCTCTTGCCTTGTCCGCCTCCTCCTTGCCGTGCACGAGCGCCGTCAGCTCGAAGGCTAAAATTTCCTTTTTCTCGTTGATGCGACTGTCATCCCACTTGTCCATCGCGCGGATCTCGTCCATCGGGATAAAGGTCAGCATGCGGATGCACTTCATCACATCGGCGTCATCCACATTACGCCAATACTGATAAAATTCAAACGGCGTCGTCTTGTTCGGATCGAGCCACACCGCGCCGTTTGCGGTCTTGCCCATCTTCTTGCCCTCGCTGTTCATGAGCAGGGTGATGGTCATGGCATAGGCGTCGTCACCGCTTTTTTTGCGGATGAGCTCCGTGCCGCCCAGCATATTCGACCACTGGTCGTCGCCGCCGAACTGCATGTTGCAGCCGTAGTGCTGATGCAGATACCAGAAGTCATAGGACTGCATGATCATATAGTTGAACTCGAGAAAGCTCAGTCCCTTTTCCATGCGCTGCTTATAGCACTCGGCGCGCAGCATATTGTTGACCGAGAAACAGGCACCCACCTCACGCAGCAGCTCCACATAGTTGAGCTGCAAAAGCCAGTCGGCGTTGTTGACCATGATTGCCGCGTCCTCACCGAAGGTGATGAAGCGCTCCATCTGCTTTTTGAAGCAATCGCAGTTGTGCCGGATGGTCTCCGGCGTCATGACCGCGCGCAGATCCGACCGGCCGGACGGATCGCCGATATACCCCGTGCCGCCGCCAATCAGCACGACCGGCTTGTTGCCCGCCTGCTGCAGACGGCGCATGAGGCACAGCGCCATGAAATGCCCGACATGCAGTGAGTCCGCCGTCGGGTCAAAGCCGATATAAAACCGTGCGCCGCCGTTGTTGATAAGCTCTCTGATTTCCGGCTCATCTGTCACCTGCGCAATCAGTCCGCGCTCCTGCAATTCCTCATAAATTCCCATTTTTTTCATTTCCTCCCATCATCAAAAAGCCCTCTGTCCCTTTTGGGGACAGAGGGCGAAAAGGCTGTTCGCGGTACCACCTCTGTTCGGCGTCGCCTCGCGGCAACACCCTTTGCGCGTGTCAGACAACACGCTGTCGCTGTAACGGGCGCACCCGACCGTTCCTACTGCGCAAAAGCGGTTCGGAGGGCAGCTCGGGAGGGTAATTCGAAACGGCGCTCCTCGCATCCTCACACCGAACCGGATGCTCTCTTTGCAGGCGGCGCACGCCCTACTGTGTCTCCGTCATCACTGTAATCGGAGTGTAGCACACTTCAAAGCGAAAGTCAAGGGGTTTTCTCAAACCACACCCTGCGCCAGCATGGCGTTGGCAACCTTCAGGAAGCCGGCAATGTTCGCACCGGCAACGAGGTTGCCCTTCATGCCGTATTCCTCGGCAGCGGCAGCGGCGTTATGGTAAATGTTCACCATAATGTCGTGCAGCTTGGCGTCGACTTCCTCAAAGCTCCAGGAAAGACGCATGGAGTTCTGGCTCATTTCGAGAGCAGAGGTCGCCACGCCGCCGGCGTTGGCAGCCTTGGCGGGGGCAAACAGCAGGCCGTTCTTTTGGAACACATGGATGGCCTCCGGCGTGGACGGCATGTTCGCGCCCTCCGCGACCACCTTGCAGCCGTTCTTCACGAGCTTCTCGGCGGATGCCTCGTCGATCTCGTTCTGCGTTGCACAGGGCAGCGCGATGTCGCACTTCACGCCCCAGATGCCGGAGCAGCCCTCATGGTATTCCGCCTCGGGATGCGTCACGACATATTCCTTGATGCGCTTGCGCTCGACCTCCTTGAGCTGCTTTACGCAGGCGAGATCCACGCCGTTCTTGTCATAGATATAGCCGTTGGAGTCGGACATGGCGACCACCTTCGCGCCGAGCTCGGTCGCCTTCTGATTGGCATAGATGGCGACATTGCCCGAGCCGGAAATGACGACCGTCTTGCCCGCAAAGGAAGAACCGTTGTCCTTGAGCATCGCGTCGGTGAAATAGCACAGACCGAAGCCGGTCGCCTCGGTGCGCGCCAGCGAGCCGCCGAACGGAATACCCTTGCCGGTGAGCACGCCGGTGTATTCATTGCGCAGGCGCTTATACTGACCGAACAGATAGCCGATCTCTCTGCCGCCGACGCCGATGTCGCCCGCGGGCACATCGGTGTCCGCGCCGATGTGCTTGGAAAGCTCGGTCATGAAGCTCTGGCAGAAACGCATGACCTCCATGTCGGACTTGCCCTTGGGATCAAAGTCGCTGCCGCCCTTACCGCCGCCGATGGGCAGCCCCGTCAGCGAGTTTTTGAAGATCTGCTCAAAGCCCAAAAACTTGATGATGCCTTCATAAACGGACGGATGGAAACGCAGACCGCCCTTGTAGGGGCCGATGGCGCTGTTGAACTGGATGCGGAAGCCGCGGTTCACCTGCACCTTGCCGTTGTCGTCCACCCACGGCACGCGGAACTTGATGATGCGCTCCGGCTCGACGATGCTGTCGATGACGCCTTTTTCGATGTATTCCGGATGCTTTTCGATCACCGGCTCGAGCGACTCGAGCACTTCCTCGACCGCCTGATGAAACTCCGGCTCACCCGGGTTGCGCTTTTTGACTTTTTCCATCAAATCGGCAAGATAGACATTCTTAAAGTTCATAAAAACCACTCCATCCATAGAAATTATCGGTTTTTCACCGACATTTTGCAATTTTTCGGTTTGAAACCACCTTTTTAGCATACACGCTTTGCGTGCGTTTGTCAACGATTTTTGATGGTTTTTCACTCGCTTTTTTGCAGCTTCCCCGCCCGCATCTCCACCCGCCGTTCGGCAGCGGCGGCAACCGCTCTGTCATGGGTGATAAGCAGCAGCGTTGTGCCGCCCGCATGCAGCTCTTTGAGCAGCGACATGACTGCCTCGCCCGAGGCGGCATCGAGGTTGCCCGTCGGCTCGTCGGCGAGCAAAACGGCGGGGCGACCCACCGCCGCGCGCGCAATGGCGACCCGCTGCTGCTGCCCGCCGGACATCTGCGCAGGATAATGGGAAAGCCGATCGAAAAGCCCGACCCGCTCCAGCATCGCCCGCGCCATCTCCCGCCGCTTCTGCTTGCCGACACCGGCATAGATGAGCGGCAATTCCACATTTTCCAGCGCCGTCAGCGTCGGCAGCAGAAAAAAGCGCTGAAAAATGAACCCGATATACCGATTGCGGATGGCGGAAAGCGCCCCCTGCGACAGCGAAAACACCGACCGTCCCTCTAAGCGGTATTCCCCCGCCGTCGGCACATCGAGACAGCCGAGCACATTCATGAGCGTGGATTTTCCCGAACCGGAGCGCCCCACTATCGCCAAAAATTCGCCCGCCTCCACCGACAGCGACACGCCGTCCAGTGCGCGCACCTGCGTCTCGCCCGCACCGTAATACTTGCATATGTTGCAAAGCTCGATCACCTGCATGGCAATGCCCCCTTCTTTGGGGTAGTATGCCCGCTTAAAGGTCGATCTTGCTGAGCATTTTTTTGCGATATTGCAGCGGCGACATGCCGACCTGCTCTTTGAATTTATAGTTAAAATACGACTGAGAGGAAAACCCGCACGCCTGCGCGATGTCCGCCACCGTGTCGTCTCCCGCCAGCAGCTGCTGCTTCGCGGCGTTGAGACGCACCGTCAGCGTATATTGCGCGGGTGTGATACCGTAGCACGCAGTAAACAGCCGATGAAAATACACAGGGCTCAGCGCCGCACGCTGCGAAAGCGCCGAAAGCGGCAGCGGCTCGCCGTAATGCCTCTGAATATACTCCCGTATATCCCCCAGCATCGCCGCGTGCGCGGAGACATCCGCGGCGGGTGTCTTCGGTTTTTCCGCAAGGCGCAGCAGCATGCAGAGGATGCGGTCGGTGCAGCTGCGCAGAAACAGCGCGTCCGGCAGCGACTCCGCCCCGCAGGCGGCAATTTTATAAAACAGCGCCGCCAGCGCGTCATGGTCGGTGACGACGGTCGCGTCCGGCAGCTCGCACAAAAGTGCCTGCAGCGGCGCGCTGTCGGTGTGCAGGTGCAGATAGCAGCAGCGAAACGGCAGCCGGCTGCGCCGCACCTGCCCCGGCTTGCCGCAGATGAGCGTCCCCTTTTTCATGGCATACGGCGTCTCGTCGATATAGGCAACCCCTTCACAGTCCGCGGTGAACAGCTCGATCTCAAAGCAGGAGAGCTTTCTGCCGCGCGTGGTGGAAAGGCTCGGAAATTTGATGCTCGAATCGAAAATTCCCCAGCGCAGCACCGTGTAGTCCGTTTCGTTCATTTTGCCACCCCCGATGATAAGAAATCTAAAAAATCAGATAAGAAAGACCCTTGACGGATTTTTCCCGACAGAATATAGTATAGGCAGGTGCGGGAGGATTTTCAAGTGTTCCGCACGGAAACGGAGATAAAAAATGAAAAAATTTGAAGTCGCCGATCACGAACCCAGCCTTTTGCCGGAGGGGAAACGCTTTCGCCTTGTTTGGAGCGACGAATTTGACGGCACGGAGCTTGACCGCACCAAATGGGACTATCGCACCGCCATGATGGGCAAGGTGCATCCTGCCTGGACGGACGACGGCGTGACGCTCGACGGCAACAGCAACGCCGTGTTCACCCTGCAGCTCAAGGACGGCATGCCCGTCAGCTCCCAGTTGCAGACCGGCTACAACTTCATGGACGAGCCGATCAAAAAGACGAAATTCGGCTGCGACGATCTGCAGTGGAATATCGGCAAGCTGAAAAAGAGCCTGTTCACGCACAAATACGGCTATTATGAGTGCCGCTGCCGCCTGCAGCAAAAGCCCGGCTGGTGGTGTGCCTTCTGGATGCAATCCCCCATCATCGGCGCCTCCGACGATCCGGCGGACACCGGCGTCGAGGTGGATGTGATGGAGTCGTTTGAGCCGGGGCGCGTCGTCGGACACAATGTGTTCACCGGCGGCTACGGACAGGACATGCGGCATCACCGCGTCGGCGGCGTGCCCGACATCGACAAGACCGTTTTCCACCGTTTCGGCGTGCTGTTCGATGAGACCGGCTACACCTTCTATGTCGATGGCAAGGAGGACGGCAGGATCACAGAGGACGTCTCCGGCCACGAGGAATTTGTCCTCATCTCCACCGAGGTCAAGGGCTACCGCCTGCCGGAGCACGCCCCCTGCCAAGAGGCGTTCGACGCCATCGGCGACACCTTCCTTGTGGACTATGTCCGCGTATTTGACATTGAGGAGGACGAAAAATGAAAGTGACATGGTTGGGACAGGCGGGACTGCTTTTCGACTTTGACGGCGTCAAGGTCATGGTCGATCCGTATCTCTCCAACAGCGTTGTGAAGGTCAACCCCAGGAACTATCGGCGGCAGCCGATCGAGACGCGCTTTTTCGATGTGCGTCCCGATGTGCTGATCCTGACGCACGATCATCTTGACCACACCGATCCCGAAACGCTCGCCGTTCTGTTCAAAAAGCACGACGGCATCACGGTGCTCGCCTCCGGCAACGCCTGGCAGACGGCGAAAAAGTTCGGCGGGGAGAACAACTATGTGCAGTTTGACCGCGGCACGCAGTGGACGGAAAAGGGCGTTGTTTTCGAGGCGGTGCACGCGGAGCACAGCGACGAGTGCGCCGTCGGCGTTTTCATCACCTACGGCGGCAAGACCTATTACATCACCGGCGACACGCTGTATAACAAGGCCGTGCTTGCCGACATCGACCGCCCCGTGGATGTCGTGTTCCTGCCGATCAACGGCGTCGGCAACAACATGAATATGACCGATGCGGCGCGCTTTGCCGCGGACATCGATGCCAAAGAAGTCGTGCCGCTGCATTTCGGCATGTTCGACGCGCTCGACCCCACGGTGTTTGCGAGCGACAGACGCATCATTCCGACGATTTACAAGGAGATCATGCTATGAAAGTGACAGATGTAAAGCCCTTTGTGGTGGACTGCTTCCGCACAAACTTCGTGTTTGTCAAGATCTATACCGATGAAGGCGTCACCGGCATCGGCGAGGGCACGCTGGAATACAAGGAAAAAGCGTTCCTCGGCGCGCTGGAGCACATAAAAGAATACCTTGTGGGCAAAAGCCCGCTCGATGTCGAGCAGCATTTCCACAGCATCTACCGCGACGCCTACTGGCGCGGCGGCCCTGTGCTGATGAGCGCGCTGTCCGCGGTGGAAATGGCGCTGTGGGACATCCTCGGCAAGCATCTGAATGTTCCGGTCTATCAGCTGCTCGGCGGTAAGGTGAACGACAAGGTGCGCATCTATGTCAACGGCTGGTTCGCCGGTGCGAAGGAGCCGGAGGAGTTTGCCGCAAAGGCGAAGGAGGCCGTCAAGCGCGGTGTCACCGCCATGAAGTGGGATCCGTTCGGCAAAGCCTATCTCGACATTTCAAACGCCGCCCTCGACAAGGCGCTGCGCTGCGTGGCGGCGGTGCGCGAGGCGGTCGGAAACGGCGTTGATCTGCTCATCGAGGGACACGGCAGATTCAACATCCCCACCGGCATCAAGATCGCCAAGGAGCTGGAACCGTTCAAGCCCATGTTCTTTGAAGAGCCGACCCCGCCCGACAGCCTTGAAGCGCTCAAGGCAGTCAGAGACAAGTCGCCGGTCGCCATTTCGGCGGGCGAGCGCCTGTACACCCGTTGGGACTATCGGCGGTTCTTCGACCTCATGCCCGCCGACTATATCCAGCCCGACATCTCCCATGCGGGCGGCATCATGGAGCTAAAGAAGATCGCCGCCGAGGCGGAGTGCCGCTATATTCCGTTCGCGCCGCACAACCCGTCCGGCCCGGTCGCCAACGCCGCGACGCTGCAGCTGGCGGCAAACTGCCCCAACTTCTGCATCCTCGAAATCATGTACAGCGATGTCGCCTGGCGGCATGACATCACAAATGAAAAGCTCGAGTACAAGGACGGCTATATCACCGTCCCCGACCGTCCGGGTCTCGGCATCGACATCGACGAGGAGGCATGTCTCCTGCATCCCTATCAGCCGCACACCCTGCGGCACTATGACGGCACGCTGACCGACATCCGCCCCGCGAAAACGGAATTCTATTTCTGAGGAGAAAAACGGTATGCAGCGACTGACAAAGGTGGGCAAGATCACCCCCAAATTCTCAAATGAAATCAAACACTCCCGCATCGGCATCGGCTTTGAAAAGCTCGACCGCGATGTGTTCGACCCCGAAAAGGCATATGACAAGGTTGCCGCCATCGGCGTTAAATGGGTGCGCATTCCACCGCCGCGAAACGGCAGCGCATGTCTCGTTTTCCGGAGTCCGAAGAACATCCTCACCACCGACCGGGTGGGAACGACCTCGTTCCGGATCATCACGAAGCAGCAAAAGGTGCAGCTCGCGGATCTCTGCAACGGTGATGTCTATACCGTCCCCGACACCATTCTGACCGACTACGGCGACGGCTGTCTGCGGTTCGATCACCTGCCGGTGTCCGACCGCCCGATGGCACTTCTGTTCGGCGATTTTTGTGATTGGAGTGAAAATGTATGAAAAAAGCAGTATTCATCACCGGCGGCACAGTCGGCACAGGTCTTGCGACCGCCGAGCGGTTCGCAAAAGAGGGCTATGATGTCTATATCACCAGCCGCAGCGAGGAGCATGCCTCTGCCGCCGCGAAGGGTGTCGCGGGAAAATACGGTGTGTTTGCCCGCGGCTTCGGGCTGGACATCCGCGACGAGCAAAAGGTGAAGGATGTCTTTTCCGCCATCGACGCGGACGGCCGCTTTGTCTCCACGGTGGTGCTCAACGCCGCCGACATGGGATTTGGCACCGATCCCGCAAAGGGCATGGATCTTTTCACCGTGCCGATCGAGGAATTTCAGCGCGTGTTTGAGACCAACCTTGTGTGGAACTTCATGATCATCCGTCAGGCGGCGCTGCGCATGCGCGAGCAGCATGAGGGTGCGATCGTGTTCATCGGCTCTAACACCTCCTACCGCGCCATCCCCAACCGCGCTGCCTACGGCGCGTCCAAGGGCGGTATCAACGGCATGTCCAAATCGCTTGCGGTGGATCTCGGCAAATACGGCATCCGCAGCAATGTGGTGCTGCCCGGCACGATCAAGACCGCCCGCTGGGTGGAAATGGGCTCCAAGCAGATCGTCAACGGCACGCTGACCCCCATCGGCGACATTTCCGACTTTGAAGATATAGCGAATGCAGCGTGGTTTCTCGGCAGCAGTGAGTCCAAGAATATCACCGGTGCGGAGATCATTGTGGACGGCGGTATGAGCTGCCAGCTCTATCCGCAAATTCTCAATGACTACAAACGCAAAGTGATGGAAATGGAGGAGTAAGTCATGGCAAAAATGCCGCAGCTATCCGCAATGACCCTGCGGGAGAAAATCCATCAGACCATCGTCGTGCTGATGAGCAGGGACAAAAAAATCGATTTCTGCCCGGGTGCCGCCTTCTTTTTCGGACAGATCATCACGAACGCCGACGAAACGGGACTTGACGAGCTGCGCGGCTATGTCAGGGAGCTGCTTGCCGGCTGCGATATTCCGCCGCTCATCACCTCGGACTTTGAAAACGGCTGCGGCAGCATGGTGAAGGCGCTGACGCCGTTGCCGTTCATGATGGGCCTGGGCGCGACAAACGACCCTGAAATTGCCTATGACTACGGCAAGGCGACCGCGCTCGAGGCGCGTTCCATCGGCGCAAACTGGACATTTTCTCCGGTCAGCGACCTCAACATCAACCGGCGAAATCCGCTCGTGAACAACCGCGCCATGACCGATGATGCCGACCGCGCCTGCCGCCTTTTGCCGCAGATCGTCCGCGGCATGCAGGAAAACGGCATCGCCGCCTGTGCCAAGCACTTCCCCGGCGACGGCATGGACTACCGCGATCAGCACATCACCACCACCGTTAATTCACTCGAAATGGCGGACTGGTATGCGACCTTCGGCAAGGTCTATCGTGAAATGATCGCCGCGGGGGTGGACAGCATCATGGCGGGGCACATCGCCCTGCCCGCATATAAGCAGGAGAAAAGCGTCCGCTTTGACCTGCCGCTGCCCGCGACCCTCAACCGCGCGCTCATCACCGATCTTTTGAAGGGCGAGCTGGGCTTTGAGGGTGTCGTTGTGACCGATGCGCTCGGCATGGGCGGCTTTGCCGGTTGGTATGACACCCGCGAGATCGCCGAGATCGAGTCCTTCAAGGCGGGCTGTGACATGATGCTGTGGCCCACCCCCGCTTTTGCGGATAATCTGGAAAAGGCCATCCTCTCCGGCGAGGTGCCGATGGAGCGCCTCGATGACGCCGTATCCCGCATCCTGCGCGTCAAGGAAAAGGCGGGACTGTTTTCCGAGGACTACACGCCCTTCCGCCCGCTGTCGGCAGACGAAGCGGCGTTTGTGAAGGATACGCAGCGTCGCTGCGCCGAAAAGAGCATCACACTGCTGCGCGACAAGCTGCATCATTTCCCGCTGTCGCCCGAAAAGACGCCGCGCATCGCGGTCGTGCCGATCGTGGAGTTCGGCCCTGCCATGGCAGAGGCAAGGGTGCTGGAAACGGCGCTCACCGCCCGCGGCTTCAAGGTGACCTTCATGGATAAACCCGAGCCGACGGCTGACGAGCGCAAGGCGCTGTATGCGGAAAACGATCTCGTGCTGTACGGGCTTTTTTCCCGCCCGTTCCGCCCGATGGGTTTTCTTGACTACACCGCCGCCCGCGCCGCCAATCTTGCCGGCGCCTTCGCGCCGGATCACGCTGTGGACAAAACGGTGTTCGTGAGCTTCGGCTCGCCCTATTTCGGCAGTCAGTATCTCGAACGGGCACAGACCTATGTCAACGCCTATTCCATGCTCGGCTGCGCTGTCGAGGGCTTTGTGCGCGCCGCCTGCGGCGAGGTACCCTTCGAGGGAACCTCCCCCGTCAAGCCGTAAATGGATGATATGACAAAGAGCGCCCCGCGGGGTGCTCTTTTGCTTTCCGCAGGGCGCGGCGGCGATTTTTGCCGTGCCGGCAGGATATACTATAAGGATGTGGAGACCGCAGCCGCACCTGCGCATTTTTTGGGACTTGAATATCCCGCCTGTATGTGCTATACTATAAAAAAGTTTGCAAAAACGAAAATCGACAAAATGTGTGTTTTATATACATTATTATGCATGGAAGAAAGGCAGCAGAGCTAAATGATCAGTGTTATCATCCCTGTCTACAACGGCGGGAAGTATATAGACGGTCTTTTCCGAAACCTCCGCGCACAGCAGGAAACCGCCGAACACTTTGAACTGGTGTTCATTGATGACGGCAGCAAGGACGATAGCTTCGCCCGCCTCTCCGCCGCCGAGGACGGTGCAAACTTCACCGTCGCGGCATACCGACAGGAAAATGCCGGCGTGAGCGCCGCGCGCAATGCAGGCATCCGTTGTGCCAAGGGGGAATATATCACCTTTGCCGATGTGGATGACTTCGTGACAGCGGACTATTTTGCCACGCTGGAGAAGGCCGTGCGCGCGCATGATTTTGATGTCCTGATGTTCAACAGCCTCAGAGTGCATGACGGCGACGCGCCGCATCTTGAAACAGACGACGCCGTATTTTGCCCGATGACAAAGGATGACATGCTGCAAAAGGTGCTCTACAATCCCACCGCCTTCGGTGTTGTCAACCTCCTTTTGCGGCGGGAATTTGTGAAAAAGCAAGCGCTCCTCTTTGCTGAGGGGTATAAATACTATGAGGACTATGACTTTATCTACCGCACACTGGCGACGGCGGAAAAGCTGCTTTTCACCGACAAGATCCTCTATTTCTATATCCTGCGGGAAGGCTCGGCGATGCAGCGTTTCACGGCGGACAGGCTTACCTGCCTTGTGCTGATGCAGCGGTTGGAGGCATGGTTTCCCGATGTTGCCCCCTCCTTTGCGCCGTATTTTTCAAAATGGGGCACAAACCGCATATTCTGGTCGATCCTGTGGCAGGCGGCACTGGCGTTTTCCCGCAAGGATTTCACCCGTTTTGCCGCAAAGACGGACGCTATGGCACATCTTTTGCCGCTTTGCGACTGTCCGAACAAAAAGGTGCGCCTGAGTGCGCGCCTGTACCGTTTTTCCCCCGCACTGTACTATATGGCCGTGCGGCTTATGGGGCGGGGGCATTCCAAGGTTCAGCCCGCCGTCTTTGCAGATTTTGAGGACGCCGCCAACACGCTTTCAAAGGAGTGAATTCTGTGCCGGAACGCATCTTGGTATATGGCATGACCGACAACCCCGGCGGCATTGAGACCTATCTCATGAACCAGCTGCGTGGCCTTGACCGTGAAAAGGTCATGTTCGATTTTGTAACGGATTTTCCGACAATGGCGTATGCCGACGAAGCGACCGCCCTCGGTGCGAAGATCTATTATATTCCGGCAAAAAGCAAGGGCCTGCTTGCACACATGAAGGCCATGGCAGCTGTTTTGCGTGCGCACCCCGAGTACAAAAAGGTATACTTCAACATTCTTGACGCCGGCGCCGCTTTCACAGAGGCTGTGCCGTGGCTGATGCATCGGACGGTCATCACCCACAGTCACAACGGCAGCACCGACAAGCTGCGTTTGCATCGGCTGTGCCGTCCGTTTCTGAACTTGTTCACGAAAAAGCGGTTTGCCTGTTCGGCGCTTGCTGCGACATACATGTTCGGAAAGCGCAAAGCGACCGTCATCCCCAACATGATCTCCGCCGCGGACTACGCCTATTGCCCCGCCACGCGGCAAAGCACGCGCGATGCGCTCGGCGTTGAAGAAAATTTTGTCGTCTGCCATATCGGACGCCTGTCCCACCAAAAAAACCCGCTGGGCGTTTTGGATATTTTTGAGGAAGTATACAAAAAGGATCCGACCGCACGCCTCCTTAGCGTCGGCACCGGTGAAATGGAACAGGAAGTGCACGCCTATGCCGAAAAAAAGAACCTCGACCGCGCCGTGCGTTTTCTCGGGAAACGATCGGATATTGCCGCCATCCTGCAGGCAGCGGATGTGTTTTTGCTCCCCTCGTTCTATGAGGGATTGCCGATCGTGGCAATAGAGGCACAGGCAGCGGGATTGCCCCTGATCCTTTCGGACGCCGTTTCAAAGGAGTCCGCCATCACGGAAAATGTCCGCTTTCTGCGTCTTGCGGACCCGCCCTCTGTTTGGGCAGATGCCATTTTGGACTGCAAGCATTTCGAAAGAAGGCCGACGGGAGAGAGCATTGCAAGAGCAGGCTACGATCGCGCGCATCCCTCTGCGGCAGAGTCGGAGCTTCGGCGCTATCTTGCGCAACCATAACACGGGAGACGGGAGAAGAAATGAAGTATTCTATCATTGAAAAGATAGACGCCGGAGAGCGCACCGCCTGGTCAAAGGCGCGGGCAGATGCCGCCGCCATTGCCGCCGACGAAGGATATGTGCCGATCGAAGTATGCGGCACGGGGACGGAGAGAGAAAATACCTCCGTTGCTGCGAAGCTGCACGCGCATGCCTGCATGGGTAAGATCTGGAAAAAGGCTTTCGCCGGCCTCGGAAAAGGCGATGAGCTGTTTATCCAGCTTCCGGTCGTCAACAACTATCTGCTCATGCAGAAATTGTTCAAAAAAATGCGCCGCCGCGGTGTGAAGATCGTTGCTCTCATTCACGATCTGGAGACGCTGCGCATGATAAAGGACGAAAACCTTTCCAAAAAGCAAAAGCTGCGCATGCGCATTGAGGAGATCGGCACGCTCAAGCAGTGCTCCCGCCTCATTGTGCACAACGCCGAAATGCAAAAGCTGGTCGCCTCCATCGGCATCAAAACACCGATGACGGTGCTCGGCGTTTTTGACTATCTCATTTCACCGGAGGAAAACGGACCGTCCGTCACCGCCCTTGCCGATGCCCGCATGGAGAAAAAAGCGCGGTCTGTGGTCATTGCCGGCAACCTGGACGAGCACAAATCCGGTTATATCTACACAATCCCCGAAGATGTCACCGTCGACCTGTACGGTGTTCACTATAAAGAAAACAACAAAAAAAATCTGCATTATCACGGGGCTTTCCCCGCGGACAAGCTGCCCTTTGTGTTGAACGGCGGATTCGGTCTCATCTGGGACGGCCCCTCCGCCGATACCTGCACCGGCGCCTACGGCGACTATCTGCGGTTTAACAACCCGCACAAGACCTCGCTGTATATTGCCTCCTGCTTCCCCGTCATCATATGGGAGAAAGCGGCGCTGGCGGCGTTTGTCACCGAAAACGGCATTGGTTTCACCGTTTCCTCACTGTCGGAGATCCCCGAAAAGCTCCGCACGCTCACCGGTGTGCAGTATGCAGAGATGTACGAAAATGTCAAAAAGCTTTCCGAAAAGCTGCGCGGCGGCGGTTTCCTGCGTGTCGCACTGAACGCACAAACCAAATGAAAGGACGAGAAAACATGAAGATACTTTCAAATTCCGCACTGCGGCTGCGGATCGAAACCGTTTTCAAGGTGCTGTTGCTTTTCTATACCATGCTCGGCGCCTGCAATTTGACCTATGGCACGCCGATCATTTCCGTCGTCATGTATCCGACATTTCTTTTAGGCGGTCTGCTCCTTTTGTGGCGATTGCTTTTGGCAAAGCAGTTTTTGCGGTCCAGCGGTCTGCCGCTTCTGATCCTGCTGCTGTTGAGCTATCTTCTCTCAACAGCTATGAATATTGCCTATCTCAGTACGACCACCGTTTCGACCTTCATTCTTTGGTGTTTCTACTTCCTTCTGCTGTTTTTGGAGGACCCTGCAAGGACAGAGACCGACATGGCGCGCGAAATGCGGCTCATGGCTGCGCTGTACCTTGTGTATGTGACTGTGCTGCTCATCATCAGCCTTGTGATGTTTTTCACGGATTATACCTATGTCTACCGCGATCCCGATAACGCCAACTACGAAATTGCCTCCGGCTTTTTTTCGGGAAGACTTTGGGGTGCCTTTCAAGACCCGAACCTCGGAGCGATCCTGTGTTGTATTGCTGCCGTTTTCTCTGTCTATTTCATGTGGTATAAAAAGAATGTTGTCCTCACCGTGCTGCTTTGTACAAACATCGCCGTGATGGAGTTTTACATTGCGCTTTCCGACTCTCGCAACGGCATGGTCGCCGCGGGCTGCGTCGCAGGCGTCGCCTTGTTCTTCCTGCTTTTTCGCAAACTGCGGGGCGAAAAGGGCACAAAGGGCGTTTTGAAACGGATCGGAAGTCTCGTCATCGTCGGTGTTGTCGCTCTTGCGAGCGCCTATCTTCCCCGCGCCATTCAAAACGGCTATAATGCCATTGCCCGCAGCGCCGCATCCGATAGCAATCACAACATCACATCGGGCAACCAATCCGATACCAAGCTGCCGCCCATCATCGATCGGACGCCCAATGCGTCTGCCGGAAACAAGGACAGAGGCAATCAACGCATTGAGGTGTGGGAGTCCGGTCTGCAAATCACAAAGCTGCGCCCGCTGTACGGCGTCTCGTTTGAGGGCATTGTTCCCTTCGCGAAGGAGTATTTGCCGGACACCTATATCATTTCAAACGGAAACTGGGAATTCAACACACTGGACAACGACTACCTGAATGTTCTGGCAGCCCAGGGCATCCCCGGCTTTATCATCATGATAGTCCTGGTGGGAATGTGTGCCGTGCGTCTCCTGAAGAATATCTGGCACTGTGACGGGGAGACCTTCCCCCTCGCCCTGGTGTGCAGCGTGATCGTCGTTTCGCTTGCCGTCAGCGCGCTTTTCCAGGGAACGATGTTCTATCAGCAAACGCCGAATACCGTCATCTTTTGGCTTTTGCTCGGCATGGTGATGCAGTTGCTTTCCAAAAAGCAGCCCGCAGTCGCCGGTGAGGCCATCGCATGAAGCACTCAACAAAATTCAACTTCCTCATGAACGCGATCCTGACGGCATCCGCGTTCATTTTCCCTCTCATCACCTATCCGTATATCTCCCGTGTGCTCGGACCGGATAACATCGGCAAGGTGTCGCTTGCCACCTCGGTGGTGTACTATTTCGGCATGTTTGCGCAGCTCGGCATCCCGACCTATGGCATCAACGCCTGCGCAAGGATGCGGGACAACCGACGGGAGCTGACAAAGACCGTGCAGGAGATCATGATCATCAATCTGATCATGACGGCGGTCGTGTATGCCGTTTTTGCCGTATCGCTCTTTGCCGTACCGCGTCTGGCGGCGGAAAAGCCGCTGTATATCATCACCGGCGTCACCATCCTGTTTTCCACGATCGGCGTCGAGTGGCTGTATAAGGCGGTGGAGCAGTATTCCTATATCGCCACCGTTTCCATCCTTTTTAAGTTTATCTCGGTCGCGGCAATGTTTGCCTTTGTGCATAACGAGGGCGATTATGTCATCTACGGCGGCATCACCATCATTGCGGCGAGCGGTTCGGGACTTCTCAATTTCATCCGCCTGCGGCGGTTCATTTCGCTCAAGCCGGTCGGTCACTATGACCTGCGGCAGCATTTGCGCGCCATTTGGGTGTTTTTTGCCATGTCGGTGGCAACGACCATCTACACCAACCTTGATGTCGTCATGCTCGGCTTCATCAAAACCGACGCCGATGTCGGCTATTACAACACCGCCGTCAAGGTCAAAAATGTGCTTTGTGCGCTGGTGACCTCGCTCGGCACGGTGCTGCTTCCCCGCATGTCCCGCCTTGCCAAAGAGGAAAAGTGGAACGAGTTTTACGGACTGGCGAAAAAATCCATCAATTTTGTCCTGCTGCTCTCTCTGCCGCTTGCGCTGTTTTTTGCTGTTTTTGCCAACGAAAGCATCCGTCTTCTGTCGGGCGATGCGTTTTTGCCCGCCGTTTTGCCGATGCAGGTCATTTCCTTCGCCGTGGTGTTCATCGGCCTCACCAACATCATGGGCATCCAGGTGCTGGTGCCCCTCGGCCGCGAGAAGCAGGTGCTCGTCTCTGAGGTCGCCGGTGCGCTTGTCAATTTGGTTTTCAACGCGACGCTCATTCCGCTCTGCGCCGCGACCGGTGCCGCGATCGGCACCCTGCTGGCGGAGGCCATGGTGTTTAGCTACCAGTATTATGTTCTGCGGGATGTCGCGCGCCCCGTTTTTTCCAGGATCGCCTATTGGAAGATTCTTCTGGCGCTCCTTGTCGGCTGCGCGATGTCCGTTCCGATAAAGCTGCTGCCCTTTCGCCCGTTTTCGGGGCTGCTTGTTGCAGCCGGTTTGTTCTTCGGCAGCTATCTTGCCGTGCTGCTCATCGCAAAGGAAACGCTCACCCGTGAGCTGATCGGGCAGTTTATCGGCAAGATTACCGCCCCCTTCAAGCGCAAAAAAAGCTGACACCGTTTCAAAAAAACTCCCGGCGCAGCGCGTCGGGAGTTTTTCTCTTTCTTGTTATTCTGCTTCAATATACAGCACCGTGTATGCGCCGAGGGTCTCCGGCAAAGCGCAGTCGGTGTAGGTGTGGGTCGCATCGATGCACTTGCACGCCGTGACCTTTTTGCCGCCGAGCGACAGATCGAGCGGCGTATCCTTGTCGGTGATGTTGGCGATCACGAGGCAGTTGCCCGCCTCGCCCGTCGCCGCGACCGCAAAGACATTCTCCGTGTCGCAGGTGCTCTCCACCTGCGTGCCGCGGGCACACAGCTCGCCGAAGGCGATGAAGCCGTAGTATGCGGGGAACGGTTTCAGCGTGAGCGGATTGAAAAGACCGGAATAGGTGCTCACGCCACAGCGCGCATCATAGAACATAGCGCTGTCCAACGGGACATCCTGAAATCCCAGCAGCATACCGGTCGTGAATGCCGCATGCTGTATCGTGCCGCGCAAATCGGCGCGATAGTTCCATTCGTTGCAGGTGGACTCCGTGTGGGTGTAGCCCGCCTCATCCAGCCGACGGCGCGCATACCGTGCATGTCCCATCGTGCGGGAGGGCGTCGTGTAGCTGTGCCATGAGAAGAAATCGAGCGGGCAGTTGTGTGCCTTGATATAGTCGATGAAACCGTCGAAAAACTCCACGAAATAGGCATAGCGCGGACTGCTGTTCGCCAGCTTGGTTCCCTCGCCGTCGAGCGAGCAGAAGCCGCAGCTGCCGTAGCCGCCGATCATGAGATGCGGGAACTTCTCCTTGAGGTAGGTCGAGGCAACGCCGTAGAACTCATAGAAAACTTCCTTCGTGGCACGCCACTCCTGGTTGAGCTCGATCTCCTCCCAGTTGTCCGGCTCGTTCCAAATCTCCCAATAGCGGATAGTATAATGGAAACCGTCCGCCCAGCCCTCGGTGTAGTGGCGGATGATGTGCTCGCAGATGACCGCCCATTTGTGAAAATCCTTCGGCGGATCAATGCGGTAGGCGCGGATAGCGATGTCATTTTCGATCGACACGCCGAGGCGGAAGAACGGCTCCACCCCATGCTTTATGAGCGATGTAATGAGCACATCGGTGAACGCAAAATCATACGCCGCAGGATCGTCGGGATCGGCGTCGAAATCGCGGAAAAGGTTCGGCACATCCACAAAGCGGTTGCCGCCCAAAAAGCCGCCGGTGTCGTGCAGCCGCGAAAACGGAATGTGCGCCTCGGTGAGATAGTGAAACATCTCATCGTCCACGCCGTACAGGATCGGCGGCTGACCGACGCCGTTGACGGGCTTGATCTTTCCTTTTTCCTTTGTGAAATCCACTGTGATCTTTGCCATATGTATCTCTCCTTATTTTACATATGTTCCTGCAAAAATGCCGCAAGCGCGTTTGCTGCACGGCGATGTGCCAAAAGTCCCGGGTGCCCGTTTGCACCCACCTCACCCACTCTGCCGCAGATGCGGTCAAGCGGCAAGAACCACACCTTTTCGTCGGTCTTGCGCACCGTTTCGACCGCCTGTGTCAAAGTGGGGACAAATTCTCCGTTCATCAGCCCGTATGTCCACAAAATCACGGCATCGGGATATCGCGCGCGCACCTTGCGGACAAACGCGATCGCGCCCGCCGTCATTTCCTCGTCGGTCGTCCTGCCGCCGACATCGTTCGTGCCGGCATGGATGATGACAGCATCCGGCTGCCAGCCGTCGGCAAAGTCCCAGGCGCCCTCGGCGGGGATGCGGGTGTTGCAGTCGAAAAATGTTGAGAATGTTCTGCCGACCTCACCCGAGCATTCGTGCACAACGCCCTGCCCCGAAATGGACAAAAGGCGCGCTTCGGCGTCCAGCATCTGCGCCATCCGTGCCGCATAGGTGAGGGTCGCATCCTCCGTGCGGGTGTGATACGGCTCGCCCGGCGCGCCGAGAATACCGTAGCCGCAGGTGATGGAGTCGCCGATAAATTCCAGCTTCCGTTTCTTTTCGGCAGGCGGCGCCGTGAAAACGCCGTTCACCGTGATCGCCGTCACAAACACCGTTTCCGACCAGCTCTCCGCCGACGCGCGCCGCAGCGACACCGTGTGGCTGCCGTTTTTCAGCGCCAGCGAAAAGCGGTCGCACACCTGCATTTTGTAAGTAACGCCGTCCACAATGACGGCAAGATATTCCTCGGTCGGATAGGGCGCACACGCGATCGTCAGCGCGTCGCCCTCAAAGCAGAACGAGCAGCCCGAAAAGGACCACGAAAGTCCCATCGCGCCGTCCCTCCACAGGATACGCCCATGGAGCAGCAAGCGCTCCCGCATGTCCCACATCGTCATATTGCCACCTCTTTCGAGGGCAGTATACCACAGCACACCCCCCTATGCAAGCAAAACTTTCACCGTTTCGGCGGCGCGTTTTCCCGCCGCTGCAGCGTTTGGCAAACCGCCCGGTGCCTTCTGCCATTGCGTTGCCAAAAGGGCGTTTGAAAGCCCCGCAATGCGCGGTGAGCACCCCGTCGGAATTCTGCGCCGTCCCGTGACCGCAAACGCCATATACGCACCGTGAAAGCTATCGAAATACCGTCTGTAGGTCGCGGGCGTCCAGCAGTCGAGGAGCGTCAGACCTTCTGCCGCCGCGGGATACCGCGCCTTGATCCTCTCGGAGATCCCGTCGGTAAGCGCCGCCTTTTTTTCGGCATACGCTTCGGGCGTTTTTTTCAGCTGCTGCCACCGGTCGCTCTCGGCGGCATCCTGGAACAGCAGCGTTTCAATCACCGTTTTTCCCTCCGGCGCAAAATCCGGCTCGTGCAGGAATGACCGCACCGGCAGGCGGGTGTGCGCCCGTCCCATGACGGTGAGCGGCGCACAGGGGAGCACCACCGTGCCCTCCTCGACCGCCGTGCTGTCCACGGAAAATGCCGCGTGCACGCTGGAAAAGACGGGATAGGCAGTGCTGTTGGTATACGCGCGGCGCAAGGGCGCAGGCATATATCCCGCCGGCAGCAGCGTCCCGAAGGTCACCGTCGGATCGCAGGCGAACAAAAAGGCGTCCGCCTCGACCCGCGCGCCGTCCGCCAACAGCAGTGCCGTCACCCGACCGTCCGCAATTTCCGCACCCTGCACCGCCGCATCGGTATAGATACCGCCGCCGAGTGCCTCGAACCGCGCTGCCATGCGCTGCGCCATCGCGGCAGAGCCGCCGCGGGGCATGTCCGCGTTGCCGTTAATAAAGGCGGCATAGGCAACAATGAGCCCCACCGCGGAAAACGCGCCGGTGAGAAGATCGGTCATGAAATGCCGCAGCAGCGGATGCAAAAACCGCTCGGAGAGCGTCAAAAGCGATATCCCGCCGTACCGCAGCCACACCTGCGGCAGATTTTTCGACCCCGCCGCGACCGCCTCCACCGCATCCATGAAGCGGTCGATCTCGCGTCTGTCGGCGGGGGACAAAAGGATCATTTCCCGTCTCGTGCGCGCTGCGTCGCGCCAAAGCGACAGCCGCCTGCCGTCATATTCCGAGGTGTAAAAGGCAGCAGGGCGTATTACCTCCACCCCGCCGAGCGCACCGACCTCCTCCCACAGGGCGTGCAGGCGGGTGTTTTCCGCCGTACCGTTTAACCAGTGGATGCAGTTGTCGATGTGACAGCCGCCGCGGTCCCAGCCGGTGAGGTTGCCGCCCATCACCGCATTTTTCTCATATATATCGCAGGAAAGCCCGTTTTTGAGGGCAAAAATACCGGCAGTCAGCCCCGCAACACCGCCGCCGACAATCGCAACCTTTTTCATTCTATGCTCCTTCCCCGCATCTGCCGTACAGTGCGGTCATTTCGCGCAGGATTCCCGAAAGCCAATCGTTGAGGCACCTCGCGTCCAAGCGCCATGTCCAGTTGCCGCTGTCGGTGGCGGGGGTGTTGATGCGCCCCTCGCTCGAAAGCCCCAGAATGTCCTGCATGGTGAGGATTGCCGTGTCCGCCACCGAAGCGACCGCCGCGCGCATCATGCTCCAGTTGAGACTGTCGCCGTCCCCCATGTGCAGATACCGCCCGGCAAACGCCACATCGGCGGGAGCGGCGGTCCTTGCCCAGCCGAGAACCGTGTCGTTGTCGTGCGTGCCGGTGTAGACCACGCAGTGACGGTCATAGTTGTGCGGCAGATAGTCGCTTTCCTCACGGCTGTCAAACGCAAATTGCAGCACCTTCATCCCCGGAAAGCCCGTTTCCTTCAAGAGCGCCCGCACCTCGGGCGTCAGAAAGCCGAGATCCTCCGCCATGATCGGCAGCTCCCCGCAGCGTTTTCGGAGGCTGTCGAAAAGCGGCATGCCCGGTCCCTTACACCACTTGCCGCGGCGCGCGGTCTTTTCGCCGAACGGGACGGTATAATACGACGCAAAGCCGCGGAAATGATCGATGCGCACCACATCATACAGCCGCAGTGCATGCGCCATCCGCTCGCCCCACCACGAAAAGGCGGGCGTTTGCCGCGCCATATACGCCCAGTCGTAGATAGGGTTGCCCCACAGCTGACCGTCGGCGGAAAAGGCGTCGGGCGGGCAGCCTGCCACCAAAAGCGGCAGCCCCCGCTCATCCAAGAGAAACTGCTCCGGTGTTTCCCACACATCCGCGCTGTCATAGGCGACATACATCGGCATGTCGCCGATAATTTCAATCCCCGCCGCGTTTGCATAGTCCTTCACCGCCTGCCACTGCGCGAAAAAGTGATATTGCAGAAACTGCCAAAACCGCACCTCGTCGGGGGCTGCCGTTTTTTCCTTCCATGCGTTCCACGGCGCACCGTCGTTTGCGGTCTTCAGTGCCATGAACCGCGCATAGGGCAAAAGCCACTTTTCCTCCTTCGCACAAAAGGCGGCAAACGCCGCCTCCGGCACAAAGCGGGAAAAAGCCCGCCGCAGAAGCGGAAAACGGCGCGCATATTGCCGCCCGTAGTCCACGCACCCCGTATCAAGGCCGAGCGCCGCCGCCTTTATTTCCTCCGGCAGCAAAAGTCCCTCATCACACAGAATGTCGAGATCGATGAAATACGGATTGCCCGCAAACGCGGAAAAGCACTGATACGGCGAGTCGCCGAACCCCGTCGGGTGCAGCGGCAAAATCTGCCAATATCGCTGTCCCGCCGCCTTCAAAAAATCCACAAACCGAAACGCCGCTTTGCCGCAGGTGCCGATGCCGTGCGGCGACGGCAGAGAAAACACCGGCAGCAGGATGCCGCTTTTGCGCATACCTTTCCTCCTATCCCTTCACAGCGCCCGCCATGACTCCCTTGACGATATGCTTCTGGCACAGCGCATAGAACACGATAACCGGCAGGATCGCCAGCACCAAAAGCGCCATATTGACGCCCGTGTCCACCGTGCCGTAGCTGTCCTTCACCGCCTTTTGGATGGCGATGGGAATGGTCTCAAAGCCGCGCGTTTTATCGAGCACGAGATACGGCAGCAGATAATCGTTCCACACCCACATGGTCTCTAGGATTGCCACGGAGATATAGGTGGGCTTCATCACCGGCAGCACGACGCGAAAAAATACCCCCGGCGGCGAGCAGCCGTCGATGGTCGCCGCCTCCTCGATCTCGAGCGGGATGCCCTTGGCAAAGCCCGCAAACATGAAAACGGCAAGTCCCGCGCCGAACCCGAGATAAACAATAGGAATGGTAAACGGTGAGGTGAGCCGAAAGCGGTTTGCCACCATGGAGAGCGTAAACATCACCATCTGGAACGGCACCGCCATGGAAAACACACACGCATAGTAGAACGCGCGGCAGAATTTTGACGCCACGCGGGTGATATACCACGCGCACATGGAGGTGCACACCAAAATGAGCAGCACCGACAACACCGTGATGACGACGCTGTAGCCCGCGGATTTGAAAATGGCGATCTCTGCGATGCCGCGCGTAAAGTTGGAAAGTCCCGCAAAGGTCGCGCCGTTTGGCAGCGCAAAGAAGTTGTCGACGATGCCCTCCTTGGTTTTGAAGGCATTATATACCACCGTGATGAGCGGCAGCGCATATACGACACAGAACACTGCGAAAAGCACCGATATGAAGCGGTGCAGACGACGCAAGGGCTGTACTCTCATTGCTGCACCTCCCGCCTGTGGGTGATGGAGAGCTGCGTCAGCGAAACGGCAGCGACGATGAGGAAAAACACGACCGCCATCGCCTGTGCCGTGCCGTGGGCGCGGGCGCTGTTGCCGTAGGTGTCGCTGATGCACAGCGCCAAAAGCTGCGTCATTTTATGCGTGATGCCGCCCTCGTCGGTGACGGCGGGCAGCCCCGCCGTCAGCGAGAGGTTCTGATCATACAGCTTAAAGGCGTTGGTGATGGACAGAAAAAGGCAGATGGTGACCGACGGCATCACCAGAGGGATGGTGACGCGGCGCAGCGTTTGCCACCCCGTCGCGCCGTCGATCTTTGCCGCCTCGATGAGGCTGTCGGGCACTGCCTGCAGACCTGCGATATAAATGATCATCATATACCCGATCTGCTGCCAGCAGAGAACCGCCAGCAGCCCGAAAAATCCGAAGGTGCTGCTGTAGCTGAGATCCTTGCCGAAAAGCGGCAGCAAAACACCGTAGTTTAACACCATCTTCCACACATAGCCGAGCACGATGCCGCCGATGAGGTTCGGCATGAAAAACACGGTGCGATAGACATTTCTGCCCGGAATGTTGCGGGTGAGGGCGTAAGCGAGGAAAAACGCACATATATTGATAATGACCACCGACAGCAGCGCAAAGATCACCGTAAAGCCCAGCGACTGCCAGAAATTATACTGACCCGAGAAAAGCACCCGCCGGAAGTTGTCGAACCCGACAAAGCGGAATTTCGTCAGCGTCTGAAATTCGCAGAACGAAAAGACGATGCCATAGAGAAACGGTACGACAAAGCTCAAAACAAACGCAAAAAGCGTCGGCAGCAAAAACAGGGGAAACCATTTTTTCAGTGATCCGTACACCGCAAAGTCACGCTCCGGTCAATGATTTTTGTCATATTCGGTCTTCCAACCGGTCACAAACGCCACCTCGACATTTTTCCACAGAGCGTCGGTCATGCCGCCCTGGGCATAGGAAAGCAGCGCCGCGCCCACGCCGCTTTTCCAGTCCTCGGACGGCATGGTCGCAAAGTTCCACGAAACGGGCGTCTTCCCCGCCTTCACATAGTCCTCGGCAATGCCGACAAGCGGGTTGCTCGATGCCTTGGCCGCCTTGAACGGTGCAAAGAAGCCCATCTTGTCCGCAAGCGCCGTTGTTCCCTCGTCGCTCGTCACGACCCATTCGAGGAATTTGAGCGTCGCCTCGATGTCCTGCTTTTTTGCCTCGCTGTTGACACACCAGTAGTTCTCCGAGCCGGTGCACAGTCCCTGTTCTTCCTCGCCCTTGACGCCGATATAGATGGGCAGCATACCGATGTCGTCGGCGGTGAGACGGTCCGTCGTCACGCTGTCATAGCTCCAGGTGCCGTTCTGATAAAAGACCGCCTGTCCGCCCGCAAATTCCGCCGCAGCATCGTCGCCCGTTTTCGCGCCGATCTCGGCGGGAGAGCAGGTCGCATTGTTGAGATAGAGATCCCAGATCTGACGGAAGTTGTCGAGATATGCGCCGTCCACGGTCTTGGCGACGGTGATGCTGCGGTCGCGGTATTCATAGTAAAGCGGCACATTCGCAAGATGCGTCTTGAAACGCCAGTCCGAGGAGTCGGTCATGCCCGCCGAGGTGAAAGCCCCCTTGACGCCGAGCGCGTCCTTATGCGCCTGGATCTCGGTCGCGACCTTGGAAAGCGCCGCAAAACTATTCAGCGACTCGATATTCTTGACGGAGGAGAAATCCGACGCAAAGTATTTGTTCAAAAGCGGTTTGTTATAAATAATGCCGTAGGTCTCGAGGACATAGGCAACGCCCGCGACCTTATCGCCGTCCGTGAGCGCAAAATCCCTGTTCGTGAGCTCTGTATAGACAGCGCTGTCCGACAGGTCATAGCAATAGTCCTTCCAGTGCTCCAGCCCGACAGGGCCGTTGACCTGAAACAGCGTAGGCGGATTGTCCTTGACGATCTCCGCGGACAGCGTGTTCTCATAGGTGCCGGACGCCGCCGTCACCACCGTCACGGCAACTCCCGTTTTCTCTGTATAGCTTTTGGCAAGCGCTTCCCACGCCGCCTTTTGTTCGGGCTTGAAATTGAGATAGTAAACACTGCCCGCCGTGTCGCTTTTGCCGCAGCCCGCCGCCGTGCATAGCAGCAGGATCGCCGCAAATACTATCGCTGTCAGTTTTTTCATGAAGATCACTCCTTTGGCGTTAGTCTAACCGCCCGCGGCAGCGTTATGCATGGCATAAAATACGGCTTGCAAAAAATGATACTATCCTATATACTGTTTAGCGTAGAAAGGAGCGATCGTATGCAGCTCGCTATCATTATCATTTGTGTTAGTATTGTTCTCATTATTCTTTGGCTCATTTCCGGCCAGCGCCGCCTGGTTGCCATGGACGAAAACATCAACAACGCCATGAGTCAGATCGGCGTGCAGCTCACCGCGCGCTTTGACGCCCTGACGGGACTTCTCGAGCTCATCAAGGGCTATGACGCGCACGAGTCGGAAACGCTGCTCGAGACCGTCCGTGCGCGCCGCACGGTCATCACCGCCAATTCCTCCGCGGCGGATGTCGCGGCACAGGAAACTGTCATCACCGACGCGCTCGGCAAGATCAACGCCGTCGCGGAGCAATATCCCGCACTGCGTTCCGCCGAAAACTATAAGCAGGCGATGGGTGCCGTCGAACGGTATGAGGGCACGCTGCGCAGTGCGCGTCTTGTCTACAATGACAGTGTGACCAAGCTCAACCGCGCCATCCGCATGTTTCCCACCTCGCTCATCGCGGGCATGCTGCACTTCTCGGCAAGGGAATATCTGAAAACCGAGCAGGAAAAAACCGCGCGCCCCGAAATGAAATAACGCCTATGAAAAAGCTTTTTTGCTGTCTCTTTACGGTGCTGCTCCTTTTCTCCCTGTGTGTGCCGTCGCTGGCGGCGCAGATCTCGGACATGGACATCACCGTCACCGTGAACGACGACGGCAGCGCCGTCGTATCTCAGGTGTGGCAGACCGATGCCGATGAAGGCACAGAGTTTTATATGCCGTTTTTCACGAACGGCTATCTCACGCTGAGCGATCTTTCGGTGCGGGACACCGAGCGGGAATATGCGGTCGCGGACGATTGGGATCCCGACCGCGACTTTGACGAAAAAGCCTATCGTTGCGGACTGCTGCGGACGGGAAACGGCTATGAGCTCTGCTTCGGCATTTCGCGGTACGGCGCAAACACCTACACGGTGACCTACACCGTGCACCACATGTTCAACGCCTATGAGGACGCGGACGGCACGCTTTTCCGCTTTGTGAACGACAAGCTGAATGTCACGCCGACAACCGTACATCTTAGCATGCGCCTTGCAGACGGCACGCCCCTCACGCACGACGCCTGCGGCATCTGGGCGTTCGGCTATGACGGCGACATCCGCTTTGAAGACGGCGCCGTCGTCGCCGCCACCGCGTCGCCGATCGAAAGCGAAAACCACATGACGCTCATGGTGGAGCTGGACAAAGGTATCCTGCACCCCGACCGCACGGCAGAGGGCACCTTTGACGAGGTGAAGCGCCGCGCCTTCGAAGACAGCGACTACGGCTATGCCGACGACGAGGTGGACGAGGGCTTCGGCGTTTTCCTCGTTCTCTGTCTCGTGCTTTTCGTCGGCATCGCTCTCGCGGCACTCATTGTCAGCATCGTCAACCGCCTGCGGCTCAAACGGTTTGCCAAGGCGTTCGGCTATTGGCGCGACCCGCCCTGTGACAACGATCTGCCCGCTGCAGCGCATCTGGCGACGCTTTTCCGCCTTTGCGGCGAGGAAAAATTCATCGGCGCGCTCATGCTGCGCATGGTCATGGACGGCGAGCTGGCGGTCGAAAAAACGGTGTCTGTCGGCGCGATGGGCGGCGAAAAAACGAAAAACGCCCTGCGGCTCGTGAAAGAACCGCAGGACGATATGTTCAAGGAAAAGCTCTTTGCCGTTTTGCGGGTCGCCGCCGGCGGCGACGGCGTGCTTTCCGAAAATGAGCTCAAAGCCTATTGCCGCAAGGACGAAAAGCCGCTGCGCGCGCTTTTGGACGCGGCGGCAAGTGAAGGACATCGCTATTTCACCGAGCGGCACTGTTTCAAAAAGACCGAGCCGCACACCCTCGGCGGGCTGACCGCAGAGGGCAAACAAAAGCTCGGCGAGGTGATGGGGTATCGGCAGTATATGCAGGACTTCTCCCTCATCGATGAAAGAGAGCTGTCCGAAGCCCCCGTGTGGCAGGAAATGCTCATTTATGCGACGCTGTTCGGCGTGGCGGGCACGGTAATCGAGCAGCTCAAAAAGCTCTATCCCGCACAGCTCCCCGTCCTCGAGCAGTATGATCGCGATCTGGCGTTTCTGATCGGCTGCAATCACGGGATGTACACTTCCCTGCGCGCCCGCGAAAACGAGGTTGCCGCGCGCAACTCCGGCGGGGGCGGCAGCGCATCCTTCGGAGGCGGCGGCGGATTTTCCGGCGGCGGCTCGGGCGGCGGCGTTCGATAAAGAGAAAAAATGAGGTGACTTTCGTCACCTCATTTTTTTTACAGCAGGATGGAATGTTTGCTCGTGAAGGTCTCGCCCGCCGCGAGCCGCGTCATACCCTCGCGCGTTTCGAGGGTCTGCGGTTCATCCACAAAGCTCGGAATGCCGCCCCACGGCTCCATGCACATATACGGTGCGCCGAACTTGTGCCACAAAAGGAAATAGTCGGTGTCAAACTTCACCGTCACCGCTCTGCCCGTCGGACGGTGCCGCAGCGTCGCCGCGCGGGAGCGCAGATCCTTGAACACCAGCGCGTCCACCTCAAAATATTTGTCATACAGCGGGAACACCCGCGCATCCTTCAGCATCTGCACCGGCGTGCGCTTCAAAAGGTTGCCGTCGAGCGGATAGGTGAAAAGCGTCTCCGGCTGCTCGAAAATGATGTCATAGTCCTCGATGCCCTCGGGGCAGGCATACGCCTCATGCGAGCCGAGCGCGAAAAGCATGGTGCTGTCCGACTCGTTTTTCACCGTGTAGGTGATGTCCGCCTGTCTGCCGTGCAGACGGTAGGTCACCCGCAGGGTGTAGTCCCAGGGATATTTCTTCTTCGTCTCGTCGGATGAGGTGTGAACAAAGGTCGCAAAGCTGTCGCCCCGATCCTCGACGGCGAACCTGCAAAATCTGGCATAGCCGTGCTTTTCCATCGGATAGGTGACGCCTTCATAGCTGTAGGCATCCTCCGGCGTGCCGCCGCAGAACGGGAACATGAGCGGCGCGACGCCCGACCAGACGGCGGGATCGCCGCTCCACAGGACATCCTTGCCGTCCAGCGTCATGCGGCGCATTTCCGCGCCCGTTTCGTCGATTAACAGCGTTATTCTTTCGTTTTTCAAAGTGACCATATATCTTTTCTCCTCTCAGTGCAGCAGGATGTTTCCTGCGTGTCTGTATTCTGACGGCGTCATGCCGGTACACTGCCGAAAGGCGCGGTTGAAGCTCGCTGTGCTGTTGAAGCCGCAGCCGAGCGCCACCGACAGCATGGTTTCCGAAAAATCCGGCGCACAAATGCGCCGCACCGCCTGCTCCACCCGCCTTGTCGTGATGTATTCCCAAAGGGACACGGTGTTATAGCGCCGAAAAAGCGCCGAAAAATAGGTCGGGCTGCACCCCGCCTGCGCCGCGATGTCCGCAAGCGTCAGCTTTTCGCAAAGGTGCTGATCGATATAGTGCATGGCGCGCAAAACGCCTCTGACCCCCGCGCCGTCGCCGCTCGCGGCGGCATAGCCGTGGTCACGGATGAGCGCAATGAGCATCAGGTTCAAAAGCGACTTCACGGCAAGCGCATATTCGTCCCGCTTTTCCTGCAGCTCCTTTGCCACCTCCCCGTGCAGGGAGCAGAGCTTTTCCGCCCGCTCTGCCGGAATACGGTTTGAAAAATCCGGCGCGTGCGCAAAGCAGAAATCGAGATGCCGCTCGCTGAGCGTGTCGCCCGCTTTGCCGAAAAGATAGCGCGGCTCGAAGTGCAGGTTGACGATACGCAGTCCCTCGTCCTCGACCGCCGTGATACAGTGCGGCTCGTTGCCGGCAAACACGAACACATCGCCTGCACGCATAGGCAGCACGCCCGCCGGCGTCGTATAGCTGCCGGCGCCTCTTTCCACCACCGTGATTTCGAAGCGCGTATGGCTGTGGCGCTGCAACACCCGCTTGAAGGAGGAAAGCGACACCCGCCACATTTTGAGCAGGGTCTCCTCCCCCACGGTCAGCGCACCGATATCCTCTACCATCATAATATCCTTTGCAAATTTCATAATATACTTGATGAAAAGTCAGCCGATTTCTTCTAGAATAGCATTGTACAAGCGGAAAGTCAATTCTTTTCAGGAAAGGAAATCTCCATGAATAGGTATTCTTCCCCCTCCGACCTGCGCATCACGGATATGCGCTTTGTGGACATCGACGGCGCGCCCAAGCGCTGCACCCTCCTGCGCATCGACACCAACCAAGGCATCTCCGGCTACGGCGAGGTGCGCGACGCTTCGAGCAAGACCTATGCCCTGATGCTCAAGAGCCGCATCCTCGGCGAAAACCCCTGCAATGTGGATAAGCTCTTTCGCAAGATAAAACAGTTCGGCGGTCCCTCCCGTCAGGCGGGCGGCGTGTCCGGCATCGAGATCGCTCTGTGGGATCTCGCGGGCAAGGCATACGGCGTGCCGCTCTATCAGCTGCTCGGCGGCAAGTTCCGTGACCGCGTGCGCGTCTATTGCGACACCGATGTGGACGGCAAGCACACGGGGCACGACATGGGCCTGGCGCTCAAAAAGCGCATGGACATGGGCTTTACCTTCCTCAAAATGGATCTCGGCATCGGACTGCTTTTGGACGAGCCGGGGACAATCAACGCCCCGCTCGGCTTCATCGACAACATGAAAACCTATGCCCCGCACATCCTCAATGTACAGGGCGGCTCGGTCACGGCGGACATGGTGCGCTCACAGAAAAGCTATGACATCGTCACCACCGCCCACCCCTTCACCGGCATCCATCTGACCGAAAAGGGACTCGACTACCTCGAAAACTATGTGAAAGAGGTCAGAGAGGTCATCGGCTATGAGGTGCCGCTGGCGATCGACCACTTCGGCCATGTGTGCGTCGAGGACTGCATCCGCTTTGCCAGGCGCATGGAGCCGTATAATCTGGCGTGGCTCGAGGATATGGTGCCGTGGATGTACACCGATCAGTATGTGCGTCTCAAAAACAGCACCTGCATCCCGATCTGCACAGGCGAGGACATCTATCTCAAGGAGGGCTTTGAGACCATCATCAAGGCGGGCGGCGTGTCGGTCATCCATCCCGACATCCTTACCTGCGGCGGCGCGCTGGAGCTGAAAAAGATTGCGGACATCGCCGACGAGCACGGCGTCGCCGTGGCGGTGCATATGGCGGAAAGCCCCGTTGCCTGCCTTGCCGCCGTGCATGCCGCTGCCGCGATGCACAACTGCCTGGCGCTCGAATTCCACTCGGTGGATGTGCCGTGGTGGGCGGACATCGTCACCGGCATCAAGAACCCGCTCTTTGAAAACGGCTTCATCACCGTTCCCGAAAAGCCGGGCCTCGGCTTTGACGACCTCAATGAAGAAATGATCAGAGAGCATATAAACCCGCAGATCCCCGGCTATTTCGAGCCGACCGACGAATGGAACACGGAGTTTTCCAACGACAGAATTTGGAGCTGAGAAATATGTCCTACATAAGAGAAGCACTTGAAGAAAGCAAAGCATATTTCTCAAAACGGTATGCCGCAGACCTGGAGAAAAACCGCAGGGGAGACTTTTCGGTGACGGTGCAAAGAAACGGAAAACCGCTCAATGGCATCGCCGTTTCCTACGCCCTCGAAAGGCACGACTTTGATTTCGGCTGCAATCTATTTATGCTCGATCAATATGATGACCCCGCGCAGCAGGCGACCTATTATGCACAGTGGCTGCGCCTGTTCAATACGGCGGTCGTTCCGCTGTATTGGGAGGGAACAGAGCCGAAAAAGGGGTATCTGCGTTATGCGGCGGACACACCGAATGACGTCTACCGTCGCCCGCCCGCCGACAGGGTGGTGGCGTTTTGCCGCGAAAACGGCATTGCGATGAAGGGACATCCGCTTTTTTGGCAGGAATTTATCGCGAAGTGGCTGCCCGAGGAGTGGGACGCGCTCTACCCGCTCATCGAAAAGCGCTTTGCGGAAATCTCAAAAAGATATGCCGACACCATCCCCGTTTTCGACTGCGTCAACGAACCGTCGCGCCTGTTCGATCAGCTGTTTGAGTACAGAGAAAACGGCTGGAAATGCGTTTTCCCGCCGGAGGACTACATCGAGCAGATGTTTGCGCTCGGAAAACGGTATTTTCCCAACAACACCCTCATCCTCAACGAGGCAACCGGCGCGACCTTCGGCGAATTTCGCGGCATCTTCGGCGGCTACTATCTTCTTTTGGAAAAGCTCCTCGGCAAGGGACTCAAAATCGACCGCATCGGTCTGCAATGTCATGTCGAGGACGGGGCGTATTACAAAAATGTCTTTCAGTCCGAGCGCCTGTATCGTCTGCTCGACACCTACGGGCGTTTCGGAAAGCCGCTCGTGCTCTCGGAGATCGGGCTTTCCTGCGAGGACGAGGAAACGCAGGCGCTCGCCGCAGAACGGCTCTACAGGGTCTGTTTCTCCCACGCTGCCATGTCGGGCATCTTCTGGTGGAATTTGGACGACAACGGCATTTTGTGCGACAAGGCGCGCAACGCGGCAGGCGAAAATCTGCCCTATGGCGGTCTTGTACGCAATGGTGTGCCGAAAGCGGCATACAAGGCACTCGATCGCCTCATAAACGAAGAATGGCACACCGAGGGCAGCACCTCTGCCAAAGACGGCAAAGTGGCTTTCAGGGGCTTTTTCGGCAGATACCGTCTGCATATCACCGGCGACGGCGTGGACAAAGAGATTCTCGTCGATCTCGGCAAAAACGATAGCAGAGAGCTGAAAATTGAAGTATAAGCAGGTGGACGATATGCATTTTAACGACAGAGACACCATCATCGCCCTGACCCCACTTTGGAAGGGCGAGCGTTTGCCCGACGGCAGACCGAAGGTTGCGGACAAATATCTCGACGCTCTCTGCGGCATGACGCTCGAAGAGGTGTGGAAGCCGATTTTTGTTTTGGGGTATGAGCACCAGTTTGTGGGCGGCGGCGAAGCACCGCTTCATGCCCTGCACGACGACGGCAGAAAGCTCGTCGGCAGAGCGGTCACCTGCACCTATTGCCCCACCCGCCCCGATCTGCACGAGGTGCAGTTCGGCAGAGGCGCAGAGGACGGGCTTGTCGGCAACTATAACCAGTGGGTCATCGACCATTTGTATGAACGCGATGTCGTTGTCTGCGATATGTACGACAAGATTTACAAGGGCACCTTCCTCGGCGGCAATCTCACCACCGCGCTGCACAACCGCACCAAAACGGGCGGCGCGGTCGTCTGGGGCGGCGTGCGCGATGTGGAGCAGATGAAGAAGGTGCCGGATGTGCAGGTCTATTATCGCGGCATCGACCCCACCCCCATCCGCGCGTTCGTGATGAAGGACTGGAACGACATCACCGCCTTCGGCGGCGCGGTGTGTCTCCCGGGCGATGTGGTGTTCGGCGCAGGCGGCGGCGTTCTGTTCATCCCGTCCCACCTTGTCGCCGATGTGGTCGAGGGCGCTGCCAAAACGCATGTGAAGGACGACTTCGGCTTTGAAATGATCTGTCAGGGGAGATTTACCACCGCGCAGATCGACAAAAACACCTGGAGTGAGGACATGCTGGATTTGCTGCTCGACTGGATCAAGACCGACCCGCGCGGCGAGGCATATCGTGACCTCGACTGGTCGAAGGAATATGATCTTGCCCGCAACGGCGACCCGAACGACACGCAGACCGCCCTGTAAATCCCGCTTTACAGACCGCCTTTTTCGGCGTATACTCAGTATGATCGGGAGGAATATTTCATGACAAATGCAGAAATGCGCGACAAGTGCCTTGCCCCCTTTTCGGAGCAGGAGGCGCTGTACAAGGAACGCATCTATCCGAACATTGAGAAATACCGCAAGGGCGATTTTCGCCTGAAATTCACCGACCGTGACGGCAAGCCGCTTGCGGCCGTGACCGTCGAGGTACAGCAGGAAACGCACGATTTCAAATACGGCGCCAACCTCTTCATGCTGGACGAATTTGCAACCGATGCGGAAAACACCGCCTATCGTGACCTTTTCCACCGCCATTTCAATCTTGCCACCGTCCCGTTTTATTGGGACGGCATCGAGCCCAAGGAGGGGCATCCGCGCTATGCCGCGGACAGCGAGAAGGTCGCCCGCCGTCCCGCACCCGATCTCTGCGTGGACTATTGCAGAGAGCACGGCGTCGTGCCGAAGCTGCACTGCCTTTTCTATGACAAGTGGATTCCCGACTGGCTGCCGAAAAACGATGCAGACGCCATGCGGCGACTGTATGAAAAGCGGTTTGCCGAGATCGCCGCACGCTATAGCGACTGCCTTTACGAGGTAGAGGTCGTCAACGAAATGCTCGAGGAGCAATATTGGAAGACCCAGTCGGTGCTTTGCGCGGACAAGGACATCGTCGAATGGGCGTTTGCGCTGGCGCGCAAGCATTTTCCGCGGTCGAAGCTGGTGTTCAACGAGGGCTGCCGCGTGCCGTTCATCGCCGCGGCGGACTACCGCGACCCCTACATCCTGATGCTTGACCGCGCCCTTTCGCACGGTGCATCGGTCGACAAGATCGGTATTCAAAACCACATCTTCTGCGGTGCCACCCGCCCGCAGGAGGAGGATCTCGACGACAAGCTGCGGTGGATGGATCCCGTAAAGCAGATAAAGGCGATGGATGTGCTGTCCTCGTTCGGAAAGCCGCTCGAAATCACCGAGGTCACCGTCCCCACCGTCGGCACGGGCGATGAGGCGGAGGCGCTGCAGGCAGAGATCCTCAAAAATCTCTACACGCTCTGGTTCTCGATCCCGCAGATGGAAACGGTCGTCTATTGGAACACGGTTGAAGGCACTGCCTGGAATGCGCCGAACGGCTCGTGGCGTGAAAACGACTGCCGCGGCGGTCTGTTCCGTCGGGACTTCACCCCGAAGCCCGCGGCAAAAATGCTTTATCATCTCTTCCATGAGCAGTGGTGCACAAGGCTGACCGTGAAAACGGACGAGAACGGCTGTGCCGATCTGCGCGGGTTCTACGGCGACTACACCGCCGCCGCAAACGGTGTCCCGTTCACCTTCGGCATCCATCGCGGCGACGCGATCGGAAAGACCGTCATTCTGTAAAGGGAGACAATCACTATGGACAAAAAACGCGCGCTCGTCACCGGCTCTTCGCGCGGCATCGGCAAGGCTATCGCCGTTGCGCTGGCAAAGGACGGGTATCATGTCCTCGTCCACTGCGCGGGCAATCTTGCAAAAGCGGAGGAGACCAAAGCCACGATCGAGCAAAACGGCGGCACGGCAGAGATTTTCAAAGCCGACCTGTGCAACACCGCCGAAACCGCCGCGCTCGCAGAGCGCATGGGCGACATCGACATTCTGGTGCTTAACGCCTCGCTGCAATACCGCGAGAAATGGGAGGATATTTCCCTTGACCGCTGCGCACAGCAGTTAAACTGCAACTTCGTTTCCTCGCTGCTGCTGATACAGGCGGCTGTGCCGCACATGAAGGCATGCAAAAGCGGCAGAATTATCACCATCGGCTCGGTGCAGGAGGCAAAGCCGCACCCCGACATGCTGGTCTATTCCGCCAGCAAGGCGGCACAGACCAACATGGTGCGCTCGCTCTCGCTCCAGCTTGCCCCCTTCGGCATCACCGTCAACAATGTTGCCCCCGGTGTCATCTACACCGACCGCAACATAAAGGCGCTTGCCGACCCGGCTTATGCCGAGAAGGTGACAAACAGTATCCCCGTCGGCTACTATGGCAAGCCCGAGGACTGTGCCGGCATCGTCCGCCTGCTCTGCTCCGACGCAGGACGGTATATCACCGGACAAAGCATCTTCGTCGACGGCGGAAAAAGCGTACAATAATCGCAAGATCGTTCTCCCCCAACGGCTCCCCTCTTTTCACAGAGGGGAGCCCCATCGCGTAAGATGGGTGAGGGGTGTTGTAAAAAAAATGCTGCTGTGATCCTCACAGCAGCATTTTCAGTTGTTCCATCTTTTCCGCCGTCGGCTCGGGCAGGTCGGCAAAGGGAAACGCGATGCCGCGCCTTTCATATTTTTCCCTGCACAGCTTGCGAAACGGCAAAAGCTCCACCTCCCGCACGCAAGGGTGCGCGGCGGCGACGGCGGCAAGCGCGTGCACACTTTCTTTTGTATCGTTGACGGTGGGAATGATGACCTGCCGCAGGCGGGTCGGAACCTTTCGCGCGTCCAGCTCCTTGAGAAAGCGCAGCGGCGCGTCCATGCCGCAGCCGACAAAGCGGCGATAGTCCGCGTCGTTTGTATACTTGATGTCCAAAAGGCAATAGTCCGTATATTCCAGCACCTCGCCGCCGGGCAGACAACCCGACGTGTCCAGACAGGTACCGATCCCGTTTTCGCGGCACAGGCGGAAAAACGCCGCCGCAAAATCGCGCTGCAAAAGCGGCTCGCCGCCCGACAGCGTCACCCCGCCGTTTTCCCCGAAATAGCCACGATAGCGCAGCACCCTTGCCAGCAGCTTTTCCGGTGTATAGCCCTCGCCGCCGTCTCTTTCCCAGGTCTCGGGATTGTGGCAGCAGGCACAGCGCAGCGGACACCCCTGCAAAAATGCGACAAACCGCACACCCGGCCCGTCCAGCGTGCCGAGGCTTTGCAGCGCGTTTATCCGCCCCGTCATCACAGCACCTCGTGGAAGGTGCGGCTGATGACCTCCCGCTGCTGCTCTTTTGACAGCTTGTGGAAATTCACGGCATAGCCGGACACGCGGATGGTGAGATTCGGAAACGCCTCGGGGTCTTCATATGCTTTAAGCAGCGTTTCCCGCTGCAGCACATTGACATTGATGTGATGCGCCCCCTTGCCGAAATAGCCGTCAAGGATGGCACAGAGGTTTTCCACCCGCTCTGTCTCATTTCTGCCGAGAGTGGCGGGGGTGATGGAAAAGGTGTTGGAAATGCCGTCGCGACAGGTGTCATACGACAGCTTTGCGACCGAGTTGAGCGACGCTAACGCTCCGTTTTCCTCGCGGTTGTGCATCGGGTTTGCGCCGGGCGCAAAGGGCGCGCCCGCTTTTCTGCCGTCGGGGGTCGCGCCGGTGTTCTTGCCGTACATGACATTGGAGGTGATGGTCAGCACCGACAGCGTATGCTCCGCGCCGCGATAGGCGGGCGTTTTGCGCAGCGCGCGGAGAAAGTCCTCCGTGAGCCTGCAGGCGATGCTGTCCACGCGGTCATCGTCGTTGCCGAACTTCGGAAAATCGCCGACCGTTTCAAAGTCCACGATATACCCCGCCGCATTGCGAACAGGCCGCACGGTGGCATAGCGGATGGCGGAAAGGCTGTCCGTGATGACCGACAATCCCGCCACGCCGAACGCCATAAACCGATGCACCGCCGTGTCGTGCAGCGCCATCTGCGACGCCTCATAGGCATATGTATCGTGCATATAGTGAATGACATTCATGGTGTTGACATACAACCGCGCCGCCCACTGCATATAGGTGCCAAGCGCCTGCATCACGCGGTCGAAGTCGAGCACCTCGTCCTGCATCACTTCCCCCGCAGGGCCGACGGCAACGCCGCTTTCGGCGTCATAGCCGCCGTTGAGCGCCAACAACAGCAGCTTCGGCAGGTTGCAGCGTGCGCCGAAAAACTGCATCTGCTTGCCGACCTGCATCGCCGAGACGCAGCACGCGATGGCATAATCGTCGCCGTAGAGCGGACGCATCCGATCGTCGTTTTCATACTGGATGGAGTCGGTGTCGCACGACACCTTGGCGCAAAACCGCTTGAAGGGCGCGGGCAGTCCCGCCGCCCACAGCACCGTGAGGTTCGGCTCGGGCGCAGGCCCGAGCGTATAGAGCGTGTTGAGCATGCGAAAGCTCGTTTTCGTGACAAGCGTTCTGCCGTCCTCCCCCATGCCGCCGACACTCTCGGTGATCCACATGGGGTCGCCGCCGAACAGCTCGTTATATTCCGGCGTGCGCAAATGGCGGGCAAGGCGCAGCTTGATGACAAAATCATCGACAAGCTCCTGCGCGCTCTCCTCGGTGAGCACGCCCGCCGCGATGTCCCGCTCGATATAGATGTCAAAAAAGGTGCTCACCCGTCCGAGCGACATGGCAGCGCCGTTTTGCTCCTTGATGGCGGCAAGATAGGCAAAATAGGTCCACTGGATCGCCTCTTTGGCGTTCCTTGCGGGCGCGGAAATGTCAAAACCATAGCTTTTCGCCATGTCGCGCAGTGCATGAAGCGCCGCGATCTGGCGGGAAAGTTCCTCGGCAAGGCGAATTTGCGGGCTGTCAAAATCGCTCGCCGCCAGTGCCGCCTTGTCCGCCTTTTTTTCTGCAATCAGCCGCTCGACGCCGTAAAGCGCCACCCGCCGATAGTCCCCGATGATGCGCCCTCTGCCATAGGCATCCGGCAGTCCCGTCAAAAGGTGCGCGTGCCGCGCGCGGCGCATCTCGTCGGTATAGGCGGCAAAAACGCCCTCATTGTGGGTGGTGCGCCAACGAAACGCCTTTTCCACCTCGTCGCTCAGCGTATACCCGTATGCCGCGCACGCCTGCCGCACCATGCGCATCCCGCCGAACGGGTTGACGGCGCGGGTGAGCGGCTTTGCGGTTTGCAGCCCGACGATACATTCGTTTTCTTTGTCGATATACCCCGGCGCAAACGCCGTCACGCCCGCCACCGTCTCGGTGTCCACATCGAGCACGCCGCCCGCTTTCCGCTCCGCCGTGAGCAGCGCCTGCACCTTCTCCATCATCGCTTTCGTGCGCGCCGTCGCACCGCACAAAAACGCCGCATCGCCCGCATACGGCGTATAGTTTCTCTGTATAAAATCGCGCACATCGATGCTTTCTTTCCATGTGCCCGCGACAAAACTCTCTGTTGCCATGCTCCGACCTCCGTTTTGATAGTGCCTCCTTATCATACAATATATTGTGGTCGGTGTCAATAGATATTCCTATATTTTGTTTTTCCTATCTGCGGCTTTATGCGCTCTTTTTCGTTTTCATAAAGCTGGTCGCGATACCCAAAACGGGGATGACGACAAAGGAGACGATAAGCCCCCGATAGCCGAGATGCACAACGACCGCTCCGAAAAGCGAGGTCGCCGCGCTGGCGGCAAGATACCCCGCGCAGTCCAAAATGCCGTTGATGCTGGACACCCTGCCCGTCGCGCCGAGACCGGGGATATAGATGCTCCAAAGCAGGGCGGCGACCAGGCTGTTTGCCATCAGTGCGCCGATAAGCAGCGCCACCGTCACGCCGCCCGTCGGAATGACGAGCATGCCGACAAACAGAAACAGCGTCACGATATAGGCGACCCGCATCATGCGGCGCTCCTTGCCGCCGAACAGGCGCAGCACCCCAAGCGCCGTGAACGGCACCAGAGCGCGGCAGAAGGAAACGAGGGTGTAGAGCGCGCTTGCCTGCTTTTCAGTGTAGCCCGCGTATTCATTGAGCAAGGTCGGAATCCAGAAGGACAGCGCCATGCCCGTGATCTCCACCAGGCAGGCGACCACGAGAAAGAAGGCAAAATTTTCGATGCGAAACACCGAAAAGATCTCCTTGAAACCGCCGCCCTTGATGCTTTTATAGGCGATCTGCCCGCGCTTTTCCAGCACCGACAGCACCGCAAAGCTCACAACGCCCACCGCCGCCGTGATCCCGCCGGCGACAACAAACGCCCAGCGCCATTGCAGCACCGTGGCAAACACACCGGCAACAAGCGGGCCGGCAAAGCTCGCCGAGGAGAAGCACATGCAAATGCGCTG
>SFCS01000007.1 GCA_004558485.1 Ruminococcus sp. | reverse complement strand
CGCACCGGCAAGGCAGAGCCCTCTGCTATGAATACTTCCGAGATCGCAATTCGGGTCGTTGACAAGAGCAATGTGCCGATCGCAAATTTGCGTGTCAGCATGCGTCATTTAACCGGTGATAAATACAATTACACACCCGATCTTGCCTTTACGGATGCCGACGGGACAGCATATGCCAGGGCGGTCGCCAAAACCTATGAATTAACCGTTGAGGATGTAGAGGGCGATGTTGTTTTTAATAAAATAACGGCGGTTTTGGAAGTGGAAAAAGGGAAGGGGGAGTATGTGGTTTCGTGGCCCTACGAATTTCCTGCACACAGAAAACGACGGATGCAAGATACCGCTGTGTTTAGGATTAAGGTGGGGGAAACGCCTCTATCAAACGCACACATCGAGTTGTATGTCGGCCATTTTGAAACAAATGAAAGGTGGACGACTGCTCGCCCGGAAGTAATCGACCTGGGATATAGCGATGAAAAAGGTGAGGTAATATGGGGCAATCCGCTGCCGGGCAAGTATACGCTGTACACTTATATAACCGAGAAAGGAGAAGAACAAAAAGTTTCTCAGCAAATCACCATTACCAGTATTCCCTATGCCAACGCCATTATTTTTTAAGGCGAAAGAAAGCAGTTAAGTGAACATGTTAGAATAACACTTTTTATTTTGCGGTTCATTGGAAAACCGGATACGCCTCTTTGCGCACATCTATTTATCATGGTACAGAGTTTTTTGAAAAAATGCGGAAAAGGGGCTTGACAAACGGCAGAAAGCGCGTATAATAACCTGCATAAAGACAAAGGCGTCTTTGCAGTGATGCAAGGACGCTTTCTCTTTTGTTTTGGAAAAGCGGATATTGTTTTTATAAAAAGGCAACGGAGTCTTTGATTTTTCAAGGATACCGCTGCCTTTTTTCATTGGAGGAATAGCGATGAAAGAGGTCAAAGGATTTCAATATCACAAAACGCCGAGACGCTTCGTGGCGGAATATGCCGACGGCGCCTGGGACAAGGGCAGACTGACGCGCAGCGCGAATATTTCTCTGAACGAATCCGCCTGTGTGCTGCAATATGCACAGACCTGCTTTGAGGGACTCAAGGCGTATCGCACCGAAAAGGGCAGGATCGTCTGTTTTCGCCCCGAGCTCAACGATGCGCGGCTGAAAGACTCCTGCTTGCGCATGGTGATGCCGCCGCTGCCGGACGGCATGTTCTGCGACGCGGTGAAAAAGGTCGTTGCGGCGAATAAGAAGTTTGTCCCGCCCTATGCAAGCGGCGGCGCACTGTACCTGCGGCCGTTTGTGTTCGGCAAAAACGCCGTGCTCGGCGTGAAGCCCGCGACGGCGTTTGAATTTCGGATGTTTGCCTCGCCTGTCGGGTCGTATTTCTCCGGCGGGGCACGGCCGCTCACCCTGCGCATCACCGATTTCGACCGCGCCGCACCGCACGGCACGGGGCATGTCAAGGCGGGACTCAACTATGCCATGAGCCTTTATGCCATCACCGATGCCCACAAGCAGGGGTTCGACGAAAATGTGTATCTCGATTCCGCCACCCGCACCTATATCGAGGAGACCGGCGGCGCGAACCTACTGTTTGTGACAAAGGATCACAAGCTCGTCACCCCCAAGTCCCCGACCATTCTGCCGTCCATCACCCGCAGGAGCTTGCTCACGGTGGCGGCGCAGTATCTCGGCATGGAGACCGAGGAGCGCCCCGTGCGGGCGGAGGAGCTGGCGGATTTTGCGGAGTGCGGGCTTTGCGGCACGGCGGCGGTCATTTCGCCCGTCGGCAAGATCGTCGGCAGCGACACGACCTATACCTTCGATGAGAGCGCGACGCTGATGAAGCTGCGCGAGACGCTCCTCGACATCCAGCACGAAAAGATCGAAGCCCCCAAGGGCTGGATCTTCGAAATAGACTGAATTTTCAGAAAGAGGGAATTTTCATGAAAACCGTACCCGAGTATTTCGGCAGCCTGGTGTTTGATGACCGTATGATGAAGGCGACCCTGTCCGACGAGGTCTACCGTTCGCTGAAAAAGACCATCGACGAGGGTGCACGCCTTGACCCCGCCGTCGCCGATGCGGTGGCGGTCGCGATGAAGGATTGGGCGGTCGCGCACGGTGCAACGCATTTCACCCACTGGTTCCAGCCGCTCACCGGCATCACCGCCGAAAAGCACGACAGCTTCATCACCCCCGCGCCGGACGGGCGCGTTATCATGGAGTTTTCCGGCAAGGAGCTGATAAAGGGCGAGCCGGATGCCTCGTCCTTCCCGTCGGGCGGTCTGCGCGCGACCTTCGAGGCGCGCGGCTACACCGCGTGGGACCCGACCTCCTATGCCTTTATCAAGGATAAGACGCTGTGCATCCCGACGGCCTTTTGTTCCTATGGCGGCGAGGCGCTTGACAAGAAAACGCCGCTCCTTCGTTCTATGGAGGCGCTCAACAAGCAGGCGCTGCGCATTCTGCGCCTGTTCGGCAACACGGATGTCAAATGCGTGCGTACCTCGGTCGGCCCGGAGCAGGAATATTTCCTTGTGGACAAGGCCATGTATGAAAAGCGTAAGGATCTGATGTTCACCGGCAGAACGCTGTTCGGTGCAAAGCCGCCCAAGGGGCAGGAGCTTGATGATCACTATTTCGGTGTCATCCCGCCGCGCGTCGCCGCCTATATGGCGGATCTCAACGAGGAGCTGTGGAAGCTCGGCATCCTTGCCAAGACGGAGCACAACGAGGTCGCGCCCGCGCAGCACGAGCTGGCGCCCATCTACACCACCACCAACATCGCCACCGACCACAACCAGCTCACCATGGAGATCATGCAAAAGGTGGCGTCGCGGCACGGGCTTGTCTGTCTTTTGCACGAAAAGCCGTTTGCGGGCGTCAACGGATCGGGCAAGCACAACAACTGGTCGATGGCGACCGACACCGGCGTGAACCTCTTGACCCCTGGCGACACGCCGTATGAAAATGCGCAGTTTCTTCTGTTTTTGTGCGCGGTCATCAAGGCGGTCGACGACTATCAAGATCTGCTGCGTCTGTCCGTCGCAACGGCGGGCAACGACCACCGCCTCGGTGCGAATGAGGCGCCGCCCGCCGTGGTGTCCATGTTCCTCGGCGACGAATTGACGGCGGTGCTCGACGCGATCGAAAACGACGCGCCCTACAGCGGCGGCGAAAAGACGGTCATGAAGCTCGGCGTGCATGTGCTGCCGCGTTTCACCCGCGACAACACCGACCGCAACCGTACCTCGCCGTTCGCCTTTACCGGCAACAAGTTTGAGTTCCGCATGCTCGGCTCCTCCAACAGCATCGCCTGCGCCAACATCATGCTCAATGCGGCGGTGGCGGAGTCGCTGAAGGTCTATGCCGACCGCCTGGAAAAGGCGGACGATTTTGAGACGGCGCTGCACGACATGATCAAAAAGACCATCAAGGATCACAAGCGCATCATCTTCAACGGCAACGGCTATGACGAGAGCTGGATTGCCGAGGCGACCGAAAAGAGAGGACTGCTCAACCTGCGCACGACACCGGATGCGCTGCCCTGCATTTTGGAAAAGAAGAATGTCGACATGCTGACGAGCCACAAGGTCTTCACCGAGGCGGAGATCCATTCGCGGTATGAGATCACGCTCGAAAACTATTGCAAGACGGTCAACATCGAGGCGCTCACCATGCTCGACATGGTGCACAAGGAGATTTTGCCTGCGGTGGAGAGCTATACCCGCACGCTTGCCGACACGCTGACGGCGAAAAAAGCGGCGGTGGCGGGCCTCGCCTGCAAGCATGAGACGGCGACGATCGAGCGCCTGTCGCAGCTGACCGACGAGATTGCTGCGGCGGCGGAGAGGCTCAACGGCGCAGTGATGAAATTAAAGACCGTCACCGATGTCACTAAGGCGTCCGAAATGATTCGCGACACGGTGCTGCAAAAGATGGCGGAGCTGCGGGTCGTCTGCGATGAGGCAGAAACGCTCACGGCGGAGAGCTTCTGGCCCTATCCGACCTATGACGCGCTGTTGTTCGGCGTGAAATAAGAAAACACCACTATGAAAAAGAGGAGGAGAGCAAAATGAAATTCAGTGCGGTCAATACGATATGGGTGCTGCTCGGCGCAGCGTTGGTGTTTTTCATGCAGGCGGGCTTTTCCTTGTGCGAGGCGGGCTTCACCCGCGCGAAAAATACCGGCAACATTCTGATGAAAAATCTGATGGATTTTTGCATCGGCACTCCCTGTTTTTGGCTTGTGGGGTTCGGCATCATGTTCGGCAGCGGCACGGCGCTGTTCGGTTGGTTTGATCCTCTCATCATGAAGGACTACAGCAGCATCCTGCCTGCGGGCGTGCCGCTGTGGGCATATGCGATCTTCCAAACGGTGTTCTGCGCCACCTCGGCGACTATCGTTTCCGGCGCTATGGCGGAGCGCACGAAGTTCAGCGCCTACTGTATCTATTCCGCCGCCATTTCGCTGTTCATCTATCCCATTTCCGGTCACTGGATCTGGGGCGGCGGCTGGCTTGCGCAGCTCGGCTTTCACGATTTTGCCGGTTCGACGGCAGTGCATATGGTGGGCGGCGTCTGCGCACTGATCGGCGCGAAAATGCTCGGCGCGCGCATCGGCAAATACGATAAGGCGGGCAAGCCGCGTGCCATATTGGGGCACAACCTCACCTTTGCTGCGCTCGGCGTGTTCATTCTGTGGTTCTGCTGGTTCGGCTTCAACGGCGCGTCCACCGTCGGCATGGACTCCGACGGACTGATGGAAAGCGCGGGGCTCATTTTCTTCAATACCAACCTTGCGGCAGCGGTCGCCTGCTGCACGACGCTTGTTTTCACCTGGATACGGTATAAAAAGCCGGATATTTCCATGACCTATAACGCGGCGCTGGCGGGACTGGTCGGCATCACCGCCGGCTGCGACGCGGTCAGCCCACTGGGTGCGGCGATCATGGGACTTGTTTTCGGCATCGTCATTGTGCTCGCGGTGGAGTTTTTTGACAAGGTGGCGAAGATTGACGATCCCGTCGGCGCTATCTCCGTACACGGTGTGTGCGGTGCGCTCGGCACGATCCTGACCGGTCTGTTTGCCACCGGCGTTTCGACGGAAAAGGGCCTCTTCTACGGCGGCGGCGTGCACTTTCTCGGTGTACAGCTGCTCGGCGTCGTGAGCGTTGCGGCATATGTCGCCGTGATTATTACCCCGGTGTTTGTCATCATCAAAAAGACTATCGGGCTGCGCGTTTCCGCCGCCGAGGAGATCGAGGGACTTGACGCCTCCGAGCACGGCTTGCCGACGGCATATGCGGGCTTTGCGATGCAGCCGGACACCGTGGAGGGCGTGGACGCGCCCGTCGCGGTGAGCGGGGAGGTGCCCGCCGCCGAGGCGATCCCCGTGACAAAAATTCCGACCTATGACGGCACAAAGCCGAAGTTCACAAAGGTGGAGATCATCTGTAAGGAAAGCCGTTTCGAAAGCCTCAAGCGCGCCATGAGCGCGCTCGGCATCACCGGCATGACCGTGTCCCATGTGCTGGGCTGCGGCGTGCAGGGCGGCAGACCGGAATACTACCGCGGCGTGCCGGTCGAGACCAATCTCCTGCCGAAGGTGCAGGTGGACATCGTTGTCAGCAAGGTGCCGGTGCGCAGTGTCATCGACACGGCGAAAAAGGTGCTGTATACCGGTCACATCGGCGACGGCAAGATTTTTGTGTATGATGTGGAAAATGTTGTGAAGGTGCGCACGGGCGAGGAAGGCTATGACGCCCTGCAGGATGTAGAGTAAAGGAAAAAGCGACCGAGTCGGGAAAAGTAGCGCGGATACGGTGCAGACAGCGCGCATGGGACGGTGAGAGCCATGCATGCATCCCCGCGTGAAGAACCCCCGACGAGCTGCAAGCCGAAAGAGGTTCGAGTAGGTGCGCCGGACGCCGCCCGTTAGCGCGGCAGGCTTTGGGAACGGAAGCCGAAAGAGACAAAAGATAGGTGGTACCGCGAGTCACAGCACTTGCCCTATGCCGCAGGAAAATTTCCTGCGGCTTGCTGTGTTCAAGAAAATAATAGCAGAGGAGAAATAGGTATGTGTGCGATCATTGGGTACTGTGGCAGCGGTGCGCCGCGTGCTTTGTTTGAAAAGGGGTTTTCCGAGACGGTGTCGCGCGGGCCGGACGACAGCCGTATTGTCGACACCGGCAAAGGCCTTCTCGGGTTCCACCGTCTTGCCATCATGGGGCTGACGCCCGAGGGGATGCAGCCGTTTTCCCTGGACGGCAGCTATGTCGTCTGCAACGGCGAGATCTACGGCTTTGAAAAGCTCAAAGCAGAACTTGCCGAAAAATACACCTTTAGAAGCGGCTCGGACTGCGAAATTCTCCTGCCGCTGTGGCGGGAGCACGGCGTCGACATGTTCAAAATGCTCGATGCGGAATTTGCGATGATCCTCTATGACGGCGAGACGGGGGAATATGTCGCCGCGCGCGATCCCATCGGCATCCGTCCGCTGTACTACGGACAGGATGCACAAGGCGTCACGGTGTTCGCAAGCGAGCCGAAAAACCTCGTCGGGCTGTGTGCCCGCGTGATGCCGTTCCCGCCCGGGTGCTATTGGAAGGGCGACAAATTTGTCCGCTATACAGACATTGCGCGCGTGGATGCGGTGTGTCACGACGATGTGGAAACGGTGTGCAGGACCATCCGTGAAAAGCTCACGGCAGGCGTGGAAAAGCGCCTGGTGGCGGATGCAAAGGTGGGCTTTTTGCTGTCGGGCGGGCTTGACTCGTCGCTGGTGTGCGCCATCGCCGCCCGCCGCAGCAAGACCCCCATCCGCACCTTTGCCATCGGCATGCGCGAGGATGCCATCGACCTCAAATATGCCCGCGAGGTGGCGGACTTCATCGGCAGTGAACACACCGAGGTGATGATGACCGAAAAAGAGGTGCTCTCCGCTCTTGAAACGGTGATAAAAACACTCGGAACATATGACATCACCACCGTGCGCGCCAGCATGGGCATGTACCTTCTGTGCAAGTGGATACACGAAAACACCGACATCCGCGTGCTGCTCACGGGCGAAATTTCCGATGAGCTTTTCGGGTATAAATACACCGACTATGCGCCCGACGCCGCCGCTTTTCAGGCGGAGTCGGAAAAGCGCGTGCGCGAGCTGCATATGTATGACGTGCTGCGCGCCGACCGCTGCATTTCCGCAAACTCTCTGGAGGCGCGCGTGCCGTTCGGCGATCTCGACTTTGTGCGTTATGTGATGGCGGTCGATCCCGCAAAGAAAATGAATGTCTACGGCAAGGGGAAATATCTCCTGCGCCATGCGTTTGAAAACGAAGGGCTGCTGCCGCATGACATTCTTTGGCGCGAAAAGGCGGCGTTCTCCGACGCGGTGGGACATTCCATGGTGGATGACCTCAAGGCCTATGCCGAAACGGTCTACACCGATGAGGCGTTTGCCGCCCGCCGTGTGCGCTATGTCCACGCCACGCCGTTCACCAAGGAGTCGCTGCTCTACCGCGATATCTTTGAAAAATACTATCCCGATCAGGCGGAGATGGTCGTCGGCTTCTGGATGCCGAACAAGGCGTGGAAGGGGTGCGATGTGAACGATCCGTCGGCGAGGGTACTTGGCAACTATGGCGCGAGTGGACTCTAAAGAGTCCGCTCGAGAAATTTCTTTGAAATTTCCGCGCGAGCGGGTTGTGATTTCAACCGAAATTCCCGCCGGAGTCGATGTCATGTGCCCCACTTGCGTACACATAGTACGCGGCGGGGGCACCTTCCTCGCTCCGACGGTTTTTCGGCTGAAATTGATTGATAAAGATTTCTCTTGCCGTCCAAGAGGACGGACGGCATTTGCGGCAAAGCCGCAAAACGAGAAAGTTCCCGCGCGAGCGGGTTGTGATTTCAGGTGGCGCATATCTCGCCTTCCAAGGGCGCCCCTTTTTCACAAAGGGGCGCCGGCTTTGCGCAGCAAAGTCTGAGGGGTATTGAACGGTCACGCCGCGCCCGAAGGAAAAATTGTCACCGTCCCGCAAAGTGGGGCTTGCGGGTTCTCTCTTCTTATGATATACTGAGTCCGTATGCAATATTGACGGAGATAAGAGGAGAGAACATGAGCATAGCAAGCGGAATTTCGCTTTTATCCGGTGTCGCGCTGTTTTTGTTCGGCATGTCCCTGATGGGGGAAGGCTTAAAGCGCGTGGCGGGCAGTCGCTTGGAGGTCATTTTGTACCGTTTGACCGGCACGCCGCTCAAGGGCGTTTTGCTCGGCACGGGTGTGACTGCGGTCATCCAGTCGTCGTCGGCAACCTCGGTGATGGTGGTCGGCTTTGTCAACGCCGGTATGATGAAGGTACGGCAGGCGATCGGCATCATTCTCGGTGCGATTCTCGGCACATCCATCACCGGCTGGATCATCTGTCTTTCCGACATCGGCGGCAGCGGTGGCTGGGTGGAGCTTTTGTCCACCTCGACGCTCACCGGTGTCATTGCCATCATCGGTATCATTCTCGTCATGTTCTGCCACGGGGATACCGAAAAGCACCTCGGCAGCATCATGATGGGCTTTGCCGTTTTGATGTTCGGCATGCAGATGATGTCCGGTGCGGTCGCGCCCCTGCGCGAAAGCGAGACATTTGTCGCGCTGCTCACCCGTTTTTCCAATCCGTTTCTCGGCATCCTTGCCGGCTGTCTTTTCACCTGTATTCTTCAAAGCGCTTCCGCTGCGATCGGCATATTGCAGGCGCTTGCCGTCACCGGCGCGGTGGACTTTTCCGTGGCACTGCCCATCATCATGGGTATTGCCATCGGTGCGGCGGTGCCGGTGCTCATTTCCGCATTCGGCGCGGGTGTGAACGGCAAGCGCACCGCGTTTGTCTATCTGCTCATCGATGTGGTCGGCGTGGTGCTGTGGGGCGGTATTTTTTATGCCGTAAACGCCATTTGGCCATTTTCGTTTCTGCATAACACCATGTCGATGGTGTCCGTTTCGGCGCTCAACACCCTGTTCCGTTTTCTGACGGTGTTGGCGCTGACGCCGCTGACGGGTCTGCTTGAAAAGCTCATTTGCCTTATCATCCGCGATGACGGCGAGGAGGAGGACTCCGCCGAGATCGACCGCCTTGAGGAACGCTTTGTTGCACACCCGGCGCTGGCGCTCGAACAGAGCCGCCTTGCCATGGTCTCCATGGCGCGCAAGACTGCCAAGAATCTTTCCCGTGCGTTTGCGCTTTTGACGAACTATACCGACGCGGCATATCATAAGATACAGGAAAAAGAGGCGGTCATCGATCGCTATGAGGATAAGCTCGGCACCTATCTTGTCAAGATCACGCAGCAGGAGCTGACCCACGAGCAGAACCGCGAGATTTCCAAATTTCTGCACACCATCAGCGACTTTGAGCGCATCGCCGACCACGCTGCCAACATAGCTGCCTGTGCACAGGAAATCGCACGCAAAAAGCTGCAATTTTCTGTAAAGGGCAAAAGAGAGCTGGATACGCTCATCGCCGCGGTCGGCGAGGTCGTCAACATTTCGTTCACGGCGTTTTCCGAAAACGATCTGGCGCTTGCCCGCCGCGTCGAGCCGCTCGAGGAATGTATCGACAGCCTGTGCGACGAGGTGAAGATGAACCATATTCAGCGCGTGCAGTCCGGCGAATGTACCCTGGCCCACGGCTTTGTCTTCAACGACCTGCTCAATGACTATGAACGCATCGCCGACCACTGCTCCAACATCGCAGTCGCCATGATCGAGCTGGAATCGGAGGTGTTCGACACGCACGAGTATCTTGATCACCTGAAAAACGCGCATACTGCCGACTTTGAGCGGTATTATGCGGAATATCAACAGCAATTCTCGCTTTGAAAGGAGATTTCCCCATGCGTCAATCCGCTATGATCCGCCGTCTGACCGTCGCCGCCATGTTCATGGCGCTCAATATCATTCTGAGCCTCAGCATTCTCAGCATCCCCGTCCCCGGCGGCCATCTTTATCTCAACGACATCATCATCTGCACCGCCGCGCTGCTCCTCGACCCGTTTTCCGCGTTTGTGGTGGGCGGTGTCGGCTCGTTCATCGGCGATATGCTGTTCTACCCCGCGCCCATGTTCGTGTCGCTTGCAACCCACGGACTGCAGGCGGTGGCCATTTCTCTTTGCAGTCGCCATCTGTTCAAAAAGCACCCGCTGGCGGGCGCGATCGTCGGCGTGCTGCTCGGCGCGGTCATCATGGTGACGGGCTACACACTGGGCAGAGCCTATGTTTATGCCACGCCGGAATATGCCATTGTAAAGCTGCCGTATGAAATTCTGCAGGCGGCGCTCGGCGTGGTCGCAGGGCCGATTTTGTGCTTCGGCTGCGACCTGCGCGGGAAGCTTTCCCGTATATTGATGCAGGAAAACTAAAATTTCTGCAAAATGGGGCTTGACAACCGTTTTTGCCTGTGCTATACTACGGGCAAATCAAATGAGTATTTCGGAAAGGAGAAGGATCATGAACCGTCGTTATGCTATGGATATGATGATGCGCATGTGCTGCATGTGCATGATGCGTCATGCCCAAAACGCCGGTGATCTTTCCTCCTGTCAAACCGCATAAGGTTGACAGATCCGTTTTCAAAGGGGAAGGCTCGTCGGAGTCTTCCCCTTTATTTTTTGCAAGGAGTGTGTTTCACATGCTGTATGTGCTGCCGCGTGCGGTGCGCGCCAATCTCAACGGAGATCGAATGTGTTGCTAAACCTTTTGTTGATTTGATAAACTATAATACAAATTGTAAAACGAAAAAGGAGAAATCGTCATGAAAAAGCTTGTTTCTATCGTTCTTGCCGCGGTGCTGACCGTCGGCGCACTGTTCACCTTCGTCGGCTGCGGCAGCAAAGGCATCACCATTGCCGTTCCGAACGACACCACCAACGAAGCCCGCGCGCTGCTGCTGTTGCAGGATCAGGGCATCATCAAGCTGAAGGACGGCGCCGGCATCACTGCCACCATCCGTGACATCGTGGAGAAGCCCGACGGCGTGACCTTCAAAGAGACCGAGGCGGCGCAGCTCCCCAATCAGCTGCAGGATGTCGACTATGCGGTCATCAACTCCAACTATGCCATCGCGGCGAAGCTCAACCCCGTGAAGGACGCGCTGGCGATCGAAGGCTCCTCCTCCGCCTACGGTAACATTCTCGCCGTGAAGGAAGGCAATGAGAACACCCCCAAGATCAAGGCGCTGGTTGCCGCTCTGAAGAGCAAGAAGGTTGCCGAATATATTGCCGCGACTTATGACGGCGCGGTTGTCAGCACCGTGACCGAGCCCGGCGACGGCTTTGACGGCTCTCTCGATTATGCCGCGCTTGCGGGCACGACCGTTTCCGTTGCCGCATCGCCGACGCCGCATGCCGAGATCCTGAAGATCGCCAAGGGAATCCTTGCCGAAAAGGATATCACCCTCGACATCAAGGAGTTCACCGACTATGTGCAGCCGAACAATGTGGTGGAGTCCGGTGATGTGGATGCCAACTACTTCCAGCATCAGCCGTATCTTGACGACTTCAACCAGCAGAACAACACCCACATCGTCTCCGTTGCCACCATCCATGTAGAGCCGCTGGGCGTCTACGGCGGCAAGCAGACCACGCTGGATGCGCTGAAGAAATAAGAAACCGAAAAACAATCCAATAGGGGGTGCCGTGCGGCACCCCCTATTGGTTCGAGGAGCATAACACATGATTGAGATACAACATCTGTCCAAGACCTTTGCCATCGACGGCGAGCGTGTGGACGCGCTGAACGATGTGTCGCTTACCATTCCCGACGGCGACATCTACGGCATCATCGGCATGTCCGGCGCGGGAAAGAGCACGCTGGTGCGCTGCATCAACATGCTGGAGCGCCCGACGGCGGGCAAGGTGCTGATCGACGGCAAGGACATGGGCGCTTTGCCTGAGCGCGAGCTGCGTGCGGCGCGACGGGACATCACCATGATCTTTCAGGGGTTCAACCTCCTGATGCAGCGCAACTGTCTTGACAACATCTGCTTCCCGCTGGAGCTTGCCGGCGTGCCGCGCGCACAGGCAAAGGAAAAGGCGAGAGAGCTTTTGGAAACGGTGGGACTGCCCGACAAGGCGAAGGCATATCCCGCGCAGCTTTCGGGCGGTCAGCAGCAGCGCATCGCCATCGCGCGCGCACTGGCGACCAATCCGCGCGTGCTTCTGTGCGACGAGGCGACAAGCGCGCTCGATCCCAAAACGACGCACGCCATCCTGGAGCTGATCCGCGACATCAACGCGCGGCTCGGCATCACCGTCATCATCATCACGCACCAAATGAGCGTCATTGAAGAGGTCTGCCGCCATGTCGCCATTTTGGACAACGGCGTGGTGGTCGAAGAGGGCGCGGTGAGTGAGGTGTTTGCCCGTCCGCAGTCGGCGGCGGCAAGGAGACTGGTGTTCCCTGACGGCGTGGCGCAGGACGCGCCGCACCTGGCGGGCGGCAAGACGCTGCGCCTGGTGTTCAACGGCGCGGACGCGGCGGGAGAGCCGCTCATCGCGCGCCTTGCCATGGAATTGCACATTCCCGCCAGCATCCTGGCGGCGACCACCAAAAATATCGGCGGCAGAATGTTCGGCAACATGCTGCTGAGCGTGCCCGACGAGGGGAACACGGTGGAAAAGACGCTTGCATACCTGCAGGGTGTGCCGGACATGGTTGCAGAGGAGGTCGAGGAGCATGTTTCATGATTTGTTTGATCCCGCGGCTACCGCGGAGGCGTGGGACATCATCCGCTCGGAATTTGCGCTGGCGTTTTTTGAAACGCTGTATGTGACGGTGCTGGCGACGCTTTTTGCGGTCATCATCGGTCTGCCGCTCGGCGTGTTGCTGGTGGCAGGGGAGAAAAACGGCGTGCTGCCGCTGCCGCGGTGGCTGATGCGGGTGCTGGATGTGCTCATAAACCTCCTGCGCTCCGTGCCGTTCCTCATTTTGATGATCATGGTGTTTCCGCTGACCCGCCTCATCGTCGGCACGACCGTCGGCACGGTGGCGTCCATCGTGCCGCTTGTGATCGCGGCGTTCCCGTTTGTCGCCCGCCTGGTGGAGAGCAGCCTGCGGGAGGTCAACCCCAACATCATCGAGGCGGCGCAGAGCATGGGTGCTTCGCCTTTTCAGATCATCACAAAGGTGATGCTGCCGGAGAGCGTGCCGTCGCTCATTTCCAACTTCACCGTGGCGATCACGACCATCCTCGGCTATTCCGCCATGAGCGGCATTATCGGCGGCGGCGGACTCGGCAAGATCGCCATCAACTATGGCTATTATCGGTATAAATATCTTGTGATGTTTGCCGCTGTCATTCTGCTCATCGTGTTGGTGCAGGTGTTCCAGACGGTGGGCACGCACCTTGCGGTGCACGCCGACAAGCGTCTCAAAAACAAAAACAACTGAAAAAACCGTGGGTCGTTTCACATACGATCCACGGTTTTTTATGCAATGGAAATAACCGGCACGCCCGACTTCTCGGCATAGCGCACGGTGTATGCCGTGCCGCCGCCCGCGTGCGTCAGATAGGCGACGCAGACGCTGCTGTTATCCACCAAACGGCGGTTGCGCACCAGCATGCAGCCGTTATAATATGTTTCGGAAACATAAATCACTTTGTCTGCCGCCGCTTTCTGCTTTTCATAGATCTTGCGGTCTTTTTCGCTCCAGCGGTCCGCCTGCGTTTTGCAGGGAAGCACCAAAATGAGCTTTATGTCGGGAAATTCGTTGCGCAGCCGCAAAATGACATCCGCCGCCATGGTGTCAAATCCCAAGGCGCCGCCTGCGCCGAAATAGCGATAGCCTTTTCCGATAAGCCCGCGCACCGTCTTTTCCAGTTTCTTTCGCACCGTTCCCCGCTGCATCAGCGGAATGGAGCGATGGCCTGTAAAGCAGGCTGTCATTTCGCGCATTTTTCATCCCCACCTGTTTATTTTACTCACATAGTATACCAAAGGTCGAGAGAAAAAGCAATAGGCAGAGTACCGAAATGTCGTTGACTTTGCCGGATGCCGATGGTATAATTTATCGCCAAAGGAGCGTGAAAAAATGGAGATCACGGAATGCCTGCGCACGCCCGTTGCCGGGCGGTATGATGTGCTGGTCGCGGGCGGCGGCGTTGCCGGCATCGCGGCGGCGCTGGCTGCCGCGCGGGCAGGAAGGCAGGTTTTGCTGCTGGAAGGGCAATATATGCTCGGCGGCCTTGCCACGGCGGGGATCGTCACCATCTATCTGCCGCTGTGCGACGGCTATGGGCGGCAGGTGAGCTTCGGCATCGCCGAGGAGCTTTTGCGCCTGTCGGTGTCGATTCCGTCAGACGGCTGCGGGGTGCGGGAGGCATGGCTCTCCGATCGGAAAAAGACCGAAAAGGACGCCCGCTTTGAGGCGGATTTCAACCCGCAGGTGTTTGCCATCCTGGCGGAGCAGGCGCTGCAAAAGGCGGGCGTACACATCCTGTACGGCGCACACGCGGCAGCGGTGGCGACCGATGCGGGGTATATCACCGCGGTCATCGTCGAGGAAAAGGGCGGCAGAAGGGCGTTTGCCGTCGGCAGTGTGATCGACGCGACGGGCGACGCAGACATCGCGCATTTCGCGGGTGCGCCGACCGAGACCTTCAAGCAGGGCAACCTGCTCGCCGCGTGGTATTATCGTGCGGGGGCGGACGGCTATGTGCGGCGGATGCTCGGCTGCTGCGATGTGCCGGAGGAACAGAAAAACGGACAAAAGGTGCAAACGCTGTCAAAACGGCGCTTTTTGGGGCTGACGGCGGAGGAGCTGACCGACATGACCGTGCTGTCCCACGCGACGGTGCTTTCCGACATGCTGCGGGCGCAAGAGGCGGACGCGACGGCGCAGATCGCCACCCTGCCCACCACCCCGCAGGTGCGCATGACACGGCACATCGTCGGCGAGACGGTGCTCGGCGATGACCGCCCGCACACCTTTGTTGCCGACAGTATCGGCATGGTGTCCGATTGGCGGCGGCGCGGGCCGGTGTTTGAGGTGCCGTTTTCGTCGCTGTACAGCAAAACGGTCAAAAATCTCATCACGGCGGGCAGATGCACCTCCGTCACCGAGCCGATGTGGGACATCATGCGGGTCATTCCCTGCTGTGCCGTGACCGGCGAGGCGGCGGGCGTTGCCGCCGCGATGACCGATGATTTTGCGGCGCTCGATGTGAAAAAGCTGCAGGCGGCTCTCAGAAAAAACGGCGTGCGGCTGCATGAAAAGGATTTGGAGGAAGAAGTATGACGGATTTCATTCGGTTCCCCGGCGGAAAGGCAAAGGCGCTGACGTTCAGCTATGACGACGGTCCGCGCGAGGATCTGCCCCTTGTGGAGATCTTCAAAAAATACGGGATGCACGGCACGTTCAACCTCAACAGCGGCTTGTACGGCACGTCGGGGTGGTACCTGACGGAGCAGGAGATACGTGACCTGTATCTCCCCGCAGGGCAGGAGCTTGCCTGCCACATGCTGACCCACCCGTTTCCCACCCGCCTGACTGCGCCGCGCCTTGTGTATGAGATCACAGAGGACAGACGGCGGCTGGAAGCGCTGACCGACGGCATCGTGTGCGGCATGGCTTACCCTTATGGCGATTATAACGCCGAGACGATCGCGCTTTTGAAGACGGCGGGCATCGCTTATGCCCGCACCACGCGCTCCACCGAGTGGTTTTCGCTGCCGGAAAATTTTCTGGAGCTGCACCCGACCTGTCATCACAACAACGAGCGGCTGTTTGACCTTGCCGACACATTTTTTGCGGCGCAGCCCGATGAGGGCGCGCACGGGCGCGATCCGCTGCTTTTCTATGTGTGGGGGCACAGCTTTGAGTTCTCGGAAAACAACAACTGGGTGCGCATCGAGCGCTTTTGCGAAAAAACGGCGGGGCACGACGACGTGTGGTATGCGACAAACGGCGAAATTTGCGCCTATGTCACGGCGGCGCGGGGACTGCAATTCTCCCTTGACGGCACGATGGTGCACAACCCCTCCGCGCTGGATGTGTGGATCGACCACGCCAAACGGCTTTATCACATTCCTGCGGGTGCGACGGTGAAGCTCTGAAAACACACAAAAAAACGGGACTGCTTTTGCAGCCCCGTTTTTTTCAAGGAGCAGGGGCGTTTCTTTCGAAACGCCCCTGCTTTTTGGTGAATATTTCGGATCAATCCTCGTTGCTGTACAGCTTGCCGAGCTTGACCAGGTGAGCATAGCGCGCGACGGAATTTTCTTCCGCCTCGCTGAACAGCTCTTTGGCACGCTCCGGGAAGGAACGGGTCAGAGAGGAGTAGCGGGCTTCGCCCATGATGAAGTCCTGATAGCTGGCGGACGGCGCCTTGCTGTCCAGCGTGAAGGGGTTCTTGCCCTCCGCCTTCAGCGCCGGGTTGAAGCGGAACATGTTCCAATAGCCGCAGTCGACAGCCTTCTTCATCTCTGCCTGGCAGTTGGTCATGCCGCCCTTGATGCTGTGCATCTCGCAGGGAGCATAGCCGATGATGAGGGACGGGCCCGGATAGGCCTCCGCCTCGGCGATCGCCTTGATGGTCTGGTTCATGTCAGCACCCATTGCAATCTGCGCCACATAGATGTAGCCATAGGACATGGCGATCTCGGCGAGCGATTTCTTCGCAATGGACTTACCGGCAGCGGCAAACTGTGCCACCTGGCCGATCTGAGACGCCTTGGACGCCTGACCGCCGGTGTTGGAATAGACCTCGGTGTCGAACACCATGATGTTCACATCCGCGCCGGAGGCAAGGACATGATCCACGCCGCCGAAGCCGATGTCATATGCCCAGCCGTCGCCGCCGAAGATCCAGACGGATTTCTTGGCGAGGTATTCGGCGTTGTCCACAACATCCTTGCACAGGTCGCAGTCGCAGCCCTCGAGAGCGGCAACGAGCGCCTTGGCGGCCGGGGTGTTCTTCTTGCTGTCCTTCACCGTGTCAAGGTATTCCTTTGCAGCAGCCTTAACGGCATCGGACGCCTTGTCGGACGCCGCAATCTCCTTCACCTCGTCGATGAGACGGTTGCGGATGGCATCCTGACCGAGCAGCATGCCGTAGCCGTGCTCTGCGTTGTCCTCAAACAGGGAGTTCGCCCAGGCGGGGCCGTGGCCTTCCTTGTTGACGGTGTAGGGAGAAGTGGCAGCCGGGCCGCCCCAGATGGAGGAGCAACCGGTCGCGTTGGAGATATACATACGGTCGCCGAAGAGCTGCGTGATAAGACGCGCATACGCGGTCTCGGCACAGCCGGCGCAGGAGCCGGAGAACTCAAGCAGCGGCTGTTTGTACTGGCTGGAGATCACGGAAGTACCGACGACCTCCGGCTTTTCGGTGACATTGGCGACCATGTAGTCAAACACAGCCTGCTCGGTCTCCTGGCTCTCGCGCGCCACCATGGTGAGCGAGTGGGTCGGGCAGACACCGACGCAGACGCCGCAGCCCATGCAGTCCATCGGGGAGATGGCGAGGGCGTAGGTGTAGTCGGTCTTGACGATCGGCTTGGGCGCAAACTTCGTGCCTGCGGGAGCCGCCTTGACCTCGTCGGCGTTCAGCGCGAACGGACGGATGGTCGCATGCGGGCAGACAAAGGAGCACTTGTTGCACTTGGCACAGGTGTCGGCGTTCCATTCCGGAACCATGACCGCCACGCCGCGCTTCTCATAGGCGGCAGCGCCCTGTTCAAAGGTGCCGTCCACATGATCCATGAACGCGGAAACCGGCAGCGCATCGCCGTCCATCTTGCCGACCGGATGCATGATGTTGTCGACCTGCTTGATGAGGGCGGCAGGGCCGTTCTCGGTGGCGACGGCAGCCTTGTCGGCGGCGTTCGCCCAGTCGGCGGGCACATCGATCTTCACAAACGCGGTAGCGCCGGCATCGATCGCCTTCTCATTCATTTCGACGATCTCTTTGCCCTTCTTCATGAACTTCTGCGCCTTTTCCTTCATGTAGCCGATAGCTTCCTCGACCGGCAGCACCTTAGCGAGGGAGAAGAACGCGGACTGCAGCACGGTGTTGGTGCGCTTGCCGAGGCCGATCTTGGCGGCGATGTCGATGGCGTTGACCGTGTACAGCTGGATGTTGTTCTTGGCGATATAGCGCTTTGCCTCAGCGGGCATATGCTCGTTGAGCTCGTCAAGATCCCACTGGCAGTTAATGAGGAACACACCGCCCGGCTTCACATCGTTGACCATCTTATAGCCCTTGGTGACATAAGACGGGTTGTGGCAGGCGACGAAGTCCGCCTTGTTGATATAGTACGGGCTCTTGATCGGCTTGTCGCCGAAACGCAGGTGCGAAATGGTGATACCGCCGGTCTTCTTGGAGTCATACTGGAAGTATGCCTGCACATATTTATCGGTGTGATCGCCGATGATCTTGATGGAGTCCTTGTTCGCGCCGACGGTGCCGTCGCCGCCCAGACCCCAGAACTTGCACTCGATGGTGCCTTCCGCCGCCGTGTTCGGCGCGGGCTTCTCCTCGAGGGAGAGATGGGTCACATCGTCGTTGATACCGAGGGTGAACTGCCCCTTGGGGGCATCCTTTGCCAGCTCGTCATACACGGCAAACAGGCTTGCGGGCGGCGTATCCTTGGAGCCGAGACCGTATCTGCCGCCGATGACCTTGGCGCTGCGGCCGACCTTTGCCAGCGCGGCGACAACATCCATATACAGCGGCTCGCCCAAAGAGCCGGGCTCCTTGGTGCGGTCGAGGACAGCGATTTTCTTCGCGGTGGCGGGGATCGCCTCGGCGAGCTTTTCGGCGCTGAACGGACGGTACAGACGCACCTTGACAAGACCGACCTTTTCGCCCTTGGCGGTCAGATAGTCGATGACCTCCTCGGCAACATCGCAGACAGAGCCCATCGCAACGATGATGCGGTCGGCATCCGGCGCACCGTAGTAGTTGAACAGCTTGTAGTCCGTGCCGAGCTTTTCGTTCACCTTGTCCATGTACTTCTCGACAATGGCGGGCACGGCGTCATAGTACTTGTTGCAGGCCTCGCGGTGCTGGAAGAAGATGTCGCCGTTCTCGTGTGAGCCGCGCATGACCGGATGCTCCGGATTGAGAGCGCGCTTGCGGAACGCATGCACCGCGTCCATGTTGCACATTTCCTTCAGGTCGGCATAATCCCACACCTGAATTTTCTGAATTTCGTGAGAGGTACGGAAGCCGTCAAAGAAGTTGATGAACGGCACGCGCCCCTCGATGGCAGCCAGATGCGCCACCGCGGACAGATCCATGACCTCCTGCGGGTTGGTCTCCGCCAGCATGGCAAAGCCGGTCTGACGGCAGGCGTACACATCGGAGTGATCGCCGAAGATGTTCAGTGCGTGCGATGCCACGCAGCGCGCGGAAACATGGAAAACAGCGGGGAGCAGCTCGCCCGCGATCTTGTACATGTTCGGGATCATCAGCAAAAGGCCCTGCGACGCCGTGTAGGTGGTGGTCAGCGCGCCGGCAGCCAGCGAGCCGTGCACCGTACCGGAAGCACCTGCCTCGGACTGCATCTCCGCGACCTTGACCGTCGTGCCGAAAATGTTTTTCTGACCTGCTGCGGACCACTGATCCACATAGTCAGCCATGGGGCTGGACGGGGTGATCGGATAGATACCCGCGACCTCGGTATATGCATACGACACATATGCCGCGGCATTGTTACCGTCCATGGTTTTGAACTTTCTTGCCATTGATAAATTCCTCCTTCAAGGATAAAAATAGCGAACCTCTACTTTGCGCGACAGGCGCGAAGTATCAATGTATAGAATAGCACATCTTTTCCTTTCTGTAAAGGGAAAAACACCGCATTTTCGGCTTTTTCGCACAGGTTTTTTTCGCACGGCACTGTCGGTTTCGGGAAAACCGCCGCCCTCGCCCCGTCACACGCCGTCACCCGTTCTCAGAAACGGAAACTTTCCGTTTTCTCGTCGTTTCTCGCGTTTGCTTCTGTTTTCTCCGTGTTTCGGGCGTTGACAAGCGGGAGGGAAATCGGTATTATTATATAATCGGTGTTCATGTATCTGTATACATAAATTTCGGCACCGAGCTTTGAAAGGGGAAATTTTTTCTCATGGACCCTGCTCCTACAGGATCGCTGATGCTGGCTGCCGCGGCGCAGAGCGCGGACATTGCCGGCGGAAAACTTTTTTGGCAGATTGTTTTGCTGTTTCTGCTCATTCTCTGCAACGCCTTTTTTGCCGCGTCGGAAATTGCGATCATTTCGCTCAATGATGCCAAGATCCGCAAGATGGCGGAGGACGGACGCAAAAAGGCAAAAATGGTGATGAGCCTGACAGAGGACTCGTCGAAGTTCCTCGCCACCATTCAGGTCGGCGTCACGCTGGCGGGCTTTCTGACCTCCGCCGCTGCGGCGCAGTCACTGTCCGAGCCGCTTGCCGCCTGGTTTTTGCGGCAGGTGCCGTCCATGCAGACGCATGCCGGCACGGTGCAGACGGTCAGTGTGGTGCTCATCACGCTGCTCATGTCCTATTTCTCGCTGGTGCTCGGCGAGCTGGTGCCCAAGCGCATCGCCATGCAGAAAGCGGAAAAGGTCGCCTTTGCCTTCATCGGCGTTTTGCGCACCATCTCGGTGCTGCTGCGGCCGTTCGTGAAGGTCCTTTCCTGGTCGACGAATTTGCTGGTGCGGCTGTGCGGACTGGATCCCCACGCGGACGAGGAAAATGTTACCGAGGAAGAGATCCGCATGATGGTGGATGTCGGTGAGGAAAAGGGCGTCATCGAAGAAGTCCAGAAGGACATGATCAACAACATTTTCGAGTTTGACGACATCACGGCGGGTGAGATCATGACCCCGCGCACCGATGTAGAGGCGGTGGACATTGAGGACGATGTGTCCGAGGTGCTGAAGATCGGGCTTTCCGAGGGCTATTCCCGCCTGCCGGTATATGAGGAGGATGTCGATCACATCGTCGGCATCCTGCACATCAAGGATCTTTTGCCGTATGTGGGGCAGCCGCTGCCGGCGGATATGACGCTGCGCCGCCTGATCCGCGAGACCTATTTTGTGCCGGAGACCAAGCATTGCGGGGAGCTTTTCTCCGAAATGACCGCAAAGCATCTGCAGATGGCGGTGGTCGTGGACGAATACGGCGGTGTTGCCGGCATCGTCACCATGGAGGATCTTCTGGAGTCTATCGTCGGCAACATGCAGGACGAGTTTGACGATGAGGAGGAGGAGATCACGCAGATCAACGAGAACTCCTTTGAGGTGGACGGCTCGACCTCGATGGAAGAGCTGGGCGACCGCATCGGCAAGCCGCTGCCCGAGGGGGACTATGAGACGGTCGCCGGCTATCTGATGCAGGAGCTGGGGCGTATCCCCGCCCCCGACGAGCATCCGCAGGTGCAGTACGAAAATGTGCTGTTCACGGTGCAGAAGATGGAGGATCGCCGCATCGACGAGGTGCATATCGAGCTGCTGCCGCAGGAGACCGAGGACGAGAAACCGGAGGATGCATCCGCCGCGGCAAAAAGCTGAAAAAATTGTTGACAAACCACATAGGCGTGGTGTATAATACAATCCGTTCCCGCGCGCGGGGACGGATACACGGCTGTATAGCTCAGTTGGCTAGAGCATGCGGTTCATACCCGCAGTGTCATTGGTTCGAATCCAATTACAGCCACCATAAGGCGGCCCGATGGTCAAGCGGTTAAGACACCGCCCTTTCACGGCGGTAACACGGGTTCGATTCCCGTTCGGGTCACCAAAAGACGGGCACGTAGCTCAGCTGGTTAGAGCGCCTGCTTCACACGCAGGAGGTCGATGGTTCGAGCCCATTCGCGCCCACCAAAAAAAATCCCATCATGGCTGTGATGGGATTTTTTGTTTTGTATTTTTCATTCTCCTTGGCGATGGGCGTTTTCATGAATAATGAATGATGAAGTCGCTTTGCTCATGAATAGTGAATAATGAAAGAGCGCGGCGGTCAGCCGAGGGTTTTTCCGGTTGCTTTCAGAAACATACTTCTCACTTCTGCCGTTTATCATAGCAGGCGCATTTTATGCTGTCAAGTGGCGGCGGTTTGCGACGGCAGACGGTATTCCGCCGCGAGAGCGGCGTATTTCTCCGCAAAGCCGGACTCCTTTTTACGGTCACGCAGGAAAGCGTGCAGATCCATGTCCTGCTGATCCGCCTCGATGATGCAGGCGGCGATGTTGGAGCAGTGGTCGGCGGTGCGCTCCATATTGGTGAGCAGATCCGACCAGATAAAGCCCGCCTCCACCGTACAGTCGCCGTTTTTCAGACGCACGATGTGCCCGTCGCGCAGCGCCGCGCGCAGACCGTCGATGACTTGCTCGAGCGGCTCGACCTCTGCCGCTTTGGCGGGGTCGTTTTCCTCGAAGGCGGCGAGCGTCAGGGCGAGAATGTCGGAAAGGGCGCGGCACAGCACATGAAGATCGCTTTCCGCCTCCGCGGAAAACGCGGTCTTTTTGTCGTTCAGTTCCTCCGCTGACTCCAAAATGTTCACGCTGTGGTCGGCGATGCGTTCAAAGTCACCGATGGCTTTGAGCAGCTTTGAGATGGCAGCGCTGTCCTTTGTCGTGATCTGACTGCGGGAGAGCCTGGTGAGATAAGTGCCGAGCATGTCCTCATAGCGGTCGGTGTCCTTTTCCGCTGCGCGCACGGCGGATGCCTTTTCGGGGTCATAGTCGGACAACAGCGAAAGACTCATGCGCAGTCCCTCGGCGGCGCGCTCCGCCATTTTACAGGTGACACGCTCACTTTCGGCAAGCGCCACGGCGGGCGTTGCCAGCAGGCGGTCGTCAAGCTCCACCGTTTTTTCCGTTTCCTTGCCGTCGGGCACGATTTTGTATGCCAGCTTTTCCAGCAGCGAGGACAGCGGGTACAGGATCAGGGCGCAGAGAATATTGAACGCGGAATGGGCGACGGCGATGCCGGCATAGGTGGCGGGTGCGGCAAGCAGCGCCGGCTTGAGCAGCGCGGACACGACGGAGAACACCGTCAGCCACACCACCGTGCCGATCACATTGAACGACAGGTGCACCACGGCAGCGCGCCTGGCGTTTTTATTTGTGCCGAACGAGGACAAAAGGGCGGTCACGCAGGTGCCGATGTTCTGTCCCATGATGATCGGGATCGCCGACGCATAGGTGACGGCGCCCGTGACGGAAAGGGCCTGCAGGATGCCGACCGAGGCGGAGCTGGACTGAATGACGGCGGTCAGCAGCGCACCGACCAGCACGCCGAGGACGGGGTTGGAGAACAGGAGGAAAAGGTGACGAAAAGCGGGCATGTCCGCCAGTCCCGCCACGGCGTTTGCCATGGTGTCCATGCCGAACATCAGCGTGGCAAAGCCCAGCATGACCGTGCCGACATCACGCTTCTTGTCGGATTTCGAGAACATGAGAAAAACCGTGCCGACAAGCGCCAAAATCGGCGTGAAGGAGGTGGGCTTGAGCATTTTCAGGAAAATGCTGTCTCCCGAAATGCCGCCGAGGCTCAGGATCCATGTGGTGACGGTCGTGCCGATGTTTGCGCCCATGATGACACCGATGGCTTGCTTCAGGGTCATCACCTTGGAGTTGACAAAGCCGATCACCATCACCGTGGTGGCGGAGGAGCTTTGGATGACCGATGTGACACCGAGTCCGGTCAGAAAGCCCTTGCATTTGCTGCCGGTCAGCTTGCCGAGCAGCACCTTGAGGCTGCCGCCCGCGCGCCGCTCCAGACCGTCTCCCATCACCTGCATGCCGAACAGGAAAAGGCACAGCCCGCCGATCAGCGTCAATACATCAAAAATCGTCATACTCTACATCCTTTACAACATTTTACACATCTTCATAGTATGGCACGGATGTAAAGTTCATAAGGGGGGTTTTGTAAAATCCGGGTAAAATTTCGCACCTGCCGCCAAAAATAAAACACGGGCGCGCGGTTTTGCGTGCCCGTGTTTTCAGTGTACCGAAAAACTTGTTTTTTGTCCCCAACATTTTCAGTATACCACGGAAGGCGCGGTTGCGCAAGTAGAACTTTCTGTCCTTTTTTTGGGCGGTTTGCGCATAGACAGAAATGCGCTTTCGTGGTATAGTATAGATGCAGGAAAGACAAGGCGACCGAAAGGAGAAAGCCTATGGAGGATGTTCCCCCGATTTTCTGACAAAATTCCGGAAAGGAGTGAGTCCCGTGGGTAATTGACGGTGTGTCAAGAAATATGATAAAAGGAAGGCTTCGCAATTGTTCGGATTTCATCAGAAGGCAAAAGAAATCTGAAGAAACGGTGAGTCCAATGATGATATAAATTGTGCGGCATTTGTCGCAATAAAATGATGGTAACGGCTGCATCCCGTCGGAGGATGCAGCCGTTTTGGGGTCTTGAAAAGGGCGTGCTCTGTGTGAGCACGCCTTTTTTGTTGTTTATCGCGTTTGCAGCTCGATATAAAATTCCACAGCCGTTTTGCCGTCGGGCGCCCGGCAGTTGCGCACGCCGTAGGGCATGCGGTGCGCCTGCATGATCGCCGCCACGACCGAAAGCCCGATGCCCGAGCCGCCGTAGGAGCGGCTATGCGCCTTATCCACCTTGTAAAAGCTCTCCCAGATCTTCGGCAGCTCCTCCTCGGGGATGGGGCTGCCGGTGTTGAGGACGGCAATGTGCACCGTGCCGTTTGCGGTGGGTGTGACCGTGCCGGAAATGATGCCCCCCGCCGTGACATGGTGAAAGGCGTTCGTGAGATAGTTCTGCAGCACATCCTCGATGAGAAAGCTGTCCGCAAACACAAACTGCGGCGCGGCTGCGGGCGGGATGACCGTCGCCCGGCAGTCGGCAAACTGCGGCGTGAGCCGCTGCATGACATTGCAGAAAAGCTCGGTGATATTAAACCGTTCGACCGTCAGCTGCTCGCCGGAGGAGATTTGCATGAGCAGCGTCATGCGCCGCAGCATATCCGACATGCGCCGGGTCTCGTCCCGGATGACGGCACAGTATTCCGCACGGCTTTGCTCGTTTTCGATGTCCGGCAGGCTCTCGGCGTAGGTGCCGATAAGGGCGAGCGGGGTCTTTAGCTCGTGAGAGACATTGGCGATGAACGCGCGGTGCGCCTCGTTCTGACGGGTCTTGACCTCGATGTCCGACTGCAGGCGGAGGTTGGCATTTTTCAACTCGGTGATCGTTTCCTCCAGTGCATGGGACATGGTGTCGATGCTTTTACCGAGTGCGGCGATCTCGTCCCTGCCGCCGCCTGTGTAGCTGTCGCTGAAATCGAGCGCCGCCACATTTTCCGCTACCCTCGACAGCTTTCTGAGCGGCACGGTCAGGCTGCGGGACAAAAGCAGTGCCAGTCCCAAAGCCAGCAGCAGTCCGCCGCCGCCGCAGAACAGCAGAAAACGGTTGAAAACGGCAGCGCTTTCCTCGATAGCGGCGATGGGCGTGCGCAGCAGGATGAACGCACCGTCATTGAGGTGCCCGAGCAGGGCAATGGCGGCACCGTTGTCGTCCTCGAGCTGTCGGAGGGAATAGCCGCCAAGCGGCAGATCGGGGCGCGCGGGGAGGGAATAGCGCTGCTGATTGAGCGTCGAGTATAAAATTTGCCGATCCGCCCAGATGACGACCGACACCGTGTCGTTATACTGCAGATACTCCAGCTCCTCCTGCAGCGCATCGGAGGTCTCGCAGGCGTTGATGCTGTCAAAGGCAGCGACGATGTGCGTCTGCTTTTGTTTCATATAATACGGCTTGAGGGAAAAGGTGTTGAGCAGCAGGAGCACCGCCAAAAAGACGGCGACACAGCCGGCGGTGCAGCCGAACAGCCGCCACAAAAGCGAATGGGCGGGAAAGGCGTTTTTCAGTTTTTGCATGGTCTCATTTCTCCGTATCGAATTTATAACCGATGCCGCGGATGGTCTTGATGTAGTTGCCGCAATCGCCGAGCTTTTGCCGCAGCTTTTTGATGTGCGTGTCCACCGTGCGGGCGTCGCCGTAGTAGTCATAGCGCCACACGCTGTCCAGTATCCTGTCGCGGGACAGGGCGATGCCGGCATTCTGCATCAGGAAAACGAGCAGCTCAAATTCCGTGTAGGTCAGCTCGATCGGCGCGCCCGCCACCGTCACCTCGCGTGCGACCGTGTCCACCCGCAGATCATCCGCGGCACGGATCGCGCCCCCCGGCGACGGCGCTTCGCCCCGCCGCAGCACCGCCTCGATGCGGGCGGCAAGAATTCTGAGGCTGAAGGGCTTGGCGATATATTCGTCCGCGCCGAGCGAAAAGCCCTGCAGCTCGTCGTTTTCCTCGCCGCGCGCCGTGAGCATGATGATGGGAACGGCGGAATGCTCGCGGATGATGCGGCACGCCTCAAAGCCGTCCATCTGCGGCATCATGACATCGAGGAGCACAAGATCGATCGGCATGCGCCGGCACATGAGGACGGCCTCGCTGCCGTTTGCCGCCTCCACGGTCTTATAGCCCTTTGCGGCAAGATAGTCGGCGATGACCCGCCGCATGCGGATCTCGTCGTCCGCGATCAAAACGGTTTTGACATCATTTCCCATTTCGGTGCCCCCTTTTTCTTGACTTATCCCTATACTATAGAGTATACTACATAGTGTAAAGGCTGTTTGTGAAAAATTTGTGTTATTTCGGAAATACCGGACAAAACAGTCGGAAACTGTGCTTTTCCAACCGAAAAAGGAGGCTTTTTTCTATGATTACAACGGACAAGCGCAAGGTCGTGCTCATCGGCACGGGCATGGTGGGCATGAGCTATGCCTATGCGCTTTTGAACCAAAACGCCTGTGAGGAGCTGGTGCTGCTTGACATCGACAAAAAGCGCGCACAGGGCGAGGCGATGGACCTAAATCACGGGCTGGCATTTTCCGGCTCGCACATGAGGATTTATGCGGGCGACTATGACGATTGCCGCGATGCGGACATCGTGGCTATCTGCGCCGGTGTGGCGCAAAAGCCGGGGGAGACGCGGCTGGATCTTCTGCGGCGCAATGAGGCGGTGTTCCGCTCCATCGTTGAGCCGGTGGTCGAGTCCGGCTTTAACGGCATTTTCCTTGTCGCCACCAACCCCGTGGACATCATGACGCGCATCACCTGCGCGCTGTCCGGCTTCAACGCCCGCCGCGTCATCGGCACGGGCACGGCGCTGGATACGGCACGGCTCAGGTATCTGCTCGGCGAATATTTTTCCGTTGACCCCCGCAATGTGCACGCCTATGTCATCGGCGAGCACGGGGACAGCGAATTTGTCCCGTGGTCGCAGGCGATGCTTGCCACCCGCCCCATCACGGATTTCTGCGCCGACGGCATGTGCAGCATGCAGGAGATCAAAAAGCTGGAGGAAGAGGTGCGCAGTGCGGCGTATAAGATCATCGAGGCAAAGCGTGCGACCTATTACGGCATCGGCATGGCGATGATGCGCATCACCCGCGCCATTCTCGGCGATGAAAACAGCGTGCTGACCGTCAGCGCCATGCTCGAAAGCCACGGGCGCGTGTTTGCGGGCATGCCCTGTATCGTCAACCGCAGCGGCGTGCGCCGTGTGCTGCCGCTGTCACTCACCGAGGAGGAGGAAAAGCGTCTTGCCGCCTCCTGTGAGACGCTGCGCGAGGCGTATGCGGGGCTGCGCGGGGAGTAAAGTGGCAATATACACAAAAATGACTCCACCTGTACAGCATAGATTTTGCAGATACGCCTCTTGATTTCGGATGAAATATTTGGTATCATGAGGGCAGTTCTTTTTTCGACTGTTTTCGATGGGAGGGAAACGCATGAAGCTGCTGGAGGATAAGATCCGCGCCGAGGGCAGGGTGTTCGAAGGCAATGTGCTCAAGGTGGACAGCTTTCTCAATCACTGTATTGATGTGCGTTTTCTGCAGGAGATCGGCAAGGAGTTTCACCGACTGTTCGGCGACTGCGGCGTGAACAAGATTCTGACCATCGAGGCGTCCGGTATCGGTATCGCCTGTATTGCTGCGCAGTATTTCGATGTGCCGGTTGTGTTTGCCAAAAAAACGAAGAGTATCAATATCGCGGGTGACGTGTATACGGCACCCGTGACTTCTTTTACCCGCGGCAAGACCTATGACATTCAGGTCTCAAAGGCATTTCTGAGTCCGCAGGACCGCATTTTGATTCTCGACGACTTCCTGGCGGAGGGGAATGCCCTTCTCGGTCTGGCACAGCTCGTGGAGGATGCCGGTGCGACCCTGATCGGCGCGGGTATTGTCATTGAAAAAGCATTTCAGAACGGCGCGACGCGTGTGCGCGAGCACGGGATCCGTGTGGAGTCCTTGGCGCGCATTGCGTCGATGGATGTGAAGGACGGCGTGACTTTTTGCTGAGCGCTGTCCTCTTTCTTTTGGTAACTGCGGACAAGCTGTTCGCGGGAATATAAATTTGGGGGAAAAGAAACATGAAAAAGATCCTGGCAATCGCACTGGCAGTGCTGATGGTACTGTCGCTTGCCGCTTGCGGCAACAGCAATCCGGGCGGAACCACGCCGACGAAGAAGGGCGAAAGCGCCGACATTCTGCCTCGCAACGCCGTCTCTTCCGACGTGAAGATCCCGGACGACTTCAAGATCGGCATGATCTGCCTGCACGACGAAAACTCTACCTATGACAATAACTTCATCGCGGCGCTCAAGAGCGTCAAGGAAGGCCTCGGTCTGAAGGACGAGCAGGTCATCATCGTGACCGGCATCGGCGAGGACAACTCCTGCTATGACGCGGCGGTCGACCTGGCGAAGAACAAGGGCTGCAAGGTCATCTTTGCCGACTCCTTCGGCCATGAGTCCTTCATGAAGCAGGCTGCCAAGGAATATCCGAATGTGCAGTTCTGCCATGCGACCGGCACCTCCGCGAAGCTCGCCGGTATCGAGAACTTCCACAATGCGTTTGCTTCCATCTATGAGGGCCGTTACCTCGCCGGCATCGCTGCGGGTATGAAGCTCAACGAAATGATCAAGGAAGGCAAGATCACGGCAGAAAAGGCGATCATCGGCTATGTCGGTGCTTTCACCTATGCCGAAGTGGTTTCCGGCATGACCTCTTTCTTCCTCGGTGCGCGCTCCGTTTGCGAAACGGCGACCATGAAGGTGCGCTACACCGGTTCCTGGTATGACCAGGCGAAGGAGCAGGAGGCTGCCAACTCTCTGATCACCCAGGACGGCTGCGTGCTCATCAGCCAGCATGCCGACTCCCTCGGCGCTCCGACCGCCTGCGAGCTGGCGAAGGTGCCGAATGTTTCCTATAACGGCAGCACCTATTCCGCCGGCAAGAACACCTTCATCGTGTCCTCCGCCATCAACTGGGCGCCCTACTTCCGTTACATCGTCGAGCAGGTCGCGAAGGGTGAGAAGATCGATGCCGACTGGTGCGGTGACATCGCCACCAACTCCGTTGTTCTGACCGGCATCAACCAGGATGTTGCTGCGGAAGGCACCATCGAAAAGATCAACGAGACCATCAAGGCGCTCGAGGCCGGCACGCTGCATGTCTTTGACACCTCTAAGTGGACGAAGGACGGTCAGCATCTCACCGAGTACCAGGCGGATGTGGACGGCGACTTCAAGCCGGACACCAATGTTATCCACGACGGCTACTTTGACGAGTCCAACGCCGAAAAATTCCGCTCCGCTCCGTATTTCGACATCATCATCGATGGTGTCACCAACCTGAACACCAACTACGGCGACTGATCCCTGCGGGTTGCGGTTTAGGCACTTTTCGATTGTTTGAAAAACCGGCGCAAGGGGAGTATACCGCTCCCCTTGCGCTTTCTTTTCGGGAGGTTTTCTGTGAACGCTCTGGAACTTAGAAATGTTAGTAAACGGTTTGGCAGTATTCTCGCCAACAGCCATGTCGATCTCACGGTGAAAAAGGGAGAGATCCTTGCTATCCTCGGCGAGAACGGCAGCGGCAAAACCACGCTGATGAACATGATCTCCGGCATTTATCACCCCGACGAGGGCGAAATTTTCGTCAACGGCGAGCCGGCGGTCATCAGCTCGCCGCGCGATGCTTTCGGGTATAAGATCGGCATGATTCATCAGCACTTCAAGCTGGTGGATGTGTTCACCGCCACCGAAAATATCGTCCTCGGTATCAACGACGGTCGCCGTTATAATCTCAAAGAGGCGACAAAGCGTGTCGGCGAGATCGCGGAGAAATACGGCTTTGAGATCGACCCGCGCAAAAAGGTGTATGCCATGTCGGTGTCCGAAAAGCAGACGGTGGAGATCGTCAAGGTGCTTTATCGCGGCGCGGACATCCTCATTCTGGACGAGCCGACCGCTGTTTTGACGCCGCAGGAGACGCAAAAGCTGTTTGCTGTTTTGCGCCGTATGCGCGACGACGGCAAATCCATCATCATCATCACCCACAAGCTGCATGAGGTCTTGAGCCTTTCCGACCGCGTGTCGGTGCTGCGCCGCGGCGAATATATCGGCACGGTGTGCACCGCCGAGACCGACGAGGCGGCGCTGACCGAAATGATGGTCGGCAAAAAGATTCTGCTCAACATCGAGCGCACGACGCCGCACGATACCGCCGACCGCCTGATGGTGCGCGGGCTGAAGCTCTTCGATCAGGACGGCAGGGCCGTTCTCGACGACATTGCCTTCACGGCAAAGAGCGGCGAGATCCTCGGCATTGCGGGCATCGCCGGTTCGGGGCAGCGAGAGCTTCTTGAGGCGATCGCGGGGCTGCAGCATCTGTCGGAGGGCGAGATCATCTATCATAACCCCAAGACCGACAAAGAGGAGAACCTGCGCGACAAAACGCCGACGCAGATCAGAGAGCTCGGTGTGCGGCTGTCCTTTGTGCCGGAGGATCGTCTCGGCATGGGACTGGTCGGCAACATGGACATCGTCGACAACATGATGCTGCGCAGCTATAAGAAGGGGAGATCGGTGTTTGTGGATCGGCAGCCGCCCAAGGAGCTTGCCGAGCACATCATCGAGAGCCTGGAGGTCGTCACGCCCGGTGTGACCACGCCGGTGCGCCGTCTGTCGGGCGGCAATGTGCAGAAGGTGCTTGTCGGCAGAGAGATTGCCGCGGCGCCGACGGTGCTCATGGCGGCATATCCCGTGCGCGGCCTTGACATCAATTCCTCGTACATCATCTATAATCTGCTGAACCAGCAGAAGGAAAACGGCGTCGCCGTCATATTCGTCGGCGAGGATCTCGATGTACTGACGGAGCTTTGCGACCGCATCATGGTCATCAATTCCGGCAGAGTTACCGGTATCGTGGACGGTCGCACCGCCACAAAGGAGCAGCTCGGTCTGCTCATGACAAAAACGGAGGGAGGGGCAGCGCATGAAAAAGCCTGAAAAGCACACGCGCGAACCGCTTTTGTATGTATGTAAGCGCAACAACATGTCACTTAAGACCGGCATTCTGGTGCGGGCGATCGCCGTTTTTCTGGCGCTTTTGGTGTGCGCCGTCGTCGCTAAGGTGCTGACCGGCGACAACCCACTGTCTATTTTCGCCACGGTGGGCAAGGGCGCGTTCGGTACGGGCAGAACGCTCGTCACCATCCACGATGTCGCCATCTTACTTTGCATTTCGTTGGCGGTAACGCCCGCTTTTCGGATGCGTTTTTGGAACACGGGCGCGGAGGGACAGGTGCTCATCGGCTGTCTGTCCACGGCGGTGTGCATGCTGGTGCTCGGCGGCAAGGTCGCCGATTGGCTGCTCATCCTCATCATGACGGCGGCGGCGATTGTTTCCGGCGTGATCTGGGGCGTCATCCCCGCGTTTTTCAAGGCGCAGTGGGGCACGAACGAAACGCTGTTCACGCTGATGATGAACTATGTGGCTATTCAGCTCATTGAGTATTTTCTGAAGATCGCGGACAAGACCGGCTCGAATGTGGTAGGTCCCGATCTTTTGCGTCACGGATGGTTCCCCAACCTGTTCGGTGTGCAGTATCTGCTCAACATCGTCATCGTTGTTATCCTCACCGTTTTGATGTTTGTGTATCTCAAATACAGCAAGCACGGCTATGAGATCTCCGTCGTCGGCGGCAGCGAGAACACCGCACGGTATATCGGCATCAATGTGAAAAAGGTCATTGTGCGCACGATGGCGCTGTCGGGCGCTGTGTGCGGTATCGCAGGTCTGTTGCTCGTGGGCGGCTCGTCCCACTCCATTGACTCCAACCTGGCGGACGGCAGAGGCTTCACCGCCATCATGGTCTCCTGGCTTGCGAAATTCAACCCGCTGATGATGGTGCTCACCTCGCTTTTGTTGGTCTTTATGGCGCGCGGCGCGGACGAAGTGACCTCGAAGTTCGGGCTCAACAGCGCTTTTGCAGACATTCTGACCGGCATCATCCTGTTTTTCATCATCGGCTGCGAATTTTTCATCAACTATGAAGTACATCTGAACCGCCGCAAAAAGGCGGCTGTCGCGCAGGAAGGGGAGAACTGAAATGGGCGGATGGATCAACTTTATTCAGCGCGCTATCCTGCAGGGAACGCCGCTTTTGTTCGGCTCGACCGGCGAAATTCTGACGGAGAAATCCGGCAACCTCAACCTCGGTATCCCCGGCATCATGTATATCGGCGCTATTTCCGGCGTCATCGGCGGCTTTTTCTATCAGAGCGGTACGGAATATGTGAATGACTTTCTTGCCGTGCTCATTCCGCTGCTTTGCTGTCTTTTCGGTTCGCTTTTGGTGTCGCTGCTCTATTGCTTCCTGACCGTGACGCTCAAAGCCAATCAGAATGTGACCGGTCTTGCCATCACCACCTTCGGTGTCGGCTTCGGCAACTTCTTCGGCGGCTCGCTCATCAAGGTCGTGAAAAGCGATGTGCCGTATCTGGCGCTGGTGGACATCGCGGGGGCATACAAAAAGACGCTGCCCTTCGCGGCGGACATGGGCGATGTCGGCAAGCTGTTTTTCTCCTATGGCTTTCTCGTGTATCTCGCCGTCATTTTGGCGATCGCCGTCAGTATCTTTCTGAAACGCACGCGCGCGGGTCTGCATCTGCGCGCCGTCGGCGAAAATCCTGCGACGGCGGACGCCGCCGGCATCAATGTCACGCGGTATAAATATGTCGCCACCTGCATCGGCGGCATGATCGCGGGGCTCGGCGGTCTCTTCTATGTCATGGACTACAGCAACGGCATTTGGTCGAACAACGGTTTCGGCGACCGCGGATGGTTGGCGATCGCCATTGTCATTTTTGCTACCTGGAAACCCATCATGGCGATCTTCGGCTCGTATCTGTTCGGTGCCCTGTATATCCTTTTCAATTACATCAATGTGCCGATGCAGGTGCTGCCGCTCATCCAGATGCTGCCCTATGTCGTCACCATTTTGGTGCTCATTGTGGTGAGCATCCGCAAACGGCGTGAAAATCAGCCGCCCGCAAGTCTCGGCCTTTCCTATTTCCGCGAGGAACGCTGACAGAAAACAGAAAAGACGACTCCGCGAGGAGTCGTCTTTTTTTTGCGTGTGGTTTCGCGCCCGCCTTTTTCCCTCCTTCTGTCGGCTGCGCTGACCGCTCCCTCATCAGAGGGAGCGGAGGAGGGAAATCTTATTTATAATTTAACTATATGTAATATATAAGCAGAATTATACAGTCAGAACAGCGAACCGATGGCGTACACCGCGAAGGCGGCAAGCCACGCGACGGCGCATTGCAGGAAAACGACCGTCACGGCATAGCGCCTGCCCAGCTCGCGCTTCACCGCTGCGATCGCTGCGACACACGGCGTATACAGCAGCGAAAAAATGAGGAAGGTGAACGCCGTGAGCGGCGTAAACAGCGTGTGCAGCGCATCGGTGCCGCCGAGCAGCACGGTCAGCGTGCTGACGACGCTTTCCTTGGCGGTGAAGCCGGTGATGAGCGCGGTCGAAATGCGCCAGTCGCCGAGTCCCAGCGGGGCGAACAGCGGGGCGATCGCGCCGCTGATGCCGGCAAGCAGGCTGTCCGCCGGATCGGAGACGGCGTTGAGACGCAGATCAAAGCTCTGCAAAAACCATATGACGATGGAGGCAAGGAAAATGATGGTGAATGCCTTGGTGAGAAAGTCCTTTGCCTTTTCGCAAATGAGCTTCAAAACACTTTTGGCACTCGGCATTCTGTAGTTCGGCAGCTCCATGACAAACGGCACGGGCTCGCCCTTGAACGCGGTGTTTTTCATCAGCAGCGCAAACAGGATGCCGACGGCGATGCCGATGAGATACAGTCCGATCATCACGAGCACCGCGTGATCGGGGAAGAATGCCGCCGTGAAAAGCGCATAGATCGGCAGCTTTGCCGAGCAGCTCATGAACGGCGTGAGAAACACGGTCATGCGGCGGTCACGCTCGGACGGAAGGGTGCGGGTCGCCATGATGGCGGGAACGGAGCAGCCGAACCCGATGAGCATGGGGACAAAGCTGCGCCCCGACAGTCCGAACCTACGCAGCAGGCGATCCATGATGAACGCCACCCGCGCCATATAGCCGCTGTCCTCCAGGATCGACAGGAAGAAAAACAGCACAACGATGACGGGCAAAAAGCTCAAAACGCTGCCGACACCCGCAAAAATGCCCTTGATGATGAGCGAGTGAACGACGGGGTTGATACCGTAGAGCGTCAAAAGGTGATCACAAAGCGCCGTCAGACGGTCGATACCAAGCTCCATGAGGTCGGACAGCGTGCCGCCGATCGGGCCGAAGGTGAGATAAAAGACGAGCGCCATGATGGCGATGAAGGCAGGCATGGCGGTGTATCTGCCGGTGAGAATCCTGTCGATTTGGCGGCTGCGCTTGTGCTCGCGGCTTTCCCGCGGCTTCACGACCCAGTCGGCACACAGCTTTTCGATGAAGGAAAAGCGCATGTCCGCCAGTGCCGCCTCGCGATCCTTGCCGCACTCCGTCTCCATCTGGGAGACAATGTGTTCGACCGCCTCTGTCTCGTTTTTGTCCAGCTTCAGCGCCGCCAGTATCCGCTCGTCGCCCTCGACGATCTTGGAGGCGGCAAAACGCACGGGGATGTCGGCGCGCAGCGCGTGATCCTCGATGAGATGTACCACTGCATGGATGCAGCGGTGCACAGCGCCCATGTTGCCGCCCGCATTTTTGTCGCAGAAATCCATTCTGCCCGGCTTTTCGCAAAAACGCGCGACATTCACGGCGTGCTCCGCAAGCTCATTGACACCTTCGTTTTTCGCGGCGGCAATCGGAATGACGGGGATGCCGAGCGCCGCCTCCAGACCGTTCACACGGATCGTGCCGCCGCCCGCGCGCACCTCATCCATCATGTTGAGGGCGATGACCATGGGGATGTCCAGCTCAATGAGCTGAAGGGTCAGCAGCAGATTGCGCTCGATGTTGGTCGCGTCGATGATGTTGATGATGCCGTCCGGTTTGTCCTCCAGAAGAAACTGACGGGTGACGATCTCCTCGCTCGTATACGGCGACAGGGAATAGATACCCGGCAGATCGGTGACGGTCGCCTCGGGGTGATGGCGCATGACGCCGTCCTTGCGGTCTACCGTTACGCCGGGGAAATTGCCGACATGCTGGTTGGAGCCGGTGAGCTGATTGAAAAGGGTGGTCTTACCGCAATTCTGATTGCCCGCCAGCGCAAAGCGCAGCGGGCGTCCCGCCGGAATTTCGCTGCCGCCCTTGCGGGGACGGTAGGCGGTCTCGCCGATGCCGGTGTGGGCAACGGGACGGCGGGGGACGGCCGGCGCGGTCGGCTTTTCCGACGCACACGGCACGATGCCGATTTTGGCGGCATCCGCCTTGCGCAGTGTCAGGGAATAGCCCCGCACGGTCAGCTCCAACGGATCACCCATCGGCGCCGCCTTCACCACCGTCACCTGCGTGCCCGGGGTGAGACCCATATCCAGAATATGCCGCCGCAGCGCGCGGTCGTCGCTTTCGACGAAGGTGATGGTGCCGGTGCTGCCGATCGAAAGATCACATAGTGTCATGTTGCACCTCCTTACGATAGGATGCGTGCAGCAAAAGCGGCGTCACAAAGCTCGTGATGAGGATGAGCGCCACCACAAACGGCATGATGGAGGAATGAATGACGCCGTATTCCACGCCCTTTTGCGCGGTGACGAGGGCAACCTCGGCGCGCACCATCATGCCCAGCCCCACGCGCGCGGCGTCCTTCGGCTTATAGCCGCAGGCAAGTGCTGCCGCGCCGCAGCCGAGGAATTTTCCCGCCATACCGGCAAGAATGAACAGCACACCGAATGCGAGAAAGCTGACGCTCACATCAGAAAACTCGGTGGAAATGCCGATGTTGGCGAAAAAGATGGGGACGAACAGCATATAGCCCAGGATGTCTGCCTTGCGGTCGATATAATGGCTGTCCTTGTTGCCGGACAGAATCAGTCCTACAATATATGCGCCGGTGATGTCGGCGATGCCGAACCATTTTTCACTGGCATAGGCGATGATAAAACAAAAGGCGATGCCCATGATGGGGACAAGGCGGTGATGCTCGAAACGGCGGTCAAGCACCGTGAAGAACTTGGAAGCCAAAAAGGCGACGATTGCCACGGCGACAAAATATAGCAGTGTGCGGATGACGACCACGGCGGGGCCGGTCGCGGCAGCGCCGTCGCCCTTGAGCGCCAAAACGAAGGACAGCACCACGATGCCGAGAATGTCGTCAATGATGGCGGCGGCAATGACGGTCGTGCCGACCTTGGAGTCGAGCTTACCCGCCTCCCTGAGGGTGGCGACGGTGACGCTCACCGAGGTTGCGGTGAGGATCGTGCCGTAGAACAGGTTTTGCAGCAGCATCTCTTTTGTCAGTGCGCCGAAGCCGCCGTTGCACAGGGTGGCGACGAGAAAGCCGAGCGCCATCGGGATGGCAACGCCCGCGACCGTAATGATGACGGCGGGGCCGCCGATGCTCTTGATTCTTTGCAGATCGGTCTCAAGCCCGGCGGTGAACAAAATGAGAATGACGCCGATCTTCGCAAAGAACGCCAGTCCCTCCATGCCGGTCGCAGAAAGCACCGTCTGACCGGGAATATAGCGGATGAGTCCGACCAAAATGCCGGACAGCAGCATGCCGATGACGGCAGGAAACCGAATTTTCTCGCAGCACTTCATCAGCACCTTTGACACCACCAAAATGATGGCAAGCGGCAACAGAATTTCATAGACTTCCAAAGAAAATGCCTCCTCAAAAATTATACTGCGGACGCAATGATGCTCTCCACCGCCTGCCGCGCAAGCGAAACGGTCTCATCGGCATCGGTGTAGGCGCCGCTGCCGATGAGCATGGTCGTGCCGTAGACGATCGCCTGCAGGCGAAATTGCGTGACGGCGACATCTTTTTTGCACACCGTCTTGCAGAGCGTGCCGATGCTTTCAAGAGAGCGCCCGATCTCCTGCCGCTGCGCGGCGGTGAGGGCTTGCTCGTTCATGGTGAGTACGGCGCGAAAATGCGGATTGACGATGCGAAAGCGGATGTTGGCGACGCAAAGCTCACACAAAAGCCGCCTGTTGTCGTCGCCGTAGATGTCGGTGAGCTGCTGCTCGAGCAGCGCCCACTGCCGATTGACGAACCGCAGGATCTCCAAAAAAAAGGCGTCCTTGTTTTTGAAATGCTTATAGGGCGCAGCACAGGACGCGCCGCAGGACGATGCCACCCGCCGCAGCGAAAAATCCGCCGGCCCGTGCACGGCGATCTCCTGCATGCCCGCAGCGATGAGCCGATCCCGCAAAAGGTCTCCCGAAAAGCTCTCCTCCACAAGACCCCCTCCTTTTCCGCATCCTAGTGTACCGCAGAACGTCGAAAATTGCAAGAGACCTCTTGACGAATATAAAAAAAGGTATATAATAGTATATGTAATGCGGTTAACACTGATAACCAAAGGAAGTGGCATCATGGTGAAAAAGGAAATGCTGGCGCTTGGGCGGCACCGTTCGGTCATCCGTGAAATTTTTGAATACGGCTGTCGCCGCAAGGCGGAGATCGGTGCGGACAAGGTTTTTGATTTCAGCCTCGGCAACCCCAGCATCCCTGCGCCGCCCGCGGTGGCAGAGACGGTGAAAACGCTGACCGACACGGTCGATCCCTCCGTTTTGCACGGGTATACCTCGGCGGCGGGCGATCCCGCGACGCGAAAAGCGGTCGCGGACTATATCACCCGCACCTTCGGCTTTCCCGCCGACGCCATGCATGTCTATATGACCGCGGGTGCCGCCGCCTCGCTGACGGCGACGCTGACGGCGCTGGTCGGCGCGGGCGACGAGGTTATCACACTTGCACCTTTCTTTCCGGAATATACGGTGTTCATCGAGCGCACGGGCGCCGTGATGCGCCCCGTGATGTGCCGCGAGGGAGATTTCGGGCTCGACATGGCGGCGCTTGCCGCTGCCATTAACGAAAAAACGGCGGCGATCCTCGTCAACTCCCCGAACAATCCCACCGGCGCGGTGCTGGATGAAGCGGACATAAAGGCGCTGTCCGCGCTGCTGCGGAAAAAGGAAAAAGCCTTCGGCCATCCGATCTATCTCATTGCGGACGAGCCGTATCGTGAGCTTGTCTATGACGGGGCAAAGGTGCCGTATATCCCGTCGTACTATGCGGACACGGTTTTGTGCTATTCCTTCAGCAAATCGCTGTCGCTGCCGGGCGAGCGCATCGGCTATGTGTTCGTGCCGTCGTGTGCGGCGGACGCCGACGCGGTGTTTGACGCGGTGTGCGGTGCGGGGCGGGCACTCGGCTTTGTCTGTGCGCCGAGCCTTTTCCAGCGGGTCATCACCGCTTGCATCGGGCAGACGGCGGACATTGCCGTCTATGACCGCAACCGCAAGCGGCTGTATGCGGCGCTATGCGATATGGGGTTCACGGTCGTGCCGCCGCGCGGCGCGTTTTATCTTTTTGTGAAAGCGCCGGGCGGGGACGCAGCGGCCTTTTGTGAGCTGGCGAAAAGCGAGGAATTGCTTTTGGTGCCGAGCGACGATTTTTACTGTGCGGGGTATGTGCGCATCGCCTATTGCGTCACTCCCGCGCAGATCGAAAACGCCATCCCCGCTTTTCGGCGGCTGGCAAAAAAGTGTGATTTGAAGGAGAAAGCATGATGGAAAAAGATGCACTGGGAAAGGCAAGAGAGACCATAAACCGCGTGGACGCCGAGATGGCGGCGCTGTTTGCCGAACGGATGGCGGCGGTATCCGAGATCGCCGCCTATAAAAAGGCGCACGGGCTGCCGATCTTGGACGCCGCACGCGAAAAACAGGTCATCGCCGCCGGCAGCGAGCGGGTCGAGGACGACACGCTGCGGGCGTATTATGTCGATTTTCTCAAGAACACGATGGCGGTGTCCCGCCGGTATCAGCAGCGGCTCACCGAGGGGATGCGCGTTGCCTACAGCGGCACGGTCGGCGCGTTTGCCTATATTGCCGCCGAACGCCTGTTCCCAGACGCCGCGAAGTGCGCGTTTCCCGACTTTAAGAGCGCCTATGACGCGGCGGAGAACGGCGACTGCGATGCGGCGGTGCTGCCGCTCGAAAACAGCTATGCCGGTGAGGTCGGGCAGGTCACCGATCTGCTCTTTTCCGGCTCGATGTTCATCAACGGCACGGTGCAGCTCCCTGTGACGCACGATCTTTTGGCGGTGAAGGGCGCGACGCTCGCCGACATCAAAACGGTCGTGAGCCATCCGCAGGCGCTGTCCCAGTGCGATGCGTTCATTAAAGAGCATGACCTCAAGCAGGTGGTGTATGAAAACACGGCGCTTGCCGCAAAATTTGTCGCAGAACAGGGAGACAAAACCGTTGCCGCCATTGCGAGCGGCGACAGCGCCGCTTTGTATGACCTTTCCATTCTGGCGCAGGGCGTCAACCGCTCGCAGATGAACACGACGCGCTTTGCCGTGTTATCCCGCGCGGAGGAGCGGCAGATCTCCACAAAGCCGGGCGCGCATTTTGTGCTGCTGTTTACGGTGCGCAACGAGGCGGGCTCGCTTGCCAGAGCACTCAACATCATCGGCGCGCACGGGTTCAACATGCGCACGCTGCGCAGCCGCCCGATGAAGGAGCTGTTGTGGCAGTATTATTTCTATGTGGAGGCGGAGGGCAACATCCACGGCTATGAGGGGAAATGCATGCTTGAGGAGCTGGCGGTCTGCTGCGACAAGGTAAAGGTCGCAGGCTCGTTTGTTTGAGGAGGGGCATTTATGGATATTGCGGTTTCGCTCCCGCAAAACGGCTATACGGTGACGGTGCGTCGCGGCGTGCTGTCCGAGGCGGGAAAGCTTTTTGATCTCGACAGGCGGGTGCTTGTTGTGACCGACGACGGCGTGCCGCCCGTGTATGCAGAGACGGTTGCCGCGCAGTGTAAAGCGCCGACGGTTGTGACGCTCCCGCAGGGGGAGGCGACGAAAAGCCTGCCCTATTATGCAAAGCTTTTGCATGTGCTGCTTGAAAACCACTTCACCCGCACCGACTGCGTTGTCGCGGTCGGCGGCGGCGTTGTGGGCGATCTTGCGGGCTTTGCGGCGGCGTCCTTTTTGCGCAGCGTGGATTTTTATAACATTCCGACGACCGTTTTGTCGCAGGTGGACTCCTCCATCGGCGGCAAGGTGGCGATCGATTTTGACGGCATCAAAAACTGTGTCGGCGCTTTTTATCAGCCGCGCGCGGTGCTGGTCGATCCGCAGGTGCTGGAGACGCTGCCGCCGCGGCAGGTGGCAAACGGGCTTGCCGAGGCGGTGAAGATGGCGCTGACCTTCGATGCGTCGCTTTTTGCGCTTTTTGAAACGGAAGACCCGACGGCGCATATGGAGGAAATCATCGCCCGTTCCCTGCAGATCAAGGCAAATGTCGTGATGCAGGACGAAAAGGAGAGCGGGCTGCGGCGGGTGCTCAATTTCGGGCACACCGTCGGACACGGCATCGAGGCGGCGGGGATGCAGGAGCTGTATCACGGCGAATGTGTGGCGCTCGGCATGCTGCCGATGTGCAGCGCGGCGGTGCGGGCACGGCTGCTGCCGGTGCTCGAAAAGCTGGGGCTGCCCACCGCCTGCCATGTGTCGGCTAAGGCGGCGTGGGCGGCGCTCACGCACGACAAAAAGCTGTCCGGCGACACGCTGACCGCCATTTTCTGTGAAACGGTCGGCAGCTTTGAGATGCGGAAAATGCCGCTTGCGGCACTGAAAGAGACCGTTTTCGGTCTGTTGGAGGGATGAGCATGAAAAACACCTTCGGAAACGCGCTGACCGTCACCCTTTTCGGGGAGAGCCACGGGGCATATATCGGCGCGACGCTGGACGGACTGGCGCCGGGGCTGACGGTGGACATGGACAACATCCGCCGCATGCTGTCTTTGCGCGCGCCGCGCGGCCGCATCTCCACGGCGCGGCATGAGGAGGACGAGGTACAGCTGGTCAGCGGTGTTGCGGACGGCGTCACGACCGGCACGCCGCTCACGCTGCTCATTCAGAACGGCGACACGAAAAGCGGCGACTATGCTGCGATGAAAACGGTGATGCGCCCTTCCCATGCGGATTATCCCGCCCAGTGTAAATATCACGGGTTTCAGGACACGCGCGGCGGCGGACATTTCTCCGGACGCATCACGGCGGCGCTCGTCGCGGCGGGTGCCATCTGCCATGCGGCGCTGCAGGAAAAGGGCGTTTTCATCGGCACGCACCTTTCCCGCTGCGCCGGTGTGGAGGATCGCGCGTTCGGCGATCTCAAGGCCGACATAAAACGGCTTTCCGAAAAGCCGTTCCCCGCCCTCTCCGAGGAGGCGGGCGAAAGCATGCAAAAAGCCATCGCGGCGGCGGCTGCAGAGGGCGACAGCGTCGGCGGCGTGCTCGAAACGGCGGTCATCGGACTGCCCGCAGGCGTCGGCGAGCCGTGGTTCGACACGGTGGAGGGCGTTCTCGCCCACATGCTTTTTTCCGTTCCCGCCGTCAAGGGCGTGGAGTTCGGGGACGGCTTTGCCCTTGCCGACAAGCGCGGCAGCGCGGCAAACGATGCCATGTACTATGAAAACGGCATCGTCACTGCCGCGACCAACCACGGCGGCGGCATCGGCGGCGGCATCACAAGCGGCATGCCGCTCATTTTCCGCTGCGCCGTGAAGCCGACGCCGTCCATTGCCAAGGAGCAAAAAACGGTGGACATCGCAAAGAAGGAAAACACGGTTCTCGCCGTCAAGGGGCGGCACGATCCCGCCGTGGTGCACCGTGCACGCGCGGTGGTGGACGCGGCGACGGCGATCGCGCTGTGCGATCTGCTGACGGTGCGCTTCGGCACGGATTTTTTGGCAAAAAAGGGGGAAGTGTGATGCAATACGGCTGCATCGGGGAGCATCTTTCCCACAGCTTTTCAAAGGAAATTCATGCGGCGCTTGCCGACTATGACTATATACTGAAGGAAATTCCGCAGGATGCGCTTTCCGCCTTCATGACGGCGCGCGACTTTCGCGGCATCAATGTCACCATCCCGTATAAGCAGGCAGTCATCCCGTTTTTGGCGGAGGTGGACGACGCGGCGCGCGCCATCGGCGCTGTCAACACGATCGTCAACCGCGACGGGCAGCTTTGCGGCCATAACACCGATTTCGGCGGCATGGAGGCGCTCATTCGCCGCAGCGGCATCGTGATGCAGGGGGCCAAGGTGCTGGTGCTCGGCACGGGCGGCACCTCAAAGACCGCGACGGCGGCGGCAAGGCACATGGGCGCTGCCGCCGTGTACACCGTCAGTCGCAGCGGCAGGGGCGGGGCGCTGACCTATGATGAGGCGCTTTCGGCGCACGCGGATGCGGATGTGCTGATAAATGCGACCCCCTGCGGCATGTACGGCAATTCCGCCGGAGATATGCCGATCGACCCCAAAGCGTTTCAAAAGCTGTCGGGCGTTGTGGACGCCATCTATCATCCGCTGCGCACACCCCTTGTGCTGCAGGCGCGCAAGGCGGGGGCGACCGCTGTCGGCGGGCTGTATATGCTCGTGATGCAGGCGGTGCTGGCAAGTGAGATCTTCACAGGAAAGCGCTGCCCCCGCGAGACGGCAGAGGCGGTCTATCGCAGAATTCGCCTGCAAAAGGAAAACATCGTTCTGACCGGCATGCCCGCCAGCGGCAAGACCACGGTCGGCAGACTGCTTGCCGAAAAGCTCGGCAGACCGTTCATCGACACCGACGAGGAGATCGTCAAGGCGGCGGGCGTCGACATCCCCACCATTTTCAGGGAGCGGGGCGAGGCGGCGTTTCGTGACCTCGAAACGCAGGTCATCAAAAAAGCGGGCGCCGAGACGGGCGTCGTCATCGCAACGGGCGGCGGCGCGGTGCTGCGGGAGGAAAATGTGGACGCGCTGCGGCAAAACGGACAGCTATTGTTTCTCAACCGCCCGCTCGAACAGCTCGTCCCCACCGATGACCGCCCGCTGGCGGCGTCAAGGGATGCCATCTTCAAACGCTATTCCGAGCGTTTTCCGACCTATATCCTGACGGCGGATATCGCCATTCCCGCAGGGGACACCCCCGCGGCAGTTGCCGCGCTGGCGGAAAGGAGATTTTTTGATGCGGATCTTAGTGATTAACGGCCCGAACCTCAACCTGCTCGGCGTGCGCGAGCCGGCGATCTACGGCAGCGGCAGCTATGCCGCCCTGTGCGAAAGAATTGAAAACCACTGTCGCGAAAAGGGTGTCGAGGTCAGCTTTTTTCAGTCTAACCACGAGGGCGCGCTTGTTGATCGGATACAGGCGGCATACAGCGACGGCACCGACGGCATCGTCATCAATCCTGCCGCCTATACCCACACGAGCGTCGCGCTGTTGGATGCGGTGAAGGCGGTCGGGCTGCCGACGGTGGAGGTGCATATTTCCGCCGTGGAGCAGCGCGAGGATTTTAGGCAGATAAGCTATATCCGCGCCGCGTGCTGCAAGACGATCACGGGGCACGGCTTTGACGGGTATTTGGAGGCGGTGGACGCGCTGTGCACCCTTGAAGGCGGTGCTGCCACATGACCGTATGCATCAAAAAGAGCACGGCCGTCGGCACGGTCGCCGCACCGCCGTCCAAAAGCATGGCGCACAGAATGCTCATCTGCGCGGGACTTGCCGCGGGGGAGAGCAGAATTTCCGGCATCTCCGGCGGCGAGGACATCGCCGCGACGATCGATTGCTTGCGGGCGCTCGGCGTGGACATCACCGTTTGCGGCGATGTCGCGACGGTACACGGCATCAACCTTGAAAATGCCGCACCGACAGTGCCCCTTTGCTGCCGCGAGAGCGGCAGCACGCTGCGCTTTTTGGTGCCGCCGGCGCTGCTCTGCGGCAGAAAGGTGCACTTTGTCGGGAGCGAAACGCTGCTTTCCCGTCCGCTGTCGGTGTATGAAACGCTGTGCGCGGAGCGGGGGATGACCTTTGCGCAGAGCGAAAAGGGGCTTACCGTTTGCGGCAAGCTGACGGCGGGCGAATTTCGCGTGCCGGGCAACATCAGCAGCCAGTTCATCAGCGGACTGCTGTTCACACTGCCGCTGCTTTCCGGCGACAGCGTCATCCGCATCACCTCGCCCGTCGAAAGCCGGTCGTATATCGACCTCACGGTGGCGGCGCTTGCCGCCTTCGGTGTCACGGCACAGTGGGCGGATGAGCGCACCATCACGGTTGCGGGCGGTCAGCGCTACCACGCACACGACGCGGCGGTGGAGGGCGACTATTCCGGCGCGGCGTTTTTCGAGGCGCTCAATGTGCTGGGCGGTCGGGTGACGGTCACGGGGCTGTCCGCGGACAGCCTGCAGGGCGATCGCGTGTATGCCCGCCATTTTGATAGTCTGAAAAAGGGGACGCCCGCCATCCATCTGGCAGATTGTCCCGACCTCGGGCCGGTGCTGTTTGCCGTTGCCGCCGCGAGGTTCGGCGGCGTGTTCACCGGCACAAGGCGACTGAAGATCAAGGAGAGCGACCGCGCCGCCGCGATGGCAGAGGAGCTGCAAAAATGCGGCGTGGCGGTCACGGTATATGAGGACTCGGCGGTGGTGTTCCCAAAAGAGCTACACCCCCCGACAGAGCCGCTTTGCGGCCACAATGACCACCGCATCGTCATGGCGCTTGCGGTGCTGTTGACGGTGCTCGGCGGCGAGATCACGGGAGCGGAGGCGGTCGCCAAGAGCTTTCCCGACTTTTTTGAGAGATTGTCCGCTTTGGGCGTGGAGGTAGTAAAGCAATGACACTGAATAAGGACACCCGTATTCTGATTGTGGGACTCGGACTGATGGGAGGCAGCTATGCCAAGGCGCTCACCCGCCGCGGTTATCGCGTGTCCGCCATCACAAAGGAGCAGTCCTCCGTCGATTATGCGCTGCGGGAGGGCATCATCGCCTATGGCACGACGGCGGTCGATCCGGAGCTGATCGCAAGATCGGAGCTGATTGTTTTTGCCCTGTATCCGCATATATTCATGGAATGGATCAAGGAAAACCAGCAGTATTTTTCCGCGGGCACGGTCATCACCGACCTGACGGGCGTCAAGGGCTGCGTGGTGGGAACGGTGCAGGACATGCTGCGCCCCGATGTGGAATTTATCGCGGCGCACCCCATGGCGGGCAGAGAGCTGTACGGTGTGGAGCACAGCGACGACAGCGTATTCCGCGGCGCGAACTATATCGTCACGCCGACCGAAAAGAACACGCCCGCTGCCATTGCTCTTTGCGAGCAGCTGGGGCGGGAGCTGGGATTTTACCGCATCTCCCGTCTGACGGTCGCGGAGCACGACGACATGATCGCCTATCTGTCGCAGCTCACGCACTGCATCGCCGTCACGCTCATGAACTGCAACGACTCGCCGCATATGCAGGCGTACACGGGCGACTCCTTCCGCGACCTCACCCGTATCGCGAAGATCAACGATGTGATGTGGACGGAGCTGTTCATGAGCAACCGCGAGGCGCTGCTGCACCATATGGATGCATTCGAGAAGAGCTTTGAGGCGTTTCGGCAGCTGCTCATAAACCGCGATGTTGAGGGGATGCGCGCTGCCATGCGCGCCGCCTCGGCGCGGCGGGCGCTGTTCGACAAAAAGACCGATTGAAAGGGGAAAGAACAATGAACATGGAATTTATCGGCAGACTGCCGATCCCGCAGGAGATCAAGGCGCAGTATCCGCTGTCGGAGGAGGCTGCCGCCGTGAAGGCAAAGCGCGACGAACAGATCCGCGCCATCTTTGAGGGCAGAGATCCGCGCATGCTGCTCGTCATCGGCCCGTGCTCGGCGGATCGCGCCGATGCGGTGCTGGCCTATATCGAAAAGCTGCGCGTGGTGCAGGACAAGGTCAGCGACAAGCTGCTCATCGTGCCGCGCATCTACACCAACAAGCCGCGCACCACCGGCGCGGGCTATAAGGGTATGCTGCACTATCCCGATCCCAACGAAAAGCCCAACCTGATCAAGGGCGTCATCGCCATCCGCAAGCTGCATATGCAGTCGCTGACCGACTATGGCATGAGCAGCGCGGACGAAATGCTGTATCCCGAAAACCATCGCTATCTGAGCGATCTTTTGTCCTATGTGGCAGTCGGTGCGCGGTCGGTGGAAAATCAGCAGCATCGCCTCACCGCCAGCGGACTGGACATTCCCACGGGCATGAAAAACCCGACCGGCGGCGATCTGTCGGTCATGATGAACGCCATCTATGCCGGGCAGCATCGCCACACCTTCTGCTATCGCGGCTGGGAAGTGAAGAGCCACGGCAATCCCTATACCCACGCCATCCTGCGCGGCTATGTGGATGCGACGGGAAAGGCATTTCCGAACTATCACTATGAGGATCTCAAACGCCTCGCTGCGCTGTATGCCGAGGAGGGGCTGCAAAATCCCGCCGTCATCGTCGACACCAACCACTCCAACTCCGGCAAAAAGTATCTCGAGCAGGTGCGCATTGCCAAGGAGGTGCTGCAAAGCTGCCGCTATGACGAGGAGGTGCACCGCCTGTGCAAGGGCTTTATGATCGAAAGCTATCTGGTGGACGGTGCACAAAAGGTGGACGGCGGCGTGTTCGGCCAGTCTATCACCGATCCCTGCCTCGGTTGGGAAAAGACGGAAAACCTCATTTATGAGATTGCGGACAGTCTTTGAAAAAAAGCCCTTCGGGGCTTTTTTTCTTGCAATTTTTCCCGCGGTGCGGTATGATAGCTATGTGATTATATAATAAAGGTTATATAGGTGATGACATGCTCAAACGGTTTTTTTCCTATTATCGCCCGCACAAACGGCTTTTCGCCATGGACATGGCGGCGTCGCTCGCCGTGTCGCTCATGGGCGTTTTCTATCCCATCATCACGCGCCTGATGCTCAGCGATCTTATCCCGAACAGGCGCCATCGGCTTGTGGTGCTCTATGGGCTGTGCCTGCTGCTCATTTACTTCGTGCGGATGCTGCTCAATTTCTTCATCCAGTATCAGGGGCACATGATGGGCGTGCGGATGCAGGCGCAGATGCGCAGTGATCTGTTTGCACACCTGGAGCGGCTGCCGTTTTCCTTTTTCGACACGCACGAAACGGGCAAAATCATGTCGCGGCTCACGAATGATCTGACCGATATAAGCGAGCTGGCGCACCACGGGCCGGAGATGGCGATTACCTGCACCATCTCCATCATTGTCGCGTTTGCGTATCTTTTGTGCATCCATGTCGGACTGGCGCTCATCGTGTTTGCCTGTGTGCCGCTTTTGGTGGTGATTTCGGCGCTGACGCGCAATAAGATGCGCCGCGCGTTTCAGAAAAGCCGTCAGTCCATCGCCAAGATCAACGCCGCGCTGCAAAGCAGCATTTCCGGCATCCGCGTGACAAAGGCGTTCACGAACGCCGACCTGGAGATCGAAAAATTTGAGGAGGGCAACAAGGATTTCCGCGAGGCAAGCCGCGATGCCTACCGCTCGATGGGCGAGTTTCATTCCTCGACGACCTTTGTTTCCGATGTTTTCAATGTGGTCATCCTCATTGCGGGCGGTCTGTTTTTGTACAGGGGCAGCATTTCTTTTGCCGACTATTCCGCTTTTGTGGTGTCGGTCAGCCTGTTTCTCAATCCCGTCAACACGCTCATCCGTTTCATGGAGCAGTTCCAGAGCGGCGTTGCGGGCTTTGAGAGGTATGTGGAAATCATGGATGTGCCGGAGGAGGTCGATCTGCCGCAGGCGAAGCCGGTCGGCAGGGTCGCGGGCGCAGTGACGCTGCGGCATGTCACCTTCGGCTACGGCGACGAGGATGCGGTGCTGACCGATGTCTCGATGGACATTCCCGCCGGCGCGACCTTTGCGCTGGTCGGGCCGTCCGGCGGCGGCAAGACCACCATCTGCCATCTCATCCCGCGGTTCTATTCCCTGACGGCGGGCGACATCCTCATTGACGGCATATCGATCAAAAATATCACCGCCGCGTCGCTGCGCCGCAACATCGGCATCGTGCAGCAGGATGTCTATCTCTTCAATGCGACGGTGCGGGACAACATTCTTTACGGCAGGCCGGACGCGACCGAGGAGGAGGTCATTGCGGCGGCAAAGCGCGCCAACATCCATGAATTTGTGACCGCGATGCCCGACGGCTATGACACGGTGATCGGTGAGCGCGGCGTGCGGCTGTCCGGCGGGCAGAAGCAGCGGCTGTGCATTGCGCGGGTGTTTCTGAAAAACCCGCCCATCCTCATTTTGGACGAGGCGACAAGCGCGCTGGACAACACGACGGAGATCCTCATTCAGCAAGCGCTTGATGAATTGTGCCGCGGCAGGACGACGCTGGTGGTGGCGCACCGCCTGTCCACCATCAAAAATGCAAACGAGATCGCCGTCATCGACGGCGGCAGGATCACCGAGCAGGGCGACCATGAAACGCTGCTTGCCGCAAACGGCATGTATGCGACGCTCTATCGCCAGCAATTCAGAGAAACGGATACCATATAACACCGATGCACGGGTGCAAAAATTTTTTTGAGAAATCGAAAAAAATGCTTGCATTCCGTGCATTTCTGTAGTATTATAATTGGGCGTGACTGCGAGAAGTGGGTGAAGTATGCCCGTTTTTCGCCGTGACGGGACTGCACGATATGCGATGACGCGGGAGGTTGCGGCAGGTTTTGCCGGTTTTTCCGCTGAGTATGTCCGATTTCAAACCGGGCGACAAGAAATACTGCATGATGTCTGACGGCAGGGAACGCCGCTCCCCAACGGTGTGCGCTCCTTCCTTGCGATGCTGTCCGATATGCAGCAGGACGCTTGACCGATTCCGGACGCAGTGATCCGGTTTTTTTAACGGCCGGGAAAGAAACACCCGGCGGTGTGTACGGTTTCAGCGTCGCCCGCCAACTACAATTTAAGGAGGCGTTTTTCAGTGGCAGTCAAAGAAAAAATCCGTATTCGTATCAAGGGGTATGACCATCAGCTGGTCGACCAGGCAGCAGAGAAGATCGTGGAGACCGCGCGCCGCACCGGTGCAAGAGTTTCCGGTCCCGTGCCGCTGCCGACCGAGAAGGAGGTCGTCACCATCCTGCGCGCTGTTCACAAGTATAAGGATTCCCGTGAGCAGTTCGAGACCCGCACCCACAAGCGTCTGATTGATATTCTCAGACCGTCCAACAAGACCGTTGAGGCCCTGACGGGCCTTGAGCTCCCCGCCGGTGTGGAAATCGAAATCAAGCTGTAAGGCACAAGCCGTGCTTGGCAGATTTCCTGAAAGCGAGGTCATGTTGACCGAAACGCAAAAAAGCGCCGCTCGGAACTCCGCAAGGAAAGCCGCAGCGTCGTCGGAAGTGTCTTCTGTCAACCAATAACCAAGGAGGTATACACTATGCAAAAAGGTATCATCGGCAAGAAGGTCGGCATGACGCAGATCTTCGACGAAAAGGGCAATGTCGTTCCGGTTACCGTCATTGAGGCGGGCCCCTGCGTGGTTGTCCAGAAGAAGACCGTTGAGAACGACGGCTATGCCGCCGTGCAGTACGGCTTCGGTGATGTTTCCCCGAAACATGTCACCAAACCCCTCAAAGGCCACTTTGACAAGTCCGAGGTCGCTCCCAAGCGCACGCTGCGTGAGTTCCGTCTGGACAACACCGACGCTGTCAATGTCGGCGACATCGTGAAGGCGGATGTCTTTGCGGCGGGCGATCACATCGATGTGGTCGGCACGAGCAAGGGTAAGGGCTACGCCGGCGCCATCAAGCGCTGGAACCACAGCCGCCTGAAGGAGACCCACGGTTCCGGCCCTGTTGCGCGTCACGCCGGTTCTCTCGGCGCGTGCTCCACGCCGTCCCGTGTCTATAAGGGCATGAAGGGCGCCGGACACCTCGGCTCTGAGCGCGTGACCGTTCAGAACCTCGTGGTGGTCAAGGTCGATGCGGAAAACAACCTCATCGCTGTCCGCGGCGCCGTCCCCGGCCCGAAGAACGGCATCGTGGTGCTTTCCGACACCGTCAAGAAAGCCTAAGGGAGGAGGATTTTGAATGCCTACTGTAAAGATTTATAACATGCTCGGCAAAGAGACCGGCGAGATGGAGCTGTCCGCCGACATCTTCGGTGTCGAGCCGAATGCAGCCGTTCTGCACAGCGCGGTTGTGAATTATCTGGCCAATCAGCGCCAGGGCACCCAGTCCACCAAGACCCGCACCGAAGTGAGCGGCGGCGGCAGAAAGCCCTGGAGACAGAAGGGCACGGGTCACGCCCGTCAAGGCTCCATCCGCGCTCCCCAGTGGACGCACGGCGGTATCGCCCTCGGTCCGAAGCCGCGCTCCTATAACTATGTCCTGCCCAAGAAGATGCGCAGACTGGCTCTGAAGTCCGCTCTGTCCTCGAAGGTTGCGGACGGTGCGCTGCTGGTGCTCGACGAGCTGAAGCTGGACGAGATCAAAACGAAGACCGTTGCTGCCATGCTGACCGCGCTCAATGCGGATCGCAAGGTGCTGCTGGTTCTGCCGGAGAAGAACGACGTCGCGGTCAAGTCCGCGCGCAACATCCCCGGTGTCAAGACCGCACTGGTCAATACGATCAACACCTATGACATTCTGAACGCCGACAAGCTGATCGTCGTGAAGGATGCCGTTGCAAAGATTGAGGAGGTATACAGATGATGAACGCACGCGACATCATTCTGGCTCCGGTTATCACCGAGAAAGCCGTCTCTGTCCTTCCCGAAAAGAAATACACCTTCCGTGTGAAGAAGGACGCGAACAAAATCGCAATCAAATACGCAGTGGAAGAGATCTTCGGCGTCAAGGTCGCAAAAGTCAACACCATCAGCATGAAGGGTCATCTCCGTCGCATGGGTCGTAACGAGGGTTACACCTCCGACTGGAAAAAGGCTGTCGTCACGCTGACGGAGGACTCCAAGACGATCGAGTTCTTCGACGGTATGTTCTGATCCGCGCGATCAGGATGAAGGCGGGTTTTGTCCCGCAAGGCAAGGTATGGGATGCGGTGGCTGCACGGCAGTCACGACGATCCCGCAAAGCCAAGAAAAGGAGAGAATTTCGGAATGGCTATGAAATTGTATAAGCCGACGACTCCCGGTCAGCGCGGTATGTCCGTTATCGACTACAGCGGCCTGTCCAAGACAGGACCGGAGAAAAGCCTGTTGGCTCCCAAGAACAAGAAAGCCGGCCGTAACAGCTACGGTCGCATCACCGTCCGCCATCGCGGCGGCGGCAACCGCCGGAAGTATCGTATCATCGACTTCAAGCGCGGCAAAGAGGGCGTCGGCACTGTGCTGACGCTGGAATATGATCCGAACCGTACCGCCCACATCGCGTTGGTGCAGTACGAGGACGGCGACAAGCGCTATATCCTGGCGCCGGTCGGCATCAAGGTCGGCGACACCGTCGCCAACGGCGCCGATGCGGACATCAAGCCCGGCAACGCGCTGCCGCTCGCAAACATCCCGACCGGCACCTTCATCCACAATGTGGAGCTGTATCCCGGCAAGGGCGCTCAGCTTGCCCGTGCCGCCGGTGCGATGGCGCAGCTTATGGGTAAGGAAGGCGCGCTTGCGATGGTGCGTCTGCCCTCCGGTGAGATGCGCTATGTGCCGATGGAGTGCAAAGCGACCATCGGTCAGGTCGGCAATGTGGAATACGCCAATCAGAAGCTCGGCAAAGCAGGCCGTAAGCGTCACCTCGGCTGGCGTCCGCAGGTGCGCGGTTCTGTCATGAACCCCTGTGATCACCCGCACGGTGGCGGCGAGGGCAAGTCCCCGATCGGTCGTCCCGGCCCGGTCACCCCGTGGGGCAAGCCGGCTATGGGCTATAAGACGCGCAAGACGCACAACCGCTCCGATAAGTTTATCGTGAAGCGCCGCGGCGGCAAGTAAGCGAAAGGAGATCAAGATTTATGAGCAGAAGCGTAAAGAAGGGTCCTTTCGTGCAGCCTGTTCTGCTGAAAAGGATTCAGGAAATGAATGCCTCCGGCGAAAAGCGGATTCTGAAGACCTGGAGCCGTTCCTCCACGATCTTCCCGGATTTCGTCGGTCACACGATCGCCGTGCATGACGGTCGTAAGCATGTGCCGGTATACATTACCGAGGACATGGTCGGTCACAAACTGGGTGAGTTTGCCCCCACGCGCACCTTCAAGGGTCATGTGGGTTCCAAAACCACCGGCTGATGGATGGAAAGGAGAGAAACCTCATGGAAGCAAGGGCACAAGCTACTTATGTCCGTATTTCCCCGCGTAAAGTGAAGATCGTTCTCGACCTCATCCGCAACAAGCCGGTTGACGAAGCGATGGCGATTGTCAAGTTTACCCCCAAGGCGGCGTGCGAGCCGATCGCAAAGCTGCTGAAATCCGCCGTTGCCAATGCGGAAAACAATCTGAACCTTGTCCGCGACACTCTGTATGTTTCCGAGTGCTACGCCTGCCCGGGCCCGATTCTGAAGAGAATTCGCCCGTGTGCACAGGGTCGTGCTTACCGCATCGAAAAGAGAACTTCACACATCACCTTAGTGCTTAAGGAAAAAGAATAAGCGAGGAGGAGGTAAATTATGGGACAGAAAGTTAATCCCCATGGCCTGCGGGTCGGCATCATCAAAAACTGGGATTCCCGTTGGTTCGTCGCGGACAAGGACTTCGGCGACACGCTGGTCTCCGACCACAACCTGCGGAAATATCTGAAAAAGACCTTATACGCTGCCGGTGTCTCCAAGATCGAGATCGAGCGTGACGCCTCCCGCGTCAAGGTCAATATTCACTGTGCAAAGCCCGGCATTGTCATCGGCAAGGGCGGCACGGAGATCGAAAAGCTGCGTCTCACCTGCGAGAAGATGCTGGAAAAGCCCACCTCGCTGAACATCGTGGAGGTCAAGAACCCCGATGCCGACGCACAGCTGGTTGCAGAAAACATTGCACAGCAGCTCGAAAAGCGTATCGCTTTCCGCCGTGCGATGAAGCAGGCGATCGGTCGCGCAATGCGTCTGGGCGCCAAGGGTATCAAAACGCAGGTTTCCGGCCGTCTGGGCGGCGCGGAAATTGCCCGCACCGAGCAGTATCACGAGGGTACCATCCCGCTGCAGACGCTGCGTGCGGACATTGATTACGGCTTTGCGGAAGCAAACACCACCTACGGTCGGATCGGCGTCAAGGTCTGGATCTACCGCGGCGAAGTGCTTGCCGGTGCTGCGAAGCCCCGTCGTGAGCGTGAAGGAGGCCGTAAGTAATGCTGTTACCTAAGAGAGTCAAATACCGCCGCGTTCACAGAGGCCGTATGACCGGTAAAGCCATGCGCGGCAACACTGTCACCTACGGCGAGTTTGGTCTGCAGGCCACCGAGCCCGCATGGATCACCTCCCGTCAGATCGAAGCCGCCCGTGTCGCCATGACCCGTTATATTAAGCGTGGCGGCCAGGTTTGGATCAAGATCTTCCCCGACAAGCCCGTCACCGCGAAGCCGGCCGGCACCCGAATGGGTTCCGGTAAAGGCGCTCCGGAATACTGGGTCGCTGTTGTGAAGCCCGGCAGAGTCATGTTCGAGATCGCCGGCGTGAGCGAGGAAGTGGCGCAGGAAGCCCTGCGTCTTGCAGCAAACAAGCTGCCCATCAAGTGCAAATTTGTAACCAAGGAAACGGATGGTGAGCAGTAATGAAAGCGACTGAAATTGCAAAGATCAGAGAACTGAGTGATGCGGAACTGGTCAGTAAGCTCGACGACCTGAAGAAGGAACTGTTCAATCTTCGGTTCCAGCACGCGGTCAATCAGCTCGATAATCCGATGCGTTTGAAAGCCGTCAAGAAGGAAATCGCCGTCGTGAAAACGATCATGCGCGAAAATGAACTGAAGGCTCAGGCGTAACGGAAGGAGGAGTAAATTGTGAGCGAACGGAATCTCAGAAAGACGCGTACCGGCACGGTCGTGAGCGACAAGATGGAGAAGACCGTCGTTGTGGCGATCGAGGACAATGTCCGCCATCCGCTGTATAAGAAAATCGTCAAGCGTACAGTGCGGCTGAAGGCGCACGATGAAAACAACGAGTGCCGTGTGGGCGATGTTGTGGAAATCATGGAGACGCGCCCGCTGTCCAAGGATAAGCACTGGAGACTGACGCGGATCATCGAGAAGGCAAAATAATGTCGGTGTATCCCGTTCCCCTGTAAAGAGCAGGGACAAGGGCGGGGATACATGGAAGGAGGAACAACTGTGGTACAACAGCAAACCTACCTCAAAGTAGCCGACAACACCGGCGCGAAGGAGCTTATGTGCATCCGCGTTCTCGGTGGTTCCGGCCGGAGGTATGCGAATATCGGCGACGTTGTGGTTGCTTCTGTCAAAAAAGCAGCACCCGGCGGCGTTGTGAAAAAGGGCGAAGTCGTGAAAGCGGTCATCGTCCGCACGGTCAAGGGCGTTCGTCGTGAGGATGGCACCTACATCCGCTTTGACGAAAACGCGGCCGTCATCATTCGTGACGACAAGAGCCCCAAGGGTACCCGTATCTTTGGGCCGGTGGCAAGAGAGCTCAGAGAAAAGGATTATATGAAGATCCTGAGCCTTGCCCCCGAAGTACTGTAATCGGAGGTGTCGAAATTGAGTAACAAACTGCATGTGAAAAAGGACGATACCGTCCTGATCATCAGCGGCGATGATCGCGGCAAGACCGGCAAGGTTCTGGCTGTCAGCCCGAAGGAGGGCAAGGTCATCGTGGAGGGCCTGAACATGGTGAAAAAGCATGTCAAGCCCCGCAAGGCAGGCGATAACGGCGGCATCATCGAGGCGGAGGGCGCCATCTATGCGTCCAAGGTCGAGGTTGTCTGCCCGTCCTGCAAGAAGGCCACCCGCGTGGGTCATAAGATCCTCGAGGACGGCACAAAACAGCGCGTCTGCAAGCATTGCGGCGAAGTCATGTAAGGGAGGGGAGTAACGAAATGGCCAGATTAAAAGAACTGTATGTCAAAGAGGTTGCTCCTGCCCTGCTGAAGAAATTCGGCTACAAGAGCGTTATGCAGATTCCGAAGCTTGACAAGATCGTTGTCAATGTCGGCTGCGGCGAAGCGCGCGACAACTCCAAGGTCATCGACGCGGTGATCACGGATCTGTCCGCCATCACCGGTCAGCGCCCGATCGTTTGCAAGGCACGCAAGTCCGTTGCAAACTTCAAGCTGCGTGAAGGCATGAACATCGGTGTAAAGGTCACCCTGCGCGGCGACCGTATGTACGAGTTCCTCGACCGCCTGTTCAATGTGGCGCTGCCCCGCGTGCGCGACTTCCGCGGTATCAACCCGGATGCGTTCGACGGCCGCGGCAACTACAACATGGGCCTCAAGGAACAGCTGATCTTCCCGGAGATCGAGTATGACAAGATCGACAAGGTGCGCGGCATGGACATCTGCTTTGTCACCACCGCGACCAATGACGAAGAAGCACGCGAGCTGCTCACACTGATGGGCGCTCCCTTTGCGAAGTAAGGAGGAGAAACTGATGGCGAAAACATCGATGAAAATCAAACAGCAGCGTACGCCGAAGTACTCCACCCGGGCATACAATCGTTGCAAGATCTGCGGCCGTCCGCACGCTTACCTGCGTCGGTACGGTATCTGCCGTATCTGCTTCAGAGAGCTTGCCTACAAAGGTGAGATCCCCGGCGTGAAGAAAGCCAGCTGGTAATAGCTAAAGGAGGTAGACGGAATGCAAATCAGTGATACTATCGCCGATATGCTCACCCGGATCCGCAATGCGAATTCCGCGAAGCATGATACGGTGGATATCCCGGCTTCCAACATGAAGAAGGCTATTGCCCAGATTCTGGTGGACGAAGGATATGTCAAGAATTATCAGGTTATCGAAGACGGCAAGCAGGGCATCATTCGCGTGACGCTGAAATATCAGGGTCCGTCCAAGACGCAGGTTCTCAAGGGTCTGCGCCGCGTTTCCAAGCCCGGCCTGCGCATTTATTCCAACAGCGAGGATATGCCGAAAGTCATGAAGGGCATCGGCACCGCCATTGTGTCCACTTCCCGCGGTGTGATGACCGACAAGATGGCACGCAAAGAGAATGTCGGCGGCGAAGTCCTGGCATTCATTTGGTAAGGGGGTAAAGAGTTATGTCGAGAATCGGCCGTAAAGAAATCGTTATCCCCGCCGGTGTTGAAGTCAGCTGCAAGGATCACACCGTTACGGTAAAGGGTCCCAAGGGCACGCTTACTCAGAAAATTCACCCGAATATGACGGTGGAGATCGAAGCGGGTCAGGTCAAGGTGGTACGCCCCAACGACGAGAAGGAAAACCGTTCGCTGCACGGGCTGACCCGTACCCTGATCCACAACATGGTGATCGGCGTGACCGACGGCTTCAAGAAGGAGCTGGAGGTCAACGGCGTCGGCTACCGTGTACAGAAGCAGGGCAAAGATCTGGTCATGAACCTGGGCTACAGCCATCAGGTCACCGTGAGCGAGATCGACGGCATCACCATCGAGGTGCCGGATCCGAACCACATTACCATCCACGGCATCGACAAGCAGCTGGTCGGTCAGTTTGCTTCCGAGGTGCGCGAGAAGCGCCCGCCGGAGCCGTATAAGGGTAAGGGCATCAAATACGCCGACGAAGTCATCCGCCGTAAGGAAGGCAAGACCGGCGCCAAGGGCAAGAAGTAAAGGAGGAGTGATCAGCTATGGTGAGTAAGAAAGACAGCAACAAGGCGCGTCTGCATCGCCACGCGCGTGTGCGCGGAAAGATCAGCGGCACAGCCGCCTGTCCGCGCCTCAATGTATACCGCTCCCTCAATCACATCTATGCCCAGCTTATTGATGATGTCAAGGGAGTCACCCTCGTTTCCGCTTCTTCTGTCGAAAAGGATTTCGGCATGAACGGCGGTAACAAGGCAGCCGCCCGTAAGGTCGGCGAAATGATCGCGAAGCGCGCTGCGGAAAAGGGCATTTCGGATGTCGTTTTCGATCGCGGCGGCTATGTATACCACGGCCGTGTGCAGGAATTGGCCGAAGGCGCCCGTGAGGGCGGCCTCAAGTTCTAAGGAAAAGGAGGAAGTACTTTGGCCAGATTTGAAGACAGAAACAAGGCACAGCAGGATGAGTATATCGAGAATGTCGTTGCCATCAACCGCGTCAGCAAGACTGTCAAGGGCGGCAGAATTATGAAGTTCTCCGCGCTGGTGGTCGTCGGTGACGGCAAGGGCCGCGTCGGTTTCGGTACCGGCAAGTCCAACGAAGTTCCGGATGCTATCCGCAAGGGTCTTGAGGATGCAAAGAAACACATGATCACGATTTCCCTGAAGGGCTCCACCATTCCGCATGAGGTGATCGGCAAGTTTGGCGCCGGCGAAGTGCTGATGAAGCCTGCCGCTCCCGGTACCGGCGTTATCGCCGGCGGTGCGGTCCGTGCAGTCGTCGAGGCTGCCGGCATCAAGGACATCCGTACGAAGGCGCTGCGTTCCAATAACCCGTGCAATGTCGTGAACGCGACGATGGTCGGACTTTCCCAGCTGCGTTCCGCTGAAGAAGCGGCGGCGATCCGCGGCAAGTCCGCCAAAGAGATCCTGGGCTGATAGGAGGAACAGAAAATGCCGAAAAAAGCGAAAACCGCCACCCTGCAGGTCAAGCTCGCCAAGAGCCTGATCGGCGCAAAGCAGGATCAGATCGCTACCGCTCATTCTCTGGGACTCCGTAAGATCGGCGACTGCTCCGTGCAGCCCGACAACGAAGCCACAAAGGGTAAGGTGGCAAAGATCATCCACCTCGTCGAGGTAACTAATGCGTAATTCGAGCAAGGAGGTGCGAATAAATGAAGCTGAATGAGCTTTCTCCGGCTCCCGGCTCTGTGCGGGATGCCAAAAGAATCGGTCGCGGTCACGGGTCCGGTCAGGGCAAGACTGCGGGCAAAGGTCACAAGGGTCAGAAGGCGCGTTCCGGTCACGGCATGCGTCCTGGCTTTGAAGGCGGTCAGATGCCGCTGCAGCGCCGTATTCCGAAAAGAGGTTTCAACAACATCTTTGCGGCAAAGGCTGCTGTCATCAATGTCGGCGCTCTGAAAGCATTTGAGGACGGCGCTGTCGTGGACGCTGCCGCGCTCAAGGCTGCGGGCATCGTCAAGAACATCGAAAACGGTGTGAAGATTTTGGGCAACGGCACTGTCGATAAGAAACTGACGGTGAAGGTCACCGCAATTTCTGCGTCTGCCAAAGAGAAGATCGAAAAGGCAGGCGGAAAGGCAGAGGTGATTTGAGATGTTCCAGACCCTGAGGAATGCATGGAAAATCGTGGATCTCCGCAAAAAGATCCTGTATACGCTTTTCATCGTGCTGGTTTTCCGGATCGGTTCCGCCATCTCGGTTCCCTTTGTTGATGTTGCCGCTGTTGCGGAGGCTTCCAAAAGCAGCAGCGACTTTATGGGTATTTTGACGCTGATGTCCGGCGGCGGTTTCTCCGACGCCAGCCTGTTTGCGCTCTCCATCACCCCGTATATCAACAGCTCCATCATCATTCAGCTGTTGACGGTGGCGATCCCGGTGCTGGAGCGCTGGGCGAAGGAGGGCGAGGACGGCCGCAAGAAGCTCGGCAAACTGACGCGCTATGTGACGGTTGCTCTGGGCCTTTTGCTCGGCATCGCGTATTACTTCATGGTAAAGAACAAGTACAATGCGCTGACGGCGGCTGCGACCGGCAGCACCGGCGCCGCATGGTTCTCCGCTATTGTCATCATCCTGTGCTTCACCGTCGGCTCCACGCTGGTGATGTGGCTCGGTGAGCAGATCAACAATCGCGGCATCGGCAACGGCATTTCCATTTTGCTGTTTGCCGGCATCCTCTCTCGTATTCCGGTGGCGGGTCGTACGCTGTGGACGTATTTCTACGACGGCGGCATCGCGCAGCTGAAAACGGCGGGCGGCGCTGCGGTCAAGTACATCGTGCTGGTACCGCTCATTTTGGTGCTGTTCCTTGCCATGATCGGTTTCATCGTGTTTATGAGCGACGCGGAACGCCGCATTCCGGTACAGTATGCGAAGAAGGTCGTCGGCCGCAAGATGTACGGCGGTCAGAACACCTTCATCCCGATCAAGGTCAATATGTCCGGCGTCATGCCGATCATTCTGGCGTCCTCGATCGTTTCGCTGCCGTCCATCATTGCGACCTTCCTGAGCGAGGAAAAAACCAACAACTGGTTTTTCAATGCTTTCAAACAGACGAGCTGGGTCTATATTGTTCTGTATTTCCTTATGATCATCGGTTTCGCGTTCTTCTATGTCACGATCCAGTATGATCCGATGGAGATGGCGAACAATCTGCGCAAGAACTCCGGCGCGATCCCGGGCTACCGTCCGGGCAAGCCGACTGCCGATTTCATCAAGAAGGTGCTCAATAAGGTCACCTTCATCGGCGCGCTGTTCCTGGGCCTCATCGCCCTGTTCCCGAGCCTGTTTGGTAAGTTCAGCGGCATCTACGGTTTGGCTCTCGGCGGCACATCCATCATGATCGTCGTCGGCGTTGCGCTTGAAACGACGCAGCAGATCGAGAGCCAGATGATGATGCGGCACTACAAAGGCTTCTTAGAGTGATCCTCGCAAAAGAGGAAGAAACTACATAGCCCGCCGCGCCTTCGGCACGCCGGAGGCGCGGGGCGGCTATTCGGTACGGACTGACAAAAAGGAGGATGCATTTTATGAAGCTGATCCTACTCGGCGCCCCGGGCGCCGGCAAAGGCACACAAGCGGAGATCATCAGCGAAAAGCTCATGATCCCCACCATTTCCACGGGTAATATTATCCGTGAAGCGCTGAAGAGCGGCACGGAAATGGGCAAGGCAGCCAAGGAATATATCGAGGCAGGCAAGCTGGTTCCGGACGAGGTGGTCATCGGTATCATCAAGGATCGTCTGGCACAGGACGACTGCAAAAACGGTTTCATTCTGGACGGCTTTCCCCGCACCATTCCGCAGGCCGAGGCACTTGACCGTATGGGTATCGAGATCGACCGCGTGATCGACATTGAGGTCACCGACGAGAAGATTGCCCAGCGTGTATCGGGTCGCCGTGTTTGCCTGGATTGCGGCGCCACCTACCATGTCGACTACAAAAAGCCGACGAAGGACGGCGTTTGCGACCATTGCGGCAACACCCTCGTTCAGCGCAAGGATGATCTGCCGGAGACGGTAGAGGCGCGTTTGAAGGTTTATCATGAACAGACCGAGCCGCTCAAGAATTATTATGCGGCTTGCGGAAAGCTCAAGATCGTGGAAGGCCAGGAAGAGCTGGCGGATACCACGCGCCTGACGCTTGCCGCCATCGAGGCATAAGAATGATAACGATCAAAAGCAGCCGAGACCTCAAGCTGATGCAAGAGGCGTGTGTTATCTCGGCAAGGGCATTGCAGATCGGCGGCAAGGCGGTCGAGCCCGGCGTCACCACCGGGGAGATCGACCGCATGATCCGTAAGTATATCGAAAGCCAGGGAGCGACTCCCTCCTTTCTGAACTACGGCGGCTTTCCTGCAAGCGCCTGCATCTCCGTCAACGAAACGGTCATCCACGGCATACCCGGAAAACGCGTCATCAAGGCGGGCGACATTGTCAGCATTGATGTCGGCGCCCACATCAACGGCTATCACGGCGACAACGCCGCGACCTTTGCCGCAGGCGATGTGTCCGAAGAGGCACGCGCACTGATGCAGGCAACGGAAGAAGGCATGTATGAGGGCATTCGCGCTGCTGTTGCAGGCAATCGTGTCGGCGACATCGGCGCAGCCGTTCAGCGGTATGTCGAGGTGCGTGGTTACTCGGTTGTACGGCAGTTTGTCGGCCACGGAGTAGGCACGAACCTGCACGAGGACCCCAGCGTCCCCAATTACGGTACGCCCGGACGCGGTCCGCGGCTGCTGCCCGGTATGACTATAGCGATCGAACCGATGGTCAATGCCGGTACACACGAGGTCAAGATCCTCGGTGACGGCTGGACGACGGTCACAAAGGACGGACGCCTGTCCGCACACTTTGAGAACACGATCGCCATTACACCCGACGGTCCGGTTATTCTGACCAGACCTTAACCGTCAAACCGCACATTGCAGGAGGGTTCTTTATGTCCAAGGCGGATGTTATTGAGCTGGAAGGTACCGTTGTAGAAGCGTTGCCCAACGCAACATTTCAGGTAGAGCTGGCAAACGGGCACAAAATTCTGGCGCACATTTCCGGAAAGCTGCGGATGAATTACATCCGCATCCTGCCGGGAGACAAGGTGACGGTGGAAATGTCACCGTACGATCTATCCAAAGGTCGTATCACCTGGCGTACAAAATGATGCCGCTTTTGCGGTATGTACGCCGAAAACAGAAACGAGCATGAACATGCGAAGGAGGTATTCTCATGAAAGTCAGACCTTCTGTTAAGAAAATTTGCGAGAAGTGCAAGATCGTCAAGCGCAAAGGTCGCGTGATGGTGATCTGCGAAAACCCGAAGCACAAGCAGCGTCAAGGCTAAGAGCTGTTTGAACGGCGCGGGGCAAGACCTCGCGCACTACACACAACCGAAAGGAAGGAATGTAATTATGGCGCGTATTGCTGGTGTGGATTTACCCAGAGACAAACGCATCGAAATCGGCCTCACCTACATTTACGGCATCGGCCGTAAATCTGCTTGCGACATTCTGGCAGCGACCGGCGTTGATCCGGACACCCGTGTGCGGGATCTGACGGAGGACGATGTTTCCAAGCTGCGTGAGCACATTGATCACCATTACACCGTGGAGGGCGACCTGCGCCGCGATGTGGCGTTCGACATCAAGACGCTCATCGAGATCGGCTGCTACCGTGGCATCCGCCACCGTAAGGGTCTGCCGGTGCGCGGCCAGCGCTCCAAGACCAATGCCCGTACACGCAAGGGTCCGAAGAAGACTATTGCCAACAAGAAGAAGTAAGCAGGAGGGATAGTAATGGCTGCTGCCAAAACAACTGCGCGCAAGGGTGCGACCACCCGCCGCCGCAAGGAACGCAAGAACATTGAGCGTGGCGCTGCGCATATCCAGTCCACATTCAATAACACCATTGTGACCATCACCGATGCACAGGGCAACGCCCTTTCGTGGGCGAGCGCCGGCGAGCTCGGATTCCGCGGTTCCCGCAAATCCACGCCGTTTGCCGCGCAGACTGCCGCTGAGACCGCTGCCAAGGCGGCGATGGAGCACGGTCTGAAGATGGTCGAGGTTTTTGTGAAGGGCCCCGGCGCCGGCCGTGAAGCCGCGATCCGCGCTTTGCAGGCTGCCGGTCTGGAAGTCACAATGATCAAAGATGTGACCCCCATTCCGCATAACGGATGCCGTCCTCCCAAGAGAAGACGCGTTTAATTCAAATCAGGAGGTGCAACCAAAATGGCAAGATATACCGGTGCGGTGTGCAGACTTTGCCGCCGTGAAGGACAGAAGCTCTTTTTGAAGGGCGAAAGATGCTACAGCGGTAAGTGCGCGATCGAGCGCCGCGCATATGCTCCCGGCCAGCACGGCCAGGCGCGTAATAAGAAGGCATCCGAATACGGCAAGCAGCTGCGTACCAAGCAGTTTGCAAAGCGGTATTACGGTGTTCTGGAAGGCCAGTTCCGTCACTATTTCGAACTGGCGACCAAGATGACCGGCGTGACGGGCGAAAACCTGCTTCGTTTGCTGGAGTCCCGTCTTGACAATGTGGTCTATCGTCTGGGCTTTGCCGCTTCCCGTGCGGAAGCGCGTCAGCTTGTGACGCAGGGCCATTTTACCGTTGACGGCCGCAAGGTCAATGTGCCGTCCTATCTCGTGAAGCCGGGACAGGTCGTTGCAATGAAGGAAGGAAGCCGTCAGCTCGAGAAAATGAAAGCGATCATTGAAGCAAACAGTGCGCGTCCCGTTCCGCAGTGGCTGGATCTGGACCGTGCCAATCAATCCGCAAAGGTCGTTTCTCTCGCCAACCGCGAGGACATCGATCTGCCGATCGAAGAAACCCTCATCGTCGAGTTGTATTCCAAATAAAGGTCGTTGTCGCAGACGACTTTTCCGTCGGGGAGGGGAACTGCTTTTCGACGGCGGCATATGTCTCGGCTGCATAATAAGACAACTGAAAAACTGTTTGGACAATATCACATCGTCTCCGTGCAAAGTGTCGCTTGGCGCTTTGCCGGCGGCGTAACTGTAAGGAGGGTTTTGGATGATTGAAATTGAGAAGCCCAGAATTGAAGTACTTGACCTTGCTCCCAACGGCACCTATGGCAAATTCGTGATCGAGCCGCTGGAGAGAGGCTATGGCACCACGCTCGGCAACAGCCTGCGTCGCGTGCTGCTGTCCTCCCTGCCGGGCGTTGCCGTCACTTCCGTGAAGATTGACGGTATTCTGCACGAGTTTTCCACCATCGAGGGTGTGAAAGAGGATGTGACGGAGATCATCCTGAACATCAAGGGTCTCATCGCCAAGATCAACGGCGACGGTCCCAAGGTCGTGTATATCGAAGCGGAGGGTCCCTGTGAGGTGACTGCCGGTTCTATCAAGTGCGACAGTGAAGTGGAAATTCTTGAGCCGGAAATGCACATTGCCACGCTCGGCGAGGGTGCAAAGCTGTATATGGAGATCACGCTTGACAAGGGTCGCGGCTATGTGTCTGCGGAGCTGAACAAGCAGCTGATGACGCCGGTGATCGGTGTCATTCCGGTCGACTCCATCTACACGCCGGTGAACAAGGTGAACTACACGGTGGAGAACACCCGTGTGGGACAAATCACGGACTTCAACAAGCTGACGCTGGAGGTCTGGACCAACGGCACGATCAGTGCCAAGGAGGCCGTTTCTCTGGCAGCAAAGATCCTGATGGAGCATCTGGATCTGTTCGTAGATCTTTCCGGCGATACCTATGCAGGCAACCAGATCATGGTGAAGAAGGAGGACGACAAGAAGGACGGGCTTTTGGAAATGACCATTGAAGAGCTCGACCTGTCCGTGCGTTCCTTCAACTGCCTGAAGCGTGCCGGCATCAACACGGTCGGTGATCTCATCAACAAGAGCGAAGAGGACATGATGAAGGTGAGAAACCTCGGTCGCAAGTCGCTCGAAGAGGTCATCAACAAGCTCGCGTCTCTCGGTTTCACCCTGAGCAACGACGAGGAATAAGAATATTTCTATGATCCATCAGAAGGAGTGAATACAAATGCCCGGAACCAGAAAGCTCGGCAGACCGACGGCTTCCCGTATGGCCATGCTGAGAGCCATGGTGACTTTCCTGCTGGAAAACGGCAAGATCGAAACCACCGTGACGCGCGCCAAGGAAGTGCGTGCTATGGCAGAGAAAATGATCACGATCGCGAAAGAGCCGACCCTCGCCAACAAGCGCCTTGTGTATGCGTTTGTGACGAAGGAGAGCGTCTCCAAGAAGCTGTTTGATGAGATCGCGCCCACGTATGCTGACCGCAACGGCGGCTACACCCGCATCATCAAGGTCGGCACGCGCCGCGGCGACGCTGCCGAAATGGCGATCATCGAATTGGTGAAATAATTTTCCTTGGCAAAAAGGCAGGTCAAATGACCTGCCTTTTGCGTTTTTCAAAAAATTGTTGTGTCTGCCTGTGCGGATGTGCTATACTGCTGGCAGAACAACTGCAATTTGTGAGGTGTATACGATGGATATGACCGCATTTTATCCGCTCCCCGACGAAAAGCCGCTCGACCGCCTGGTGACCGACGGCGGGTTTTGCAGCATTTTCCGCTCGATCGCCTGTGTCGGCGACAGCCTGTCCTCGGGAGAATTTGAGGGAACAGACGCCGAGGGGAACAAAACCTATCACGACATGTTCGAATATTCCTGGGGGCAGTATATGGCACGCGCGGCGGGCTGCCTTGTGCGCAACTTTTCCCGCGGCGGCATGACCGCAAAAGAATACTGCGAGACCTTTGCGGATGCGAACGGCTTTTTCGATGCTTCGCTTGCCTGCTCTGCCTATATTCTGGCGCTCGGCGTGAACGATGTCACAAGCGGCATTCCGCTCGGCAGCACAGCGGACATCAAGGCAGATTGGCGGGAAAACGAAAAGACCTTTGCCGGCTATTACGGCGCGATCGTCCAGCGGTATAAGGCTTTTCGTCCGGATGCCAAGTTCTTTTTCATGACGATGCCGCGGGAGAGCGGTATGACGGCGGACAGAGCAGCAAAGTATGACGCGCATCGGGAGCTTTTGTATGCGCTGGCGGAGCACTTTGACAACGCCTATGTGCTGGATCTGCGCGCCTATGCGCCTGTGTATGATGAGCAATTTCGCCGCCACTTTTATCTCGGCGGACATCTGAACCCCGCGGGATATGCGCTCACGGCAGAAATGGTGATGTCCTATATCGATTATCTCGTGCGGCATCATCCCCGCGATTTTGCGCAGGTGGGCTTCATTGGAACACCGCACAAAAACACGGTCGATCTGTGAACAGAAAAATCCGCAAAAAAGTGATGCCGCCCGTTTCGCAGGGAGCCACAAGACAGTAAAATATGCAAAAAGCGTGCCACGAAGAAAGTACGCCTTTTGCCTTGGGAGGATGGCTGCAAAGCGGCGCAAGGGATACAATGCCTTGTTCGGAACGCAGCGACGCAAAACACCCCGGACATTCAGGTGTCCGGGGTGTTTGGTCTCACAGAGCGTACATACGGGGATTACACGTATAGAAGTGCGCCCTTGTATCTGTTCGACAAATCGGAATTTAGCAGTTTGGCGCCGGTGCTTTGACAACAATAAACTCCAGCGTTTCTTCAGAAACATTTTTTAAGTTCATTTTTGTATGGAATGGAACTTTTAATACTGTTCCTGCCTGATATTCATGTGTTTCCTGTTCATTCAAAGTCGCTGATAATGTTCCGCGAACAACTGTAATATACACATTTTTTGCATTTGAAAAATGCTCTGGCAGACATTCACCC
>SFCS01000027.1 GCA_004558485.1 Ruminococcus sp. | reverse complement strand
CGACCGGCATGGTGCGGAAGCACGCACCGGGCATGCGCGTGAGGATACCAAAAACGCCGGCAGCACCGTTTTCGACGAGGTTGCCGATGGCATCGTCGCCGACCGCGCCGCACAGTGAGCCTGCTGTCCCCACACTGCCCTTCTCCACATCATAGATCTCCGCCGCGACAATCTCGCCCGCCGAGATCGGCAGCGGTTCGTCCGTGTCCACATCGCACACCGCATGGCCGAGGCCGCCGAAAAATCTCTCGTCGGGATCGAAAAATGTCAGCGTGCCGATGCCCGCAGAGCTGTCCCGCACCCAAAAACCGGATTTATAGCAATTCTCCGTCTGTGACCGCACCGCGCGAAACCGCACGGAAAAGCTGAGATTGTCCCGCCGTATCACAAAGGTCATATAGCTGCCGCCGGAGCTTTCAACGGCATTTTTCAGCTCCTCGTTGGTGTTTACCGCCCGTCCGTCCACCGACACCACCACATCGCCTACCCGCAGTCCCGCCGTGCGGGCGGGATTGTAAGGGCCTGCGGCGGTGTCCACATCCGTGAAACCGACGATGAGCACACCGTCGGTGTAGAGCTTGATGCCGAACGGCACGCCCGCAACCACAACCACCGGCTGCTCCACCACCTGCACACGCACCTTTTTTATCGGAAACACGCCGAAAAGCCGCAGCGTTTCATTGTGTGTCGTACCGTTCACGGATGCAGCCCGCGGGGCGGCGCTGTCATTGTCTCTGACAGCCGTAACCACTCCGTCAAGGCGCAGCGTTTTTCCTTCGGTGACACTGAACTGCTGCGGCATAGCGGCGGCGTAGTACCCGATGAGCACCCACACCGTCGCGGTTATGATAAATACCAGGATTGTAAAGCCTTTGATAACACCACGCATCGTTTTCCTCTCCTCACGGCTAGTATGACCGTGAAGCGGGAAAACTATATTGGCAATTTCATCAATTTGTCAACGTGGTGCTCCCATCATAGAGAAATTTGCCGATGTCGTATACACCGGAGTGCAGCATGTGGATATACTTGAGCGACATCGCCGCGCCGCGCGCCACACAGTGCATCGGATCGTCCGCCACGCGGCAGCAAATGCCGGTCGTCGCAGACACAAGAGCCGTCATGCCGCGCAGCTGCGCCATGCCGCCGGTGAGGATGATGCCGTTGTCATAAATATCCGCCGAAAGCTCGGGCGGGGTGTTTTCCAGCACATTCTGGATGGTGTGCAAAACTTCCTGCAGCGGCTCATACACCGCCTCCAGAATTTCACGAGAGGTAATCTCGCACACGCGCGGCAAGCCGCTGACGGCGTCGCGTCCGCTGACCGTCGTGCATTTTTCCTCCTCGCCGTCCGTCACCTTTCCGATCTCGATCTTCAGGCGCTCGGCGCTGAGGCTGCCGATAAGCAGGCGATGCTTTTGGCGGATATAGCGCATGATTGCCTCGTCGAAGGCATCGCCGCCCACGCGCCGCGAACAGGAGGAGGCAACGCCCTTGAGCGACATGACCGCCACATCGGTCGTGCCCGCACCGATCTCGACGACCATGCACCCGCGCGGTGCCTCGACATCCAGTCCCGCACCGACCGCCGCTGCCATCGACTCCTCGATGAGCATGACCTGCCGCGCACCCGCGGAATAGACAGCATCCATGAAGGAGCGCTGCTCCACCGCCGTCACCAGTGCGGGCACGCTCACGGCGGCGCGGGGCTTGATGACCTTATACGCGCACACCTTTTGCATAAAATACCGCAGCATCATGCAGGCATAGTCAAAATCCGCAATGACGCCCTTTGCAAGCGGACGGACGACCTCGATGGATGCGGGCGCGCGCCCCTGCATGGCATATGCCTCTTCGCCGCAGGCAAACATTTTTCCCGTATTTGCATTGACGGCGATCACGGCGGGCTCGTCCAAAACAACGCCTTTTCCTTCGGCATAGATTACCACCCGCGCCGTGCCGAAATCAATCCCAAAATCCTTCGTTGTCATCCTGTCCAACCTTTCCGTCCTGTTCTATCTGCGGCCGTGTGAGCGCGATCGCGGCAACATACACGCGATCGGCGCCGTAAATTTTTAGCATTTTCGCGCATTCGTTGGTCGTCGAACCGGTCGTGACGACATCATCGAGCAGCAAAATACGCTTATTTCTTACCGGTTCCCCGTTTCTCACATCAAATGCACCGAGCAGATTGCTGCGCCTCTGTTCCATCGTGAGCAGCTTTTGCGACGGCGTATCGAGACATTTGCGCAAAAGCGGCACATACGGGATATGAAACTCCTTCGCGATCCCCTTTGCCAGCGGCTCGACCTGATCGAATCCGCGTTTGCGTTTTTCGGCGGGGCGCATCGGCACAGCAGTGATCACATCCACGATGCGATCGCCGAGCGAGCGGCAGATGCTGTTTGCCATCTCTTTGACAAAGAACGCCGTGCGATCGACATCCTGCACCCGCTTATAGAACGACACACCGCGGCGGGCGACACCCTCATAGTAAAACGGCGCCGCGATCCCGTCGGATAAAAAGCTGTCCTCCTTGCAGGTGCAACAGAGCTTTTCTCTACCGCAGGTGCGGCAGACCTCGCCCAGTATGGAGACTTCGGGGCACGCCCGTCCGCAAGCGGGACAAAGCGGGCGCTCGCGCGGGGCGATGACCGCGTCGCAAAAAGCGCAGCGCGGCGGGAACAGCAGATCCTTCAGCCTACGCATCAGCATGTCCGCTTGCCTCCCCTGTTAAAAAAGCGGTGAGCGCACTATAGCGCAGCGTCTTGCGGTTATTTTCGATCATGTCCCACAGCGTCTGCTCGTCGCCGACCAAAATGAGCAGCTTTTTGGCGCGCGTGATGGCGGTATAGAGCAGATTGCGATAGCAAAGCTGCCGCTGCTGTCCGAACACGGTGAGCACCACTGCGTCAAATTCACTGCCCTGACTCTTGTGCACCGTGATGGCATAGGCAAGCTCCAAGTCCTGCAGATCCTCGCGCGTATAGGTGGCGACACGGTTGTCATAGCGCACGGCAACCGTCCCCTCGGCGCGGTTGACCTTCTCCAAAATGCCGATGTCGCCGTTAAAAACGCCCGTGCCGACCTCGCCGTTGTCCTTCACCCAGGTAATATCATAGTTATTGTGGTTGTGCATCACCTTGTCACCGACGCGCAGCACACAGCCCATGCTTTTGACCTCTGCCTTATCGTCGGCGGGCGGGTTGAGCAGTTCTCTGAGCTGTTCGTTGATGCGGATCGTGCCGAGCTCGCCGCGGCGACCGGGACACAGCACCTGCAGCCCGTCAAGGCAGGTCAGGTGATAGGTCTCCGGCAGGCGCGTCTTGCACAGCTCCAGAACCGTGTCCGCCGCGGTGCGGTAATTCGTGCGGCGCATGAAAAAAAAGTCGCCGCCCTTGTCGTTCATCTTCGGCAGATTGCCCGCGAGCACCGCGTGCGCGCCGATCACAATGGCGCTTTGCTGCGCCTGTCGGAAAATCTCGGTCAGACACACGGTCGGCAGACACGCCGCCGCCAGCAGGCTTTGCAGCACGCAGCCCGCCCCCACCGACGGCAGCTGGTCGGCATCGCCCACCAAAATGAGGCGGCATTTTTTCGGGAGCGCCCGCAAAAGCGCCTCAAACAACAGCGTATCCACCATCGAAAGCTCGTCCACGATGACGACATCCGCATCAAGCGGATCTTTCTCGTTGCGGTTGAAGATCAAATGGTCATCCTCGTCCCATTGCACCTCCAAAAGGCGGTGCAGCGTTTTCGCCGGCTCGCCGGAAAGCTCGGTCATGCGCTTTGCCGCCCTGCCTGTCGGCGCGGCAAGCTGCACGGAAAGCCCCTTTGACTGCGCCATGAAGATCATGCCGTTTACGGCGGTCGTTTTGCCCGTGCCCGGCCCACCGGTCAGGATCATCACATGGTGCGCGGCGGCGGCGGAAAGCGCGGCGCGCTGCTGCTCGGCATAGCGGATGTGCAGCTTTTTCTCCAGCTTTTCGATGTCGGCTGTCGCATTGTCGTCGGCAAACGCCGCCATTTCCCGCAGGCGGGCAGCGATATATTTTTCCGCCATATAGTATTGCGGCAGGAAAACAAAGATCTGTCCCTGCAGCGCCTCGGCAAAGACCGTGCCGCGCGCCTTCATGTCCTCGAGCACCGCCTGCGTTTCCTCGACTGTCGCGCCGAGCATCCCCGCCGCGGCAGCCACCAGCTTTTCCTCCGGCAGGCAGGTGTGCCCGTTTTGGGTGTTGTGGCGCAGCACATACAAAAGCCCCGCCTCTATCCGCTTCGGCGTGTTGCCCTCGCCGTACATCGCCAGCGCCATACTGTCGGCACGCTCAAAGGAAATCCCGAGCTCCTGCGTATACAGTATGTACGGGTCATCCCGAATGCGGCTCACCGCCGAAACGCCGAAGCGTTTCCAGCAGCGCACCGCCTCATGCTGCGTCAGCCCATAGGCGGAAAAGGTCAGCAAAAGCTCCCGCAGTCCGCTTTGTGCATGAAACTCCTCGCCGAGCTTTTTTGCCTTTTCGCGCGTAATGCCGCGCACCTCGGCAAGCCGCAGCGGCTCTTCCTCCAAAATGCGCAGCGCGTCGTCACCGAATTTATCCATGACGCGCGCCGCCGTGGACGGGCCAATGCCGCGCACGGCACCCGAAGAAAGATACCGCAGCACCGACAGCGTATCGGTCGGGAGCGTGGAAACATAGCGCTGCATCTGAAACTGCCTGCCGAATTTCTGATGCTCGACAAAGCTGCCCTGCATCTGCAATTCCTCGCCGACATGAATGTCCGCGAACACGCCGACCACCTTTTCCAGCGTTTCTCCCGTGTCCAGATCGAGGACGGTCCAGCCGTTATCGGCATTATGAAAAACCACACGCTCCACCTTGCCGGAAAGGGTTTCTTCCATGCGACCGCCTCCTATACCGTAATACAGGAACAGTATATACTATTTCTCGTTCAAATGCAATTCTCTCCGACAAAATTTTCCGCTGTGATAAACCGTATATCCCGCTGTCCGTCGCAAAGCCTTCGGACAATCTCGCGCTGGGTGCTGTCCGCGCCGTTGTCAACCAAAAGCAGCGTTTCCTCCCGCCGCGCCCGCGCGCGGAAAAAGCGCACGAGCTGCTCCGCATTTTCGTCTCCCTCGCGCAGATAGGCGACCGAAAAGCTGTGCATTCCCCGCTCCGGTCGCAAAATGCACAATGTGAGGCGGTGCAAAAGACACGCCGTGCCGTACAGTGCCAGGAAAAGCGCCACGAAAAATCCAATGGTCTCAGACATAGGAAGCTCTCCTTTTTTGATTTTTGCGGTTCATTCCAGAGTATTCCGCGCAGCTCGTCCTTGACAGCTTCTGTTTTTTTCTGCGACAAGCGGGCATAACAAAAGAGCCCCAACCGAACGGTTGGGGCTCTTTTACCATTTGTCGGATTATTCCGCCGTTTCCTCTTCGGCAACGGTCTCCTCCTCGACAGCCGGAGCATCCTCCAGCAGCGCACGGATGGACAGGCTGATGCGCTTGTTCTCAAGATCAATGTTCGTGATCTTCGCTTTCACTTCCTGACCGACCTTCAGCTCATCCTGCGGCTTGTCGATGCGGCGATCGGCAATCTGCGAAATATGGATGAGGCCGTCGATGCCGGGGATGATCTGCGCAAACGCGCCGAAGGTCGTCATGCCGACGATCTTCGCATCGATCACATCGCCGACAGCGAACTTCGCCTTGAAGATCTCCCACGGATTGTCCTCTGCCTTGCGGTAGCCGAGAGAGATCTTGTGCTTCTCGGTGTCGAGATCGCGGATATACACTTCGACCGTGTCGCCGACCTTGACGACCTCGGACGGATGCTTGATACGAGACCAGGACAGCTCGGAAATGTGGATCATGCCGTCCACGCCGCCGAGGTCAACAAACGCGCCGTAGGATGTCAGGGACTTCACAACGCCGGTATAGTGCTGACCGACTTCGAGCTTCTCCCACAGAGCCGCTTCCTGCGCCTTGCGCTCCTCGCGGACGACAAGACGGATAGAGCCGACCGCACGACGGCGGGCGGTGTTCACTTCGATGACCTTGAAACGCACGGTCTGCTTGAGCAGGGGCGTCAGATCCTCCATACGGTTGAGAGAGGCATGGGACGCGGGCACGAAAACGCGCACGCCGTTGGACACGACCAAAAGGCCGCCCTTGATGACTTCGCTGACGATGCCCTCCAGCACTTCGCCGGACTCTTCCGCAGCCACGATGGTCTCCCAGCCCTTGAGCGCGTCAACGCGCTTTTTGGACAGCATGATGGTGCCTTCCTGATCGTTGGTGCGCATGATGAGCAGCTCCAGCTCATCACCGACCTTCACGATGTCGGCGGGGTTGGCGTTCGGGTCGGCGGACAGCTCCTCAACCGGAATGTAGCCGGTCTGCTTTCTGCCGATCACTTCGACCTGCACCTCGTTGGGGGCAATGCTGACAACCATACCACGCACTTTATCATCAGTAGGATTCTGGAAGGTCGCCTCAACAGCCTTCGCATACTCCTCAGAAGTCATTTCTTCAAATGCATTCTCGTTGGCGGTCTCGACAGCTCCCGCTGCCTCTTCGTTTTGGATCTCGCTGTTTTTAATTTCGGACATGATGGTTTGTACCTCCTTTATAATATCGGCAGGCGTCGAAGCTCCCGCGGTCAGTCCTGCAAGCCGCACAGAGCGAAAGTCCTCTGTTTTCAGCTCCGCCGCCGTCTCCACCAATACCGTGGGACAGTGCGCCGCGCAAACATCGTAGAGCTTCGCTGTGTTGGAGCTTTGCCGTCCGCCGACAATCACCATTTTATCACATTTCTGTGAAAGGGCAACCGCCTCGTTTTGTCTTTCCGCGGTTGCACTGCATATTGTATCAAATATTAACGGGTTTGTATAGTGTTTTTTTAATATTTCCGCACACTTTTTCCAACTTATTGTGTTATAGGTGGTCTGCGCCGCCATAATCACCAGTTCTTCTTTTCTGTGGTGATCGTTTTTTAGCAAATTTCCCAATTCCTCCGGCGTGGCAAACACCGTCGCGCCGTTTTCGCAGTGACCGCAAATACCCGTCACCTCGGGATGACCCGCGTTGCCGGCGATCAGCACACGGTAGCCGTCGGCGGAATAGCGGGACACGATGCGATGAATTTTGCTGACAAACGGGCAGGTCGCGTCATACATCCGCACGCCGCAGCGCGCGATCTCCTCATACACCGCGCGCGGCACGCCGTGCGAACGGATGACCAGAACGGCGTCCCTTTCGGCGTCCTCCGGCCTTTCCACGATCTGCACACCGCGGCGGCGCAGCTTTTCCACGAGCTGCGGATTGTGGATGATGGGACCGAGCGTTGCCACCTTCTCCCCCGCATCCAGCAGGTCGCACACGGCGCTCACCGCTTTATTCACGCCGAAACAAAAGCCGGCGCTTTTCGCAAGCAGAACCTTCATTCCTCTTCTCCCAACTGTTTTCCGATCAGTGCGTCGATGCTCTCCATCAGCTTGCGGGACGCGGGACGCAGCTGCGGATGCGCCGTATTCTCCAGCTGCAGCTCCTGCGGCGTGAGCGGTTTTCCGAAAACGACCGTCACCCGCCGAAACGGGCGCACATGAAAGCTTTTCGTCACAAGGCACGCCGGAATGACCGTCGCCTGTGTCCGACAGGCGATGAGCGCCGCGCCGGATTTCGGCAGCCCCAGCTCACGGGTGCGCCGACAGGTGCCCTGCGGGAAAATGCCGAGTATCGTACCGCTTTCCACCAGTGCCTCGGCGTGCTCGACAGCGCCGGTGTCGCCCTTGCCGCGTTCCACAGGAAAAGCGCCCATCACCGTGCCGAGCAGCCAACGGTTAAAACGGTTGGAAAACAGCTCGGACTTTGCCATAAAGCTGATGGGCTGCCGCTGCGCCGCCAACAAAAACACGGGATCCAGCACCGAAATGTGGTTACAGCAGAGCATCAGGCGCTGTCCGTTCCCCGCCGTCGGCAGATTTTCCGCACCGACGATGCGGTAGGGAAAAATGAGCCGCAAAAGCGGGCGGACGATCGCCAATATGACCCGTCTCAATCTTCCGTCAGGCATGCCAACCGTTCCTTTACAATGGTCGTAAGCAGTGCGATCGACTGCTCCAGGGTCAGGGTGCTGGTGTCGATGGGGGTCGCGTCCTCCGCCTGCCGCAGCGGCGCGATGGCGCGGTGGGTGTCATCATGGTCGCGCTTTTGCATATCTGCCAGCACCTCGTCAAACGACACCTTTTGTCCCTTTTCGATCAATTCATCAAAGCGGCGACGGGCGCGCGCCTCGGGCGAGGCAGACAGAAAGATCTTGATCTGCGCCCACGGCAGCACCACCGTGCCGATGTCTCTGCCGTCCATGATGACGCAGTGACTTTTCGCAATGTCGCGCTGCAGGTCAAACAGAAATTGCCGCACGGCGGGGATCGCCGAAACGGCAGACGCCGCCATCGAGACCTCCGGCGTGCGGATCGCCCCGCTGACATCCTCGCCGTTTGTATAGACATGCTGCTCGCCGTTTTCAAAGCGCAGCTCGACCTGCAGGCCCGCAAGAAGCGGTGTCACCGCTGCCGCGTCGTGCGGATCTTTCCCCTGCCGCAGGGTATGCAGGCCGATGGCGCGATACAAAGCGCCGGTGTCCACATAGATATATTGCAGCTCCTTTGCCAGCTCCTTTGCCAGGGTGCTTTTTCCCGCACCGGCAGGCCCGTCAATGGCGATCGCAATCGTTTTCAAGTGTGTTCTCCCCCTGTCGCCGCCCCACGACCGGCGGCTGCGCCGGTCGAAAAGGCGATCTGTAAATTAAATCCGCCGGTATAGGCGTCCACATCCAACAATTCACCCGCAAAGTATAACCCCTTTACAAGCCTTGACGCCATCGTCGCCGCCTGTACCTCCTTCACGCAAACGCCGCCGCGCGTGACGATCGCCTCGGCGATCGGGCGTGTGCCGCTGATATGCACCGGAAAGCGCTTGAGCACCGCGCCGAGAGCGTGCCGCTGCTCTCTCGTGACGGCATGGCATTTTGCAGCAGTATCGACGGCGGCAAGTGCCGCAAAAACCGGTATCGCCGACTGCGGCAGGAGACGGCGCAGCATGTTGCCGCAATCGCTGTTGGCGTTTTCCTGCAGCTCACGGCACAGCCGTGCGTCCACCTGTTCAGGCGTCAGCGCGGGCTTCCAATCGATATACAGCACATAGCGGTCAGGCGTCATGTCCTGCAGGTGCGCGGAGGCACTGAGCACCATCGGGCCGGAAACGCCGAAGTGCGTGAACAGCATTTCGCCGAAGTCACGGTAGATGATTTTGCCGCTCACGGTATCCTCCACCGTCACGGCGCAGTTTTTCGGCGCCAGTCCCTGCATCGCCGCGCAGTAGCCGTCCGACGACTCCAGCGGCACCAGTGACGGGCGCGGATCGATGACCGTATGCCCCGCCTCGTGCGCCAACACATAGCCGTCGCCCTCGGAGCCGGTCTGCGGATAGGACTTGCCGCCCGTTGCCAGGATCACGGCGTCCGCCGTGAGCGTTTCGCCGCTTTCCAAGGTCACGCCGGTGCAAACACCGTCTGCAAGGCGCAGGTGCTGCGCACGACCTTGTGTAAAGCGAACTCCCTTGTCACGCACAAAACGCACCAGGGCATCCACCACATCCACCGCCTTATCCGAAACGGGGAACACGCGGTTGCCGCGCTCAACCTTGAGCGGCACGCCCTGCGCCTCGATGAGCGCCATCATGTCCTGCGGCGTGAAGGCGTTGAACGCACTGTAGAGAAAACGCGGATTGCGCGGAATGTTGGCGATCAGCGTCGCAGCATCGCAGCAGTTGGTGAGGTTGCAGCGTCCCTTCCCGGTGATCATCACCTTGCGCGCCATGCGCGGGTTGCGCTCCACCACCGTCACCGCTGCGCCGTTTTCCGCCGCCGTACCGGCGGCAAGCAGACCGGCAGCACCGCCGCCGACCACCAAAATGTGCGGCTTAGGCATGGGTATCATCCTCGTCCGCCGACAGATAGACCTCCTGGCTGTTCCACAGGTTTTCAAGCTCCGTGAGCAGCTCCCGCCGCGCCTCCAGCCGCCGCAGCGACACCGCGACGATCAGCGCGTTGATGACGCTTAGCGGCGCCGTCAGCGAGTCCACCACCGACGCCATATCGCTGTGTGCCAAGAGAAGGTGAGTGGCATATGCCGCAATGGGCGACGCCTTACTGTCGGTGACGGCAATCACCTTGGCTCCCTTGCGGTCGGCATAGCGCATGGTCTTGACTGCGCGGCTCGAATAGCGCGGAAAGCTGATGCCGAGCACGGCATCCTCGTCCGAGATGCGCAGCATTTCTTCAAAAATCTCCGACTGCCCCGTCGCCTGAATGAGACAGACATCATCGAGAAACAGCCGCAGATAGTAGGCGGCAAAGGTGGCAAGCGCCTGACAGCTGCCCGCTCCGAATATATACACCTTGCGCGCTTTCGTCAGCGCGTCCGCTGCCGCATTGAACACGGCGCGGGGGATCTCTTCCATCGTTTTGCGGATGTTCTGCATGTCATAGGACATCACATCCTCCAGCACCTCGTCGTCGGTCATGCGTGCACGGCTGACCTCGATGCGCTGCAGCGTCGTTAAGCGGCTGCGGATCAGCTCCTGCATCGCCGCCTGCATCTCCGGATAGCCGTCAAAGCCGAGCTGCGCCGCAAAGCGCACCACCGTGGATTCGCTCGTGCCGACCGTCTGACCGAGACGCAGCGCCGTCATAAACGCCGCCTCGTCATAGTGCTCCGCAATGTATTGTGCAATTTTTTTCTGCCCCTTGGAGAATGTTGAGATATGAGCCGTGATCAATGCGATCAAATTGTCTTCCATACCCTTTGTCCCCTCTCCGGCGCTTTGCGCCAGGGTTCAGTATACCGCCGTTTTGCCGAAAATGCAAGAGCAATCTTCCATCCTGCAAAATCAAAAATGCAGCCAGCGCCGCACCCGCGGCTGCCACACGCGCAGATACAAGCCGACAAGCCGCGTCAGCGCGACATCATACACGCAAAAAACCACATTGCCGAACGCCAGCACCACCCCCGGCAGGTATACACCGGCGATGGTAAACTCCTGCGGATCGATCGCCGTCGTGAACCGCAGCAGCACGAAATAGGTGAGCAGCATTGCGCCGTTGAACAGCAGCAGCTTCAAAAGGATGCGCAGCGGTCTTGCCCGCAGGCGCTCGATCAGCGCTTTGATGACGGGATAATACCCGAAAAACATCAGAAAAAGCAGCTTTGACTCCATCGACGGCGCCAAAAGCAAAGACAAAACAGCCGTCGCCGCATAGCCGGTCACGCCCCAACGCACGCCGCACTCCACCACCGGCACGATCAGCAGCGCGCCTGCAACCACCGGCAGCCCGATCTGCATCGTCGGCAGCGCCGTCAGCAGCATCACCACGACCGCCAGCGCACAGACAACGCCGGTCAGGGCGACCCTTGCACCGTTTTTCATCGGTTTCACCACCTTGCAAAAAAGCTCTGTGCGCACCGCTTGTGTCCGCACAGAGCCGAATTTTCAACAGCAACGGATCAGGTCACCGCCCATACATTCACAGCAGCAATCCGCGCACAACAGCCCCGAGCACATGTCACAGGCACTGCAGCCGCCCTGGTTGGTGGTGCGATAGCCGCCGTTTCGGCGTCCCGTCTCCATGTGCGCCTGCGCCGCACGGTATTCCGCGTTGTTCGGATTCATGCGGCAGGCGGCGGTATAATGCGTGTAGGCATCCTCAAGCCAGCCCTTACGGTACAAGACGCTGCCCTTGAGAAAATGCCACTCCGCGTCGCGGCTGCCGACCGGCACGCCGTCGAGCAGCATTTCCGCATCGAGAATGCGGTTGTCGCGGATGAGCGCGCGCACATCCGCATAGTTCGTGCCGGTCGTGCTGCTGCCCGCAGCGCCCTGTTGACGCATACGGATGATGGCGTCATATGCCTCGTTGATCTCCTGCATCTTCTCCTGTGCCAGCTCGGAAAGCGGGTTGTCGGCATAGTTATCGGGATGATATTTGCGCGCCATTTCGCGATAGGCGGCCTTCACCTCGGCGTCGGTCGCCTGCGGCGAAATGCCCAAAACGGCATACGGATCCTGCATACTCATCGTTTGTCCTTTCTCGGGCGCTCGTCCGACAAAATGCGCGACAGCGTATCGGACACGCCGCATTCCAGAATATTTTTCAAAATGCCGTCGAAACGGCGGATCTCCAAAAGGTCATAGGCGGCGATACATTCCGCCTGACAGCTGCGCAGCACCTCGCCCGCATACTGCCGACATGCCGCCACCGCCGCGGGGTCGTTGACATTGACGCTGCGGCACAGCACAAACGGATTGTACCGTCCGTGTCTGCCGTCCTCCTCCATGTCCTCCGCCGCATCCGCAAGATAGATGTATCTGCCGAGGCAATAGCCGAAACGGGCAAGCACCGTTTGCTGCGTACCCTCACCGAGCGGCGAGAACAGCGCCTGCATAAAGGCGGCAAACGGCTCCGCCGCCGCGTCGAGCGACGCGGTCTTTGCCGCCTCGACCGCCGCCTGCTTTTGCATCATTTCGGCAATCACGGCGTCAAGCGCCGGCTGCCGCTTTTTTGCCTTGCGGTGATACCGACGCAGAAACGGCAGCATCAGCCGCGCTTTGAGGCTGCGAAAAAAACGCTCGTCATCAAGGGTGTCGAGGCACTGATAGTAACTGAGAAGCGCCGCCGTGTCCGCCGTTTTATCGAGCGTTTCTGCATCGCTGCAGGCAAGACAGCGCTTTACGGGGTTATAGGTGCAGCGGCTCTTGCAAAAGCCGACGCCCTCCGTTTTCAGCGCCATCGTCAGCAGCGCCAAAAAGGTCATGTCATAGCTGAGGGTCAGGCGCAGTGCAGCGCCGTAGCGGCTGCCGAGATGCTTGCAAAGGCTGCAATACACACCGCGATACTGCTCATATTCCCGCATCCGCAGCTCCGGTTTATAGATCCGCACATACCCGAACATCCGTCCGCCCTCCTGTTCTACAGTATATGATACCGCAGGATGGGTGACAGTGTATGTCGGATTTGTAAATTCTAGTCCTGCAAGACCCGTTTCAGATACTGCCCCGTGTAGGAGGCGGGATTTTCCGCAATTTCCTCCGGCGTTCCCGCCGCCACCAGTGTGCCGCCGCGGTCGCCGCCCTCCGGTCCGAGGTCGAGCACATAGTCGGCGCTTTTGATGACATCGAGATTGTGCTCGATCACGATGACGGTGTTGCCGCCGTCCACCAGCTTTTGCAAAATGCCGAGGAGCTGGTGCACATCTGCGGTGTGCAGTCCCGTGGTCGGTTCATCGAGAATATACACGGTTTTACCGGTGGAGCGCTTGGAAAGCTCGGTCGCCAGCTTCACCCGCTGCGCCTCGCCGCCGGACAGGGTGGTGGCGGGCTGTCCGATCTCGATATAGCCGAGTCCCACCTCCGCGAGCGTTTGCAGCTTGCGGGCGATGCGGGGCTGGTTCTCAAAGAACGCCACGCCCTCCTCCACCGTCATTTTCAGCACATCGCTGATATTTTTTCCTTTATATTGCACCTCCAGCGTCTCGCGGTTATACCGTTTGCCCTTGCACACCTCGCACGGCACATACACATCCGGCAAAAAGTGCATCTCGATTTTCAAAATGCCGTCGCCCTGACACGCCTCGCATCTGCCGCCCTTCACATTGAAGGAGAACCGCCCCGCGGTATAGCCGCGCATTTTGGCATCGTTCGTCGATGCAAACAGGTCGCGGATGTCGTTGAAAACGCCGGTGTAGGTTGCGGGATTGGAGCGCGGCGTTCTGCCGATCGGCGCCTGGTCGATGTTGATAACCTTATCAAAAAACTCCAGACCCTCTATGCGGTCATGCTTGCCCGGATGGGTGGACGCACCGTTTAAGTCCGCCGCCAACCGTTTATACAGAATTTCGTTCACAAGCGACGATTTGCCGCTGCCGGAAACGCCGGTCACGACATTGAAAGCGCCCTCCTTGAAGGACACATCGATGTGTTTGAGGTTATTCTCCGCTGCGCCGCGAACCGTCAGAAGATGACCGTTGCCGGCGCGCCGCACGGCGGGGACGGGGATGTACTTTTTGCCGCTCAGATATTGCCCCGTCACCGAGCGCTCGCAGTTGACGATCTCGTCGGCAGGGCCGCTGTAGACGATCTCGCCGCCGTGCATGCCCGCGCCCGGCCCGACATCCACGATCCAGTCCGCCGCCCGCATGGTGTCCTCGTCGTGCTCGACCACGATGAGCGTATTGCCGAGATCGCGCAGGCGTTTTAAGGTCGCAAGCAGCTTGTCGTTATCCCGCTGATGCAGACCGATGCTCGGTTCATCAAGTATATACAAAACACCCATGAGATAGGAGCCGATCTGCGTCGCCAGACGGATGCGCTGACTTTCACCGCCGGACAGCGTTCCCGAACGGCGGGACAGGGTGAGATAGTTCAGTCCCACGCTGTTCAAAAAGCCGAGCCGCTCGCGCACCTCCTTGAGCACCCGACCGGCAACGAGCTTTTCCCGTTCGGACAGCTCCAGCGTGTCGAGAAATGCCAGCGCCTCCGTCACCGAAAGCTGCGTCAGCTCCACGATGTTCTTGCCCCCCACCGTCACCGACAGGCTTTCCGGCTTCAGCCGCTTGCCGCCGCAGGCGGGACACGGAATTTCCCGCATATACACTTCAAGCTCCCGTTTTGCCCAGTCGCTTGTCGTCTGTTCATACCGCCGCTGCAGATTCGGAATAACACCCTCAAAGGTGGCGCTGTATTCCCCGTGGCCGTATTCGCCGGTGCGCGTCACCTTGAACCGCTCCTTGCCGTTGCCGTAGAGGAGGATGTCAACGATCTTTTTCGGCAGCGCCTTTATCGGCGTATCCAGTGAAAAGCCGTAGTGTGCCGCAAGGCCGGTGAAATACATCCGCGCGATTGTGCCGTCCTTGACCGACCAGCCGGAGGCGCGGATCGCGCCTTCGTTTATCGAAAGCGAGCGATCCGGCAAAACGAGGTCGGGATCGATGGCATACTGCATGCCGAGGCCCGTGCAGGTCGGGCACGCGCCGAACGGGTTGTTGAACGAGAACATACGCGGCGTCAGCTCTTCGATGCTCACACCGTGCTCGGGGCAGGCATAGTTCTGTGAAAATTTCAGCTCTTTCCCGCCGACCACATCCACCGTCAGCAGCCCGTCGGCAAGTCCCACCGCCGTTTCCACGGAGTCGGACAGCCGTCCGCGCACATCCGGTCTCACCACCAGACGGTCGACCACAATTTCGATGGTGTGCTTTTTCTGTTTGTCCAGCTTGATCTCGTCGGCAAGCTCCACCTGCTCCCCGTCCACGCGGGCGCGCACAAAGCCGGAGCGGCGGGCATTTTCAAATTCCTTGATATATTCGCCCTTCCTGCCGCGCACGATGGGCGCGAGCAGCTGGATGCGCGTGCCCTCCGGCAGCGTCAGGATGCTGTCCACGATCTCGTCGAGCGTCTGCTGACGGATGGGCTTTCCGCAAACGGGACAGTGCGGCAGACCGATGCGTGCATACAAAAGACGAAGGTAGTCGTAAATTTCCGTCACCGTTCCCACAGTGGAACGCGGATTTTTCGAGGTGGTCTTTTGGTCAATGGAAATGGCGGGAGACAGACCGTCGATGCTGTCCACATCCGGCTTTTCCATCATGCCGAGAAACTGGCGGGCATAGGACGAAAGGCTCTCCATATACCGTCTCTGCCCCTCGGCATACAGCGTATCAAACGCCAGCGAGGACTTGCCGCTGCCGGAAAGTCCCGTGAAAACAATCAGCTTGTCCCGCGGGATGCGCAGGCTGACATTCTTCAAATTGTGTTCCCGTGCCCCTTTGACACGGATCTCGAGATCTGCCATGTTGTCCTCCTTATTTGCCGTTTTCCAGCTCGGCAATGCGGTCGCGCAGATAGGCGGCGTGCTCAAATTCCAACAGCTTTGCGGCGTTCTTCATTTCCTTTTTCAGTTGATCGATCATCTGTGCCCGCTCGGCGCGGCTGAGCTTTTTCAGATCCTTCGGCACATCCTTGTGGGTGCGGATGTCGATAAGCTCCCGCACCTCCTTCACGATGGTGCGCGGGGTGATGCCGTGCTCTTTGTTATACTGCATTTGGATCTCGCGGCGGCGGTTGGTCTCACGGATGGCGTTTTCCATGGACGGCGTGACGGCATCGGCATACATGATGACCTGTCCGCCCGCGTTGCGCGCAGCACGGCCGATGGTCTGTACAAGGGAGGTCTCCGAGCGGAGAAAGCCCTCCTTGTCCGCGTCAAGGATAGCGACAAGCGACACCTCGGGTATGTCCAGTCCTTCGCGCAGCAGGTTGATGCCGACGAGCACATCAAATTCTCCGAGCCGCAGATCGCGGATGATCTCCATGCGCTCCATGGTGTCAATATCATGGTGCATATACCGCACCTTTATCCCGTTTTCCTCCAAAAAGTGCGTCAGATCCTCTGCCATCTTCTTGGTGAGGGTCGTGACCAGCGTGCGTTCGCCCTTTGCGGTGCGCAGACGGATCTCCTCCATGAGGTCGTCGATCTGTCCCTCCACGGGCTTGACGAAAACCTCGGGATCGGTCAGTCCCGTGGGGCGGAGGATCTGCTCCACGGTCTGTGCCGCGTGATCCCGCTCAAATTCGCCGGGCGTCGCCGACACATACACAGCCTGATGAATATGTCCATAAAACTCATCGAAATTCAGCGGGCGGTTATCATAGGCGCTCGGCAGACGGAAGCCGAAATCCACAAGGCTTTTTTTGCGGGCAAGGTCGCCGCCGTACATCCCCCGCACCTGCGGCAGCGTGACATGCGACTCGTCCACGAACAGCAGAAAATCATCGGGGAAATAGTCGAGCAGCGTATACGGCATCGAGCCGGGCGCTCTGCCGGTGAGGGTGCGGGAATAGTTCTCGATGCCCTTGCAGAAGCCGATCTCCCGCAGCATTTCGATGTCATAGCGGGTGCGCTGCAAGATGCGTTCCGCCTCCAGCAGCTTGCCCTCTTTTTTGAAGTAGTCCACCCGCTCATCCAGTTCCCGTTCGATCTCGCCGATGGCGGCCTCCATCTTTTCCGGCGGCACGATATAGTGCGATGCGGAATAGATGGAAACATATTGCAAATCCGCCTTCCGCTCGCCGGTCAGGGGATTGATCTCGCTGATGCGGTCGATCTCGTCACCGAAAAACTCCACGCGGATCGCGGTGTCCTCCCGGTTGGCGGGAAAGATTTCCACCACATCGCCGCGCACGCGAAACTTGTTGCGGACAAACTGGATGTCGTTGCGCTCATATTGCAGCGCCACCAGGCGTTCGAGCAGCGCATCGCGCTCAATGTGCATACCGGGGCGCAGCGGCTCCATCATGCTGCGATAGTCCTCCGGCGCACCGAGGCTGTAGATGCAGGACACGCTGGCAACGATGATGACATCCCGCCGCTCGGACAGTGCCGAGGTCGCGGAGTGACGCAATTCGTCAATGCTGTCGTTGATGGCGGAGTCCTTTTCGATATAGGTGTCGGTCGATGGGATATATGCCTCCGGCTGATAGTAGTCGTAATAAGAAACAAAATATTCAACAGCGTTTTCGGGGAAAAATTCGCGGAACTCACTACAAAGTTGTGCGGCAAGTGTTTTGTTGTGTGCTAAAACGAGGGTCGGGCGGTTGACATTAGCGATAATATTCGCCATAGTAAAGGTTTTGCCAGAACCCGTAACCCCCAGCAAAACCTGCT
>SFCS01000026.1 GCA_004558485.1 Ruminococcus sp. | reverse complement strand
ATGCCAGCCAATATCGTGCTTTATACCGTGTCTTGTTATGGAATTACCCACAAACAACACTCTTTTCCCTTTTCCCTCGGGGTTAATGAAGGTAATAAATTGATTCTTTGCAAGCTGATTTTCCGCTTTAACGGTATTTTTTTCGATTTGGTTCATATTTATGACCGCCTTTCTGATACGCTTTGAGCAGCTAAGTAAACGAAACGCATTTACCGTATAATGTTAGATATCTAAAAAATTATATTTCCTTTTTCTTAAAGTGGGGAAAAAGAAAACGAATTATAATAATCCTTTCTCTAAATGTCAGCACAAATGTGTTATCAAATCTCACTTATCTGCCGACGCAAATCAAACAGATATTTTTTGGGATACAGGGGATACAAGGGGACGGTTCTGTGTCTTGTGATATATAATTTGTGGCAAAGCCACACCGAAATTATTCATTATTCATCAGCGAAGCGACTTCAATATTCAATATTCATTCGAAAATCCGTTCTCGCTTAATGAATAATGAATGATGAAAAATGAATAGTGAATAATACAACCGAAAATCCGTCCTCAAAAGAGAACGGATTTTCGGTTGGAGGCGACACCCAGATTTGAACTGGGGCATCAGGATTTTGCAGACCCTTGCCTTACCACTTGGCTATGTCGCCGATTTTTGGAGCGGCTTACGAGGCTCGAACTCGCTACCTCCACCTTGGCAAGGTGGCGCTCTACCAGATGAGCTAAAGCCGCAAGGATGGTGCCTCCGATCGGAATCGAACCAATGACACGGGGATTTTCAGTCCCCTGCTCTACCAACTGAGCTACAGAGGCAAATTTGGCGACCCGGAACGGGCTCGAACCGTCGACCTCTAGCGTGACAGGCTAGCGTTCTAACCAGCTGAACTACCGGGCCAAATTCAAAATGGTGGGAACAACAGGGCTCGAACCTGTGACCCCCTGCTTGTAAGGCAGGTGCTCTCCCAGCTGAGCTATGCTCCCGTTGCTCGCACAAGCGACGGGTTATATCTTACTATACAGACCGCCTTTTGTCAAGCGTTTTTCAAAAAGTTTTCCAACTTTTTACCGCTTTTTTTGCGCGGAGAGCAGGCGTTCCACATCGTCGCGGGTGAAACGGTAGGTTTTATCGCAGAACGAACACTGCACCGCAACCACCCCTTCTTTATCCGGCAGATCCCGCAATTCGTCAGCAGACATGGACAGCAGTGCACGCTCCACACGCGCACGGCTGCAGTTGCAGCGATAGGTCGGCTCATAGGTGTCGAGCACATCAAACGGCATGCCGTCAAGCGCCTTTTCGCAGATCTCAAGCGGCGTCATTCCCTCGGACAGCATTTCGGTCATCGAGCGCAGCGCACCGACATTTTTCTCCACCTTGTCGATGATCTCCTCCTGGCACATCGGCAAAAGCTGAATGAGCAGACCGCCCGCCACCTTCACCGAAAGATCCGGCTCCACCAGCACGCCGAGTGCGCAAACGGTGGGTGTCTGTTCGCTGACCGCATAATATGCGGTCACATCCTCCGCAATCTCGCCCGACGCAAGCGGCACACAACCGGCATACGGCTCGCCGCTGCCGGAGTCCCGTATCACATACAGCATACCGTCCTTGCCCAATGCACCGCTCACATCCAGCTTGCCGTTCGGCTTGAGCGGAATTTCCACCACGGGATTTTGCGCATAGCCGCGCACATTCCCCGCGCTGTCCGACACGGCGATCAGCGTCCCCGCCGGCCCGCCGCCGCTTATTTTCAGCGTCACGGTGTCATCTCTTCCTTTGAGCATAATGCCCATCATGGATGCCGCCGTCAGCAGTCTGCCGAGCGCTGCCGTCACCACGGCGGAGGTGCCGTGAAACTTCTCTGCCTGTGCCGCAATGTCCGCGGAGTCCATCACCATTGCCATGACCGCGCCGTCGCGCGTCAGGCAGCGTAGTACCTTCCCCATTTTATGCATTCTTTCCTTTCTTTGCTGCAAACACCCACCGCTGTTCCGTTTCCGTCGGCGGCGCAAAGGTGCGCTCACCGAACAGCGCCGCTGTTTCAAACCCCGCCTCCCGCAGGAGACGACGCCATGTCGCCTCGCTGTAGGCACGCTCGCGCACCTCCTCGGTATAGCGTTCATACACCTCACCCGTCGGCACAAAGAAATTCAGCTCCATGCGTACTTCCTTCGTGCGCGGGAAATAGGTGTTTTGCCATGCGCAAAAAACATCCTCACAGTCAAATGTATACGCATTGTCGCCCAGAATATGTGCGTGCTTATACGGCGTGTTTACATCGAAAATCAGCACGCCGCCCGCAGGCAGACTGTCCGCCACACGGCACAACGCCTCCTTCACGGCGGCGGTCGTCGTCAGGTGACTGAGCGAGTCCAGCATGCACACCGCGCCGTCCACCGTGCCGCCGAGCTCCAAGTCGCACATATCCTGACACAAAAGCAGTGCCTTTTTGCCGAACGGCGCGGTCTTTTGCTGCGCCGCCGCCAGCATTTCCGCCGACCCGTCGACGCCGATCACCCGCAGTCCCCTCTGCAAAAGCCTTTCCGTGAGACTGCCCGTGCCGCACGCAAGATCCAAAACGGTCTGCGGCCTTTTCTCGGAAAACCGCTCGAAAAGCGCCAGTATATATTCTGCCCACGCCTCGTATTCCACATTTTCCGTCAGCGCGTCATAAAACGCGGAAAAAACTTCATAGCCCGCCATATGTCACGCCTACTCTTTCTGTCCTTCAGTGCGCATTTCATGCGCCGCCTGCAGGGTCGCGTCAGTCACGCCGCCGCCGATGATACGGGCAAGCTCTCTTTCGCTCCCCTCGGCGTCGAGCGGCAGCACCGTTGTACAGGTGCGCCCGTCCTTCACCGTTTTTTGTATCAGCAAATGATGATGTCCGCGCGCGGCGATCTGTGCCAGATGCGTCACGCAAAGGATCTGTCGATGCGCCGCCGTTTGCCGCAGCTTGATGCCAACCTTCACCGCCGCATGACCGCTGATGCCCGCGTCCACCTCGTCGAAAATGAGCGTATCGATGTCGTCCGTCTCCGCCATCACCGCCTTGATCGCCAGCATGATGCGGGACAATTCGCCACCCGACGCAATCTGTGCGATCGGCTTTACGGGCTCTCCCGGATTGGCGGAAATGAGAAACTCCACATGATCGCCGCCGCGCACCGTCAGCGCCGTTTGCGTGATGGAAACACGAAATTCCACGCGCGGCATATCCAAGAAGCACAGCTCCTCCGCCACCCGTTTTTCAAAGCCCTCCGCCGCCGTTTTGCGCGCCGCGGTCAGCTTTTCCGCAGACTGCACCGTTTCCTCGCGCGCTTTGTCCAAATCCGCACGCAGCGCCGCCGCCCTTTCGTCGGCGGTCTCGATCTGCGAAAGCTCACTGCGGGACTTTTCCAAAATTTCCAGCATGCCGGCGGCATCCGTACCGTATTTTTTGGAAAGTCGGTGCAAAAGCTCCAGCCGTTCCTCCGTCCGCTCCCGATCCTGCTCGTCAAAGCCCATGCGTCCCACAGCATCGGCAAGCTCGTTGCCGCACGCCTCCAGGTCGTACATAAGCGTATCGAGTCGCGCGGACAGGGGCGAAAGCGTCGACAAAAGTCCGCTTGCATGGCGCAGCGCCTCGGCAGCCTCATTGACTGCCGCACAGGCGCCGCCCTCCTCGTCACCGTTCAGGAGCGCGTCAGCGCGCCGCAGGTAGTCGGCGATCTTTTCGCTGTGGCGATAAAACCGGTGCTTTTCTTCAAGCGCCTCTTCCTCACCGGCGACCAGCGCCGCCGTTTCCAATTCATTGATGCGATAGTGCAGGATGTCCAGCCGTTCCTGCTTTTCCGTCTCTGCCGTCGTCAGCTTTTTCAGCGCGCGGCTGATGTCGCAATAGCGGTGATATGCCGCCTCATAGGTCTCCCGTACCGCATCATATGCCCCCATTCTGTCGAGGTCGGTCAGATGCTTGGCGACATCGAAAAGCGACTGGTTTTCATGCTGTCCGTGGATGTTGACGAGCATTGCCCCCACCTCACGCAAGAGCGACACCGTCGCAGGCTTTCCGTCAATGCGGCAGGTGCTTTTTCCATCGGCGCGGATGGTGCGCTCGATGAGCAGTGTGTCATTCTCTGCGGCATACCCCGCCTCCGCAAGACGCGCTCTTGCCGCATCGGAAATGTCGGAAAACACAGCAAAAACCTGCGCCTGTGCACAGCCCGTGCGCACAAGATCGCGCCGTACGCGCTCGCCGAGCACGGCGTTGATGGCGTCGATGAGGATGGATTTGCCCGCGCCCGTTTCGCCGGTCAGCACATTAAAGCCGCTGTGAAAATCCACATCAGCCTCTTCAATGACCGCTACATTTTCAATGTGTAAGCTGTAAAGCAACGCTCACGCACCGCCCTTTTCGGTAGACTTGTTACTTTTGCAGGATTTTGCGCAGCTCCTCGGTCAGCTCCGCAGCGCACTGCTCATCCATGGCGATACCGATAAAGGTATCGTCGCCCGCCAGCGTGCCTATCAGTCCGTCCCAGTGCAGTGCATCCATCGCCGCGCACACCGCCATCGCCATGCCGTTCATGCACTTGACGACAATGATGTTGCCGGCGAAGTTCACATCGGTCACAGAGTCGGCAAACAGCGAATGGAACTTTGAGGAAATCTGCATCCCCTCTCGATGCTCCACGGAATAGCGATATCTGCCGTCCGCACCTTGCAGCTTGACGAGTCGCATTTCCTTGATGTCACGGGATACCGTTGCCTGTGTGACATGATACCCCTCGTTTTTCAGAAGATTTTGCAGCTCCTCCTGCGTATCGACAGGCTGCCGCATGATGATCTCGAGAATTTTCGCCTGGCGTTTGACCTTCATTTCCAACCACCGTCCCTGCTGATAAGTTTTCTATCCAACACTTCATAGAAGGATTGCTGTCCCAAACGGATGAGCCGCGCTTTCTTTTCCGCCTGCCGCACCGTCACCGTCTCGCCCGCCGCAAGCGGGATCTCCACCTCGCCGTCCACCGTGAGAAAGGTCTTTTGCCGTTCGTCGACGGAGCGCACACAAAGCGTCGTCTGCGCGGAGAACACCAGTGAGCGCGCATACAGAGAATGGGGGCAGATCGGCGTCAAAAGCAGGCAGGACACCAGCGGATCGATGACCGGACCGCCCGCCGAAAGCGAATAGGCGGTCGAGCCGGTGGGGGTTGCGATCATGATGCCGTCCGCACGATAGCGGATCGCTTCGCCGTTGTCCCCCGTCACCGTCAGATCCACCAGTCTTGAGAGCGTGCCGCGGGACACGACCGCCTCGTTCATGGCGAGATACCGCTTTTCGTGCGCCGCGGGCACGACCTCCAAAAGCATCCGTTCCTCGACGGTATATGTACCGTCAAACAACAGCCGCAGCACTTCGGGATCGCCGATCTCCATGCCGGCAAGAAACCCCAGATGCCCGCCGTTGATGCCGAGCACCGGCAATTCGAAATTTGCCGCATGCTTGGCAACATGCACAATGGTCCCGTCGCCGCCGATCGCCACGACCAGATCGGGCGCATCGCAAAACGCCTTTTCGGGATCTTCATCGGGCGTCAGCGTATGCTGCGCGACCTGTGCGCCGAACACCCGCAGCACATCGCAAATGCGCCGTACCTCGGCGAGCGACACCTGCGCTTTTTGATTGTTCACGACTGTGATCCGCATGCGGTTCACCTACCTTTTTTTGAGCACCGTGTGTGCTTTTTCCACCGTCTCCTGTATCGCTGTCATCGGGAAAACGGTGGGCTCTGTATCACTATACACCAAAACGGCTAAAAATTCAATATTTCCTTCGCCGCCGACGATCGGAGAATAGGAAAGTGCCGACACCTGCCAGCGATTTTCCGCAAACCAATCGCAAAGCGCCGACAGCACCTGTCGGTGCGTGCGGGACTCCTTCACCACGCCGTGCTTGCCGACAGCGGCCTTTCCCGCCTCAAACTGCGGCTTTATCAGCACGATCACACGCGCGCCGTCATGCAGATACGGCACAATTGCGGGCAGCACCTGCCGCAGCGAAATGAATGAGACATCCACAACGCAGATGTCCACACCGCCGACGGGCAGCACATTCAGCAGACGCGTATCGCGCACATCCGTCTGCTCCAACACCACCACGCGCTCATCAGCGCGCAGCGACGGATGCAGCTGATCTGTGCCGACATCGATGGCAAACACCTTTTTCGCCCCTGCCTGCAACAGGCAGTCCGTGAACCCGCCGGTCGAGGCGCCGACATCCATCGCCGTGCATGCGGTGACGGCCATATCGAGCATGGAAAGCGCTTTTTCGAGCTTTTTTCCGCCGCGCCCGACATAGCGCAGCACCGTTGTGTCACAAACGACCGCGTCCTCTGCCGAGACTGTCTGCGCCGCTTTTTCGGTGACCTTACCGTTCACGGTGACAGCGCCCGCGGCAATGAGCGTTTTCGCCTTTTCTCTGCTGCCGACATGGCCGTTGGCAACGAGAAACGCATCAAGACGGGTCTTCATGCCGTTTCCTCCGTGAACAGCGCAAGCAGTGCGTCCGCGTCCAATCCCGTTTCCTGCATCCCCTGTGCGGTCGTGCAGGGCGGCAGCGGTCGCTCGATGGCACGGATCACATATTTCCCGGTGTACCCCGCAGTCAGCAGCATGGAGGCGAGCAGCTCGCCGATACCGCCGCGTCGCGCACCCTCCTCCGCAAAGACGATGCGGCGATAGCTGAGAAGCTTTTGCGGCAGCGCCGCGTCAAGCGGATAGATCCGGTTCAGCTTCAAAATGGAGAGCTTAACGCCCGCCTCTGCGGCGCGGTTTGCCGCCTCCAGCACATTACCGAGCAGGCGTCCGTAGGTGATCACCAGCGTCTCTCCCTCGTCGTTCAGCAGCGTATACGGCGCATAATCGGGGGTAAGATCGGCAAGTGCCGCGGATTCGCCGCCCTTCGGATAGCGCACGGCGGCAATGCCCGACACATCGTACAGCGCCTGTCGCAGATGCATGCGCAACTCGGCAAAGGTGGACGGCGCATAGATCGTTGTGTGCGGAACAGTCGTCAGAAACGGCACATCGAAAATACCCTGGTGCGTTTCGCCGTCGCCCGGCACAATGCCCGCGCGGTCGATCGCCAAAACGATATGATTGTCCATGAGTGCGGTGTCGTTGAGCAGCTGATCGTAAGCGCGCTGCAAAAAGGTGGAATACACCGCAAACACCGGCAAAAGTCCTCCCGCCGCCATGCCGGAGGCAAAGGTCACCGCGTGCGACTCCGCAATGCCTGTATCAAAGCAGTGCGACGGACTGCGTTCGGCAAACTGCTGCATGCAGGTGCCGTGCTTCATCGCTGCCGTGATGCCGACGATGCGCTGATCCTCCTTGGCAAGACGGTCGATCTCCTCGCCGAAAACAGAGGAAAAGGACGGCACGGCGGACGGAGCGAGCGGTTTTTCGGGGTCAAAGCGGCAGACGCCGTGATAGGTGCCGGGATCCTTTTCTGCAAATGTATAGCCCTTCCCCTTTACAGTTTCTATATGCACCACCACGGGACGCCCCAGCACCTGTGCCGTCTCAAAGGCGCGGCAGAGCTGCAAGGTGTCATGACCGTCAATCGGCCCGATATAGTAAAATCCCATGTCCTCGAAAAAGGACACATCTTTATATATGGCGCGTTTCATGCTGTTTTTGCCGGTCAAAAGCAGCTTATACAACGGCCGCCCGATCAGCGGAATATGCCGGAACAGCGCGGCAAGCGCGTTTTTGAACCGAATGTACCGCGGGCGTGTGCGCAGACTGGACAAATGCCGCGCAGCAAAACCGACATTGTCGCCGATAGACATTTGATTGTCGTTGAGCACCACGATCAGGCGGTCGTTGCTGCGCCCAGCGTTGCTCAGCCCCTCATAGGCAAGCCCGCCGGTCAGCGCGCCGTCGCCGATGACGGCGATGGTATAGCCCTCCTCCGAAAGCAGCTTTTTCGCCTTAGCAAACCCATTGGCTGCGGAAACGGAGGTGCTGCTGTGCCCGACCACAAAGGTGTCGCAGGGGCTTTCCTTCGGATTGGGAAAGCCGGATATGCCGCCCATCTGCCGCAGCGTTTGCATCTGTGCCGCACGCCCCGTCAGCATTTTATAGACATAGCACTGGTGTCCCACATCCCAAACGATGCGATCCGCAAGCGGATCGAAGCAGCGCAGCAGCGCCACCGTCAGCTCCACGATACCGAGATTGGATGCAAGATGCCCGCCTGTCTCGGAAACCGTCTCGATGAGACGGGTACGGATTTCCTCACACAGCTTTGGCAGAACCTCTGTCGGCAGTGCCTGCACATCCTGCGCAGCGGTGATGCCGTCCAGTATAGCTTTACTATCCATCATATATACATCCACGCCTTTCAAAAGGCATCCTTTATAAAAAATCAGTGATCCCGCACAAGCAGCGCCTGCGCCAAATTCCGTAGATTTTCCGTGTCGCCGTCGAAAGCGGCAAGCGTCTTAATCGCAGCGGCGGTGTTCTCGGCGGCGAGCTTTTTCGCCTCTTCAAGCCCCAAAAGCGACACATAGGTCACCTTTTCGTTCACCGCGTCACTGCCGACCGGTTTGCCCATCATCTGCGCCGTCGAAATGACATCCAAAATATCATCGGTGATTTGGAAACAAAGCCCGATGTGCTCGCCGAAGGCTGTCGCGGCAGCCGCCATTTCGGCATCTCCGCCGCCGACGATTACGCCCATGGCGCAGGCGGCACGCAAAAGCGCCGCCGTCTTGCCGTCCTGCAGCGCGTTGAGGCACGCGCGGTCGATCGTTTTTCCTTCGCTTTCGAGGTCGATCACCTGTCCGCCGACCATACCCAAAATGCCGGCGGCATCCGCCAGCGTTTTTGCCGCAGACACCACAGCGTCAGCCGGCACATCCTTTGCCGCAAGCATCACCTCAAAGGCGCGCGTCAGCAGCGCGTCGCCCGTCAGGAGTGCCATCGCCTCGCCGAAAGCGACATGTGCGGCGGGTTTTCCGCGGCGCAGCGGACTGTTGTCCATGCAGGGCAGATCGTCATGCACCAGAGAATAGCTGTGGATCATTTCCACGCCCACAGCGAACGGCAGCGCTCTTTCGGCATCGCCGCAGCACAGGCGGCAGAATTCCATCGTGAGCACCGGACGGATGCGTTTTCCGCCGTCTGTGCAGGCATAGGCCATTGCCCGCACCACCGTGTCCTGCCGCGTCCCCGTTTCGGGAAGATAGGTCGGCAGCGCCTCCTCAAAGCGACGGCAATGCGCCGCCATTTTATCGGTATACAGTTTCATATACATTCCTCCGAAACGGTCAGGACAGCTCCGCCCCCATGTCCTCGCCCTGTTTATCGGTGAGCAGCGCGCCGTCGCCGTCCGCTGTCAGCTTCAAGATCTTCTGCTCGGCGGTCTTCAGCTTTTCGGAGCAAAACGACGTGAGCTTTGTTCCCTCCTCAAACAGCTTTAAGGACTCATCGAGCGTGCATTTTCCGCCCTCCAGAGCGGCAACGATCTCCTCGAGCCGTTTCATCGCCGCCTCAAAGGTCTGTTGTTTTTCAGCCATTGTCCGTTCCCTCCTTTTGTATATCCTGCACCATGCAGACAATCGTCCCGTCACACATATCCATGTAAAGTGTATCCCCTTTGCAGAGATCGGCAACCGATGTGACAAGCCGTCCGCCGTCTGTGCGCGCCATCGCATAGCCACGTGACAGCACCTTCAGCGGACTCAATGCATCCAGCTTAGCCGCCAAGGCGGAAAGCTGTGCGTGTGCATCCTGTAAAGCGGTCTTGGCGCTGTGTTCAAACGAGCGCGTCAGAAGATCCAGCTGCATCGCCATCTGCTCAACATAGTAGGTCGGCGAGGACAGTGCTTTTTGCCGATGCAGAATTTGCAGCTCTGTGCGCACCTTTTCGAGACGGGAGCGCATCAGCACCGTGAGCTGCACCTGCGTTTGCCGCAGCGACAGCAAAAGCTCCGCTGCATCCGGCACCGCCAGCTCCGCCGCTGCGGAGGGGGTCGGCGCACGCAGATCGGCGGCAAAATCGCAAAGAGTGAAATCGGTCTCATGCCCCACAGCGGAGATCACAGGAATCTCCGAGGCGGCAACGGCACGGCAAACGCGCTCGTCATTGAATGCCCAAAGCTCCTCCAGAGAACCGCCTCCGCGCCCGATGATGAGCACATCGGCAGCCTTTTCCCTGTTCATGCGCTCCAGCGCCGCGACCAGCTGCGGCGGCGCACCCTCACCCTGCACCAGCACCGGCAGAAACACCACCTGTGCCAGCGGATACCGCCTTGCCAGGATGTTGAGAATATCCCGCACTGCCGCGCCGGTCGGCGAGGTGATCACGCCGATGCGCGTCGGAAACGGCGGCAGCGCTTTTTTTCGCGCCGCGTCGAAAAGTCCTTCCTCCTGCAACCGTTTTTTGAGCTGCTCATAGGCGATTTGCAGCGCGCCGACGCCGTCCGGCTGCATGTCCTCGACATACAGCTGAAAAGTGCCGTCCTTCTCATAAACGGACGCTTTTGCGCGGACGATGACCTTCATGCCGCTTTCCGGCCGAAAGGCAAGTCTTGCGGCATAGGTGCGGAACATCACCGCTTTCACCAACGCATTTTCGTCCTTCAGCGAAAAATACAGGTGGCCGGATTTATAATGATTGACAAAGTTGGAAATCTCGCCGCTGACATAGACAGGCGTCAGTGCCACATCCTCCTGCAGCAGCATTTTCACATACCGATTGAGTTGACTGACGGTGATGACTCTCAAAGCTCTCCCTCCTCCTTCAATCGGCACAAAACGGCGATACCTGCCGCGTTGTCTGCGGAAAACGCAGGCGGCGCAAAGCTGCCGCCGAAACGGGCGGTGAGGTGCGCGCGCAGGATACCGTTGGACATCACGCCGCCGGCATACAAAAGCGGCAGATTACCGAAGGTCCCAAGCAGCGCCTCGGTCATCGCCGTCAGCGCCGCCTCCACACTTGCAAGGCAAAATCGCGCAACCTCTGCGGGCGGCGCGCCCTTTTTCAGCAACGCCGCACATTGGTTCTGCACGCCGGAAAGATGGCAACAAGCGCCGTCCATCGACGCTCTCGGCAGCTTTTCCTCTCCCGCAGAGAGCGCCAGCTTTTCCAGCGCAGGGCCGGCGGGAAACGGCAGACCGAGCATCCCGCCGACGCGGTCGATGAGCTGCCCCGCCTTCAGATCCAGCGAATGGGCGACCACCTCACAGGAGATGCCGAATGTTTCATCCGGACGCACCAAAAGCGCATCGGTTGTCCCGCCGGAAACATGAAACGCCAAAAACGGTTCATGGATGAGCGACAGCTTGTCCGCCCCATACAGCGCCGCGGCGACATGGCCTTGCTGATGGGTAAAAAAATGCACCGGTATATGCAAAAGAGCACCCAGCTCTCTCGCCGCACCGGCGCCGACTAAAAAGCAGGGCATATAGGAACCGTCCTTTTGCTGCGGGCGGTCGGATGCCGCGACAGCGGTGACGGTGAACGCCTCGCGCGCAAACAGCTTTTCCGTCATTTCGGGGAGCTGCCGCACATGGTGAAACACAGCGTCGCTTTGCCGCAATCCCATTTCGCCCGCCTTCACCGGCAAAAGGTGTTTTTCCTGCAGCACCTCTCCCGATTGCGCGCAAAAAGCGACGGAGGTCGTATAGTTGCTGGTGTCCAGCCCCAAAAAACCGTTCACGACTGCGCCTTCACAATGCCGCCGAGCACGCCGTTCACAAAGGTCGCCTCTTCGTCACAGCCGTATTTCTTCGCAAGCTCCACCGCCTCGTTGATGGAAACGCTCGTGGGGATCTCCTCCTCGTAGAGGATCTCATACAGCGCCAGCCGCATGATCGCGAGCGCCACTCTGGAGATGCGCTGCATCGACCATTTATGCGCCGCCGCCTCGATGCGCCCGTCAAGCTCTTCCTGCTTGTCGGCAGCACCGTTTGCAAGGCGCAGAGCAAAATCGTCCACCTGCAACAGGTCGGACTCCACGGCGCTTTCGATCACCGCCGCCATGCCGTCGTCCGAAAATGTGTTGTCAAACAGCAGCGCAAACGCCGCCTCCCGTGCTTCCCTTCGTGTCATATACAATTCCTTTCATGCCACTTAAATTGCATTTTATTTTCAAAGTACACGGCAAAAAGCCCTTCGCATCGGTCATCCCGCCGCGAAAGGCATTTCGCATTTACTTTTTCTCCTCGTCCAAAGACAGCCCGACAATGTGCACATTGATCTTTGTCACCGGCTTGCAGGTCATAGACTGCACCGCGACCTTGACATCATGCTGCACCTGCTGCGCCACATCGGGGATGCGGCAATTCTTGCGGATGTTGATGTACACATCCAGCGTCATCGCGCTTTCGCTGCTCGTCACCTTCACGGATTTTCCCGCAGTAGTGCCCGGAATGAGCCGACGAATATCGGGGCGCACCCCCATGGACGCAACGCCCGCGACCTCCATCGCCGCCGTGCAGGCAATCGTGGCGATCACCTCTTCGGAAATAATGCAGGTTCCCTCGGACTTCTGAAACGCTTTTTCCTCCATAAGGATCTCCTCCCTTTGAGTCTCAGTTTCCACTAGTATACCACACTTTCCGAAAGAAGGAAATACTTTTTTATGATTTTACTGCCATAATGTTGATATTTTGTGCCGGAATTTTCGTTTGGGCGGTCACAATCTCGGTGATTTGAAGGGTTTGCGCCCCTGTGAGGCTCTCCGCCTTTACAACCACAGAGCAGTTATCGCCCGCGATATACGCCACACAATCCTCCAATCCCTTTGCCTTCACCAGATCCTCAATTTTTGCTTCCGCCGTCACAGCGTTGGCGATCGCGGTCGTCTGTTCGAGCGCCTTGTTGGCAGCGCTGCTGTCCGACTGAATGTCCGCCGCAATGTCCTTGATGAGATCGATCGCCTCGTCTCTCGCTTTTTCGCGGTTCTTTCTCGCCTGTTCAAAATAACTGACCTTGGCATCCACCGCCACGGCAGCATCCTGTTTTACGCCGCTGTTACCGTCATCTGTCACATAGACCGCCTCCCCCAATGTTTTTCCGGATGTATCGCCTTTTGCCGCGACGCCGCGGTCGGCGAAGGAATAGTTGAGATAGACAGCCACCCCGAGTGCCGCCACCAGTGTCAACACCAATGCCTGTTTCTTGAAAAAAATCTTCTTCATGCCCGCTCTCTCCTTTTTTATTTTGTCACGCACACGCGCCTTGAGGATATATTCAGAGCCGTGGTCACCGCCGCGACAACGCGCTCGGTGACCGCCGCATTATCGCCGCCGTCGCACACCACGACCACGCCCTTCACCTGCGGTTGTATTTCCGTCAGCAAAAGCCCGGTCTTTTCCCCATTCTTGTCGATGATGATGATGTTTTCCTGTGTGTTATCGCTTTTTGAGACCTTTTCGCTGCCCTCGTTCTTATTTTCGGAATAGTCGGAGTTTTCCTTTTGCTCTTTTGCATAGACGTATTCCACGCCGTTTTCCAGTGTCACATACACCTGGCAGCTGCCGACCCCCTGCATGCCGGTGAGCAGCGTTTCGAGACGCGCCTCCGTCTCCGCGCGGTAGCCCTCCGTGGTTTTTTGCGGCACCTCTGCCGCCGTTTTCTTTGTGCCGGACGGCAGCCACTCCGAAAGCAGGATCAGCACCATTCCCAAAACGCCGATTGCCACGGCTAGCTTCACGCCCTTGCCGTTTTGAAACGGCTTCAAAAACGGCAGTTCTGTCCACTTTTTTTCCGTGTCATGCGGCATAATGTACCTCCACCTCCATACCGAGTCGCCGCTCTGCCACCTGCTTGACGGTGGAGCAGCGCAGATCATTTGCAGGCAGCACAAAGACGGAAATACGGTTAATAGATATGCTGCCGTCTGCCAAAGTATCCATATCCACCGCCACTTTTTCCGCTTTCAGGTCATACGATGCCAGAGCAGTGTTGACAATGTCGAGCAGGCGCGCCTCTGTTCCTTCCTGCAGCTGCCGCACGGCTGCCGCGCGCAGCGTGTCGGTGTCGGCGGTCTGCGCTTCGATCTGCGGCAGCTCTGCAAGTGTTTTGCGCACCGTCGGCAGAAAGCTCAGCACCGCGCACAGAAAAAACGCCGCCGTTATCAGGCGAAAGACCTTGCCGATGCCCTTTTTGCCCACCAGCATATGCAGCAGCGTACATCCCGCCGCCGCCATACATACCGCGCCTGCCCAACCGAGAAAACCTGTCATGTGCCGCCTCCCGCCATCGTCACCAGTGCCGTCGCCACGATCATGAACAGTGCCGCTGTCGCCATGGCAGCGATCATGGTCTTGACGACCGTGTGCAGGGTCTTTATCAACGCGGCAAGCGTCCCCTGTGAAAACGCCTCCGCTGCCATCCCGCACACCCAAAGTCCCGCAAGCCAACAAAGACATTCGACCACAGCGGGCAACAGCAGCAATAAAACGGTGAGCATACCGAACGCCCCCACGGTGGTCTTGACCAGCGACACGCAGCTTTTCACCGTGAGAAACGCCTCGCTCACCGCGCCGCCGACCACCGGCACAAAGCTCGCAAGCGACAGCTTGATCATCTTGTTACCGAGCGTGTCGCTTGCCGCCCCCAGCATGCTGTTCACTGACAGCATGGTTGTGAACGCGCCCGCCGCAATGCCGAGCGTCCATGTCACGGCTTTGAGCAGCATTTCCCCCGGCTTTCTGAGGTTTCCCGTATCCGACACCGCGCTCACCGTCCCCATGGCGACCGCCGACAGCAACAGCGGCATCAGCGCACTGCCCGTGAGCCAGGTCATGAGCTGTGAGAAAAGCAGCAGCACCGTTTGATAGGACGCCGCCGCACGGAGCTGTCCGTTCGCCGCCAGAACGGCGATGTAGACCGGCGAAAAGCTCCCCATAAACACCGCCGCGCCCGACAATGCTTTTTGCACCGTGCGCACACAGGATATGAACGGCACAAGCACGGTCGCGCACACCGTCAGCACGCTGACGCTGCTGTATACCGTTCCGAGCCCCTCCTCCGTGACCGTTTCCCGCATGCCGCTGAGATAGGCACAGAGGACGGTCGCCGCCAATAACACCGCCGTTCCCGCAAGAGGCTTTTTCAGCCCCTGTGTCAGCAACGCCAGTGTGTCGGAGGTCGCCCTTTCGATGTCGACCTCCTGCAGGTCGGAGAGGCTGTATACGCCGATGTTGTGATACAGTTCCTGTGTTTCGGGCGAGAGCGCGTCAAAAAGGGCATTGGCACCGCTTTCCTCCAAATTCTCCGCAAAATAGGCGTCCTCCTCTGCCGCTGCCGGCAAAAGCAGCAAAAGCAGCAGCGCGAGGATCATGGCACATTTCCGCATAGCTTCACTCCTGCAACAACGACAGCGCCAGCGAGGTGATCTTTTCAAACAGCGGCAGCGACAAAACGAGCAAAAGCAGCTTTCCCGCCAGCTCCGCCTTGGCGGCGAGGGCGCTTTCCCCCGCATCGCGGCAGGCATCCGCCGTCAGCTGCGTCAAAAGGCAGATGCCGAGCGCTTTGAACAGAATGGCTGTATACGCCTGCGGCAGAGCGGCACCGTCCAAAAGCGCTTGCAGCTGTGAAACGGCGGGCGTCGCCGTTTTCAAAACGGCAAGCAGCGCGATCGCGCCCGCCACGATGCCGACGCCCATGGCAAGCTCGGGGCGGTAGCGGCGCAAAAGCACCGTCAGAAATGCCGCGATAAGCAGCATGGAAAGAATTGTCGTCAGTTCCATATCAAAAACCGAACACCGATTTCACGGCGGCAAACAGCTCACTTATCTGGGTGACGATCATGGACAGCACCACGATAAGCCCCGCAAGGGTTGTGAGCATCGCCTGCTCCTCCCGTCCCGAACGCACCAAAAGCTGGTTGAGAACGGCAACAATGATGCCGATAGCTGCAATTTTGAAAATCAGATCTATATCCATTGTTTTCCTCTCCGCTATAGGAGCAGCACCGCGACCGCCATGCCGCAGCCTGCCCCCAGTGTTACATAGAGTCTGTCCGCCTTCACGGTCTTTTCGCGCGTCTGCCGCCAAAGCTCCCGCAGTCCCGCTGTACACTCGCCGACACAGCGCAGCTGTGTTTTGGCATCGCTGGTGCCGAGGATGCTGCCGAGACGGCACAAAAGCGCCGTTTCCTCCGGCGCAAGTCTGTCCAGCCGTTCTTCCTCCCGCAGCGCTGTCGAAAACGCCGCCGCCATGTCCGTTCTGTCAAGCTCCCGCAAAACGGCGGGAATGAAGGTGAGGGCAGCATATTCCGGCATTTTCGCCGTCTCCTCCAGAAAGTCTCTGAGCGGCGGCAGCGTGTACGAAAGGCGTCTTTCAAGATCGGAAAGCCACAGGATCGTTTTCGCCAACAGATCCCGTCGGCGATGCAGCCGCATCACCGCTAAAAGCCCCATGCAAGTGCCGGCGAGTATCACGCCGAGTGCGCCGATGAGCTTCAATTTCCTCCACCCCCATGATCGCCGCGATATTTCCCGGGACATCACGTCCCTGTAAAAACACGACCTTTTCAAACACGCGCCTTGTGAGGGCAAGGCGTATAGCGGGACGGGACAGCGCCTCGTCGATGTTGCGGCAATGTGCCGTGGCGATGGCGGGCACGCCTGCGTGCAGGTTTTCCGTCACTGCCTCCACCTCCGCCCGTGTGCCGAGCTCGTCGAGAAGGATGACATCCGGCGCCAGCGTGCGCACCGCCTGTAAAACGCCCCGCGCCTTCGGGCAGCCCGTCAGAATGTCGGCGTTTTCCAGTCCGCCGACGCCCGCGATCTCGCCGCGCTCATCCACGACCGCGACGCGATACCGCCTTCCTGCGCTGCCCTCTGCCAGCATCCTGCCGATGTCGCGCAAAAAACTGGTTTTGCCGGAGGACGGTTCACCGGCGATGAGTATGGAGGGGATGCCCTTTTGCAAAAGCGGCAAAAGTGCGGCGGCGCTGCCGTCGTGACGCTGTGCCACGCGCAAACAGATGGAGCGGATGTCCCGCACCGCCGTGACCTCTCCGTTTTCCGTCACCGCCGTTCCGGCGATACCGGCGCGAAACCCGCCCCGCGCCGTCACAAACCCTTCCCGCAGCTCTGCGCTGTGCGTATGTACCGAATAGTCGCACAGCTTATAAAAGGTGCGCTCCAGCGTTTGCGCGGAGCAGCGCACGGCATCGGGCGCCGCCTCTTTTGTCAGCGCACCCGTCGCCGACACCGCCATCTCCCCCTCCGGCAACGACAAAAGCAGCAATCCGTCCCTGTGTAGCCGAATTTCCTGTATGCGATGCTGCTGATGCGGCGGGATGGCCGACAGGGCTCGTCCCGCCTCCTCCGGCAAAAACCGCACCGCCTTTTCAAATGCACTCATGCCTCCGCCTCCTTTGTCACAATGTATGTACAAGCATGGCAGGATAGAACAAAAAAAGCGGCAGTCATTTGACTGCCGCTTCATTGCCCCATATATTTCGCAACCTATTTGTGTCCGGAACAGAAAAGCTTTGACAAACGCGCCCGAGGGCATCATATTTATGCTCGCCCAAAGCGTGATACGGTAAAAGCTCCGTTTGCACCGTTTTTATCTCTCTTATGAAGGCGGCAATTCTCTTTTGTTCCTCTTCGCTGTCATTATAACCACCGATCACCGGGACTCTCACCAGTATGTCTGCTTTGCCGGAAAGCCTTTTCAGATTTTCCAGTATCCTTTCATTAGACGCACCGGTGCCCTCCTTGTGCAATTGCGGCGTATATGCTTTCACATCATACAGAAACAAATCCACAAACGGAAGGACCTCTTCA
>SFCS01000025.1 GCA_004558485.1 Ruminococcus sp. | reverse complement strand
GGAAAGTTTCACAAAATCGGGTTGCGCGTTTTTGCCGCATTTGCGAGTCGGTTTTTCTTCTTCACCCGTGAAAATCAGAACAAAAGCTCACGATTTCTGCAAAGAAAAAGCACTTGCTTTTTGCAAGTGCTTTTCTTTGTATCAGTCCATAAACCCGTAGAACTTAATGAGGAAATACAGCAGTCCGTCCTGCTCATTGGCAAATTCATCATAGTATTCGCCGCGCACGCCGTTCATCGTCAGCGGGTGCAGACGGGTGCAGGAGGCGCTGCCGTCGGGGCGGTAGACCGACAGGTTATTGCGCGCGCCGCAGAAAGCGCGCTGTTTCCACTGTTCGTCACCGGTGATGAGCGCATAATGCAGGAACGCATTGGAGGTGTGAACCGATGCGGAGTGCGGGAAGGTATCGCCGTAGAGCATCCGTTTGCCGAACCAATAGCCGTCCCAGTGACGGATCGCAAGATCGTGCATGAGGTGGGTGGGCTGTCTGCCGTTGAATTTTTCCAGGATCATCAGCTGCTCGCGGCAAGCGTCGAGCAGCTTCGGGTCGTGCGTCAGCTGATACATCTGTGCAATCAGCGTCACAGCGGGCGTCACGATGGTCTGTTCATATTTGACCTCATGCTCCGGATACTGCAAGCCGATGGCGACGATGGTATCCACATGCTTGCGATACATCGCCGTCAGTTGCTCCGCCTTTTCGGTCATCCCCGCCTTTTGGAGTGCCGTCACGGTCTCATACATGGAAAGACCGTTCGGATAGAACCGCTCGCCGCCGATGGAGTAGTAGATCTCAAGCAGCATAAACATGCGGTCGAGGAACACCGTGTCGCCGGTCAAATTGTACATTTCGAGCATGAACACCGACATCCACGGTGCGTTATACAGTCGCTTGCAGGCGGGATTTTTGCCAACGGCGTTATACACTGCCCCCGTCTCCTCGTCGAAAAATTCCCGCGCCACAAATGCATAATACTGCTTGAGGCTTTCATACAGCCGCTCGTCGCGATCATACTGCAAATATTTCGCCATGAAAAGTCCCATGCCGATGCGCTCGCGGCAGGCGTTATAGTCGGAGAATATCTCATCATAGACGGGACATTTGTCCTCATTATCATAAATGAGGTACGCGCCGTCGAGCGAGTCGCCCGCACGGTGGAACTGCTGATGATTCATGATAAATTCCGCGCGGCGGCGGGCGAGCATTTTGAACGGGATCTGCACAAAAAACTGCGCGATCGTTTCCCTGTCGCCGTATTGCAGCACGAAGGTATGATCGCCCAGGCGCTGCGGCACATAGCGGACAAAGGTGCGTCCCTCCCGCGTCTCGGTGGGGACGGCGGTGCCGTCCAGTTTCACGGCGACATCGGGACGGTTGACGGAAAAGGCAATCTCCTCTCCCTCAAACACGGTATACTGCGGTGCATCCACCGTCAGCACGCTGTCATACTTCTCAATGGCATCGAAAAAGTGCCCGTCCGCAAACCAAAACAGCTCCCATGCGACCGTCATTTTTTCGCCGGGACGCAGATGGAAAACAGCGGGATGCAGCACAAAGTCGCCGCGGTCGTTGCTGGTCTGCTCGCGGTTGGCAATGCTGTAGGTATCGAGGCTGCCCTCGGTCAGCACCAAGCCGAGACCGACCGGGAACGGCCCCATCTTCACCGCGCGGATATACGAGGAATTTCTGCCGCACCAGATATGGGTGTGGCATTTTTGCGTCATGCACACGCCGGCGCGATCATAGTTATCGTTGAAGGTGGTATAGATGCCGACCTTGCCGCGGTTGAAGAACACATCCACATCCAGCCGATCCTCAAACCGATAGCGCTCACAATAGCGCTCCCCGCGAAGCTCTCTGTCCACTGCGATGCGCAGATGCGGCGTTTCATACACAGCGTGCACGCCGTTTTCCGTTTTTTTCACCGATACGACCTGCGCGCCCTGCACCATGCCGAAAGCGGCAGTGCCTTCCACCCAGTTCATGCCGTCAGGATCATCGGGATACCGCAGGGCGGCAACGGTGCCGTCCGTTTCATTGAATTGTATATCAAATGTCTTTTTCATGCTTACCTCCGCTGCCGTCATCTTTCTCAGTGTACCGCCGCGAGAGCAAAAAAGCAATGCACATATCCGCTTGATAATTGCACTTTTCAAACATTCCGCCGTATGTGTCTGCCGCCGTGCGCAAAAGGCTTATGGGAAGGCACATATGGTGATGTGGGTGCTATACCTTGCGCATTGTGCTCTCAAAGAGCGCCGTTTATACGACCCGTGATAACAAAAAACCAAGCCCGTTGCAAAGCAACGGGCTTGGCGTTTTCCAAAGGAAAATTAGGCGTTGATCTTGCTGACAACACCGGAACCAACGGTACGACCGCCTTCACGGATAGCGAAGCGGAGGCCTTCCTCGATGGCGATGGGGGTGATCAGTTCGACATCCATCTCGACATTATCGCCGGGCATGCACATCTCGACGCCTTCCGGCAGGTGGATAACGCCGGTAACATCGGTGGTGCGGAAATAGAACTGCGGGCGATAGTTGTTGAAGAACGGCGTATGACGGCCGCCTTCGTCCTTGGACAGGACATACACCTGCGCATGGAACTTCGTGTGCGGATGAATGGTGCCGGGTTTGCAGAGAACCTGACCACGCTCGATCTCGTTTCTCTGCACGCCACGGAGCAGAACACCGACATTGTCGCCGGCCTCAGCAAAGTCGAGCAGCTTGCGGAACATTTCGATGCCGGTAACAACCGTCTTCTTGCGCTCCTCGGTCAGACCGATGATCTCGACTTCTTCGGACATGTTCAGACGGCCACGCTCCACACGGCCGGTAGCAACCGTACCACGACCGGTGATGGTGAACACATCTTCAACAGGCATCAGGAACGGCTTCGCGTCGTCACGAACCGGGCTGGGGATATAATCGTCCACAGCGTCCATGAGGGCGAGGATCGGCTGATATTCCGGAGCGTTGACATCGGTGGAGGTGCACTCCAGAGCAGCCAGCGCGGAACCGCGGATGATCGGGGTGTCATCGCCCGGGAAGTCATACTCGGTCAGCAGGTCGCGAATTTCCATCTCGACCAGCTCGAGCAGCTCTTCGTCGTCCACCTGATCGACTTTGTTCATGAACACAACGATGCTCGGAACGCCGACCTGACGGGACAGCAGGATGTGCTCACGGGTCTGCGGCATCGGGCCGTCAGCCGCGGAAACAACCAGGATAGCGCCGTCCATCTGCGCAGCGCCGGTAATCATGTTCTTGACATAGTCAGCGTGGCCGGGGCAGTCAACATGCGCGTAGTGACGCTTGTCGGTCTCATACTCGACATGCGCGGTGTTGATTGTGATACCGCGTGCGCGCTCCTCGGGAGCCTTGTCGATGTTGGAATAATCCATGAACTCGGCGTCGCCCTTCATCGCGAGCACCTTGGTGATCGCGGCGGTCAGAGTGGTCTTACCATGGTCAACGTGACCGATGGTGCCAATGTTTACATGGGGTTTATTTCTTTCAAACTTTTCCTTTGCCATTGGTTTTTCCTCCTTTTTTATCAAAAAAAGCTTTGACGGATGTCTTAGGTTCATTTTACCAAGTCTGCGCGGGAAATGCAAGCATTTTCAGCGGAAAAAACCACATTTTTCCGCGCCTTTTCGGCAAAATGAGGGAAACTGCGTTCAAAGGGGCGTCATTTCGGCTGCTTTTCGCAAAACCGTCAGTCTTCCTTCCTGGAACGCTTGGAGATGATCTCCTCCGCGATGCTCTTCGGAACCTCAGCATAGTGGCTCGGCTCCATGACATACTGGCCGCGGCCCTGCGTACCCGAACGCAGATCGGTCGCATAGCCGAACATCTCGGACAACGGAACGAACGCACGGATCTGCACTGCACCGTTCAAATTCTCGGAGCCCTGCATCTGTCCGCGGCGGGAGCTGATGTCGCCGATGACATAGCCCATATACTCGTCCGGAACGGTCACAACGACCTTCATGATCGGCTCCATGAGCACCGGATCGGCCTTGCGCATCGCGTCCTTGAACGCCATGGAACCGGCGATCTTAAATGCCATTTCGGAGGAGTCGACTTCATGATAGGAGCCGTCATACAGCGTGACCTTCACATCCACGACATTGTAGGCGGCGAGAACGCCCGCCTGCATCGCGCCCTGGATACCGGCGTCAACGGCAGGAATATATTCCTTCGGAATGGCACCGCCGACGATCGCGTTGATGAACTCATAGCCCTTGCCGGACTCGTTGGGCTCCAGCTTGATCTTGACATGACCGTACTGACCTTTACCGCCGGACTGACGCGCATACTTGCAGTCGACATCCGCCGTGCCGCGCACGGTCTCTTTGTATGCCACCTGCGGTGCGCCGACATTGGCTTCTACCTTGAACTCGCGCAGCAGACGGTCAACAATGATCTCCAAATGCAGCTCGCCCATACCGGCGATGATGGTCTGACCGGTCTCCTCGTCCGTATAGGTACGGAAGGTCGGATCTTCTTCCGCCAGCTTCGCCAGCGCAAGACCCATCTTTTCCTGTCCCGCCTTGGTCTTCGGCTCAATGGCGACACGGATAACCGGCTCCGGGAACTTCATGGATTCGAGGATGATCGGATGACGCTCGTCGCAGAGCGTATCACCGGTCGTGGTGTTCTTCACGCCCACGACGGCAACGATGTCACCGGCGTAGATCTTCTCGATGTCCTTCCGATGGTTGGAATGCATCTGCAGAATACGGCCGAGGCGCTCGTTGGAGTCCTTGTTGGCGTTGTACACCGTCGTGCCGGCTTCGACCGTACCGGAATACACACGGCAGAAGCAGAGCTTGCCGACGAACGGATCGGTTGCGATCTTGAACGCCAGCGCCGCGAACGGCTCGTCATCGGAAGAATGGCGCACTTCCTCTTCTTCGGTCTCCGGATTGATGCCCTTGATAGCGGGAACATCGGTCGGGGCGGGCATATAATCCACAATGGCGTCCAGCAGCTTCTGCACACCCTTGTTTCTGTAAGAGGTACCGCAGGTGACGGGCACCATCGTGTTGGCGATCGTGGACTTGCGGATGCAGCCCTTGATCTCGTCGATGGTCAGCTCTTCACCGGCAAAATACTTCTCCATGAGCGCGTCGTCCTGCTCGGCGACATGCTCGATGAGCTCGTCATGGTACTTCTGTGCCAGTTCCTTCATATCCTCGGGGATCGGCTCCTCGCGGATGTCCTTGCCCAGATCATCATAGTAGATATAGGCTTTCATGTTGACCAGGTCGATGATACCCTTGAAGGTATCCTCGGAGCCGATCGGCAGCTGGATCGGAACGGCGTTGCACTTCAGACGATCCTTCATCATGCTCACAACATTATAGAAGTTTGCGCCCATGATGTCCATTTTGTTGACATACGCCATGCGCGGAACCTTGTATTCGTCCGCCTGACGCCAAACCGTCTCGGACTGGGGTTCCACGCCGCCCTTGGCGCAGAACACCGTCACAGAGCCGTCCAGCACGCGCAGCGAACGCTGCACCTCAACGGTGAAGTCCACGTGACCGGGAGTGTCAATGATGTTGATGCGGTGCTCCTTCCAGAAACAGGTGGTCGCAGCGGAGGTGATGGTAATACCACGCTCCTGCTCCTGCTCCATCCAGTCCATGGTCGCAGCGCCGTCATGCGTTTCACCGATCTTATGGTTGATACCGGTGTAGTACAGAATACGCTCGGTAGTGGTCGTCTTACCGGCATCGATGTGTGCCATGATGCCGATATTTCTGGTTTTTTCAAGTGAAACTTGTCTTGCCATTTTATACTCCCTTCTGCATGATTACCATCTGTAATGTGCAAAAGCTCTGTTGGCTTCTGCCATCTTGTGGGTATCTTCACGCTTCTTGGCAGCACCGCCGTTGCCGTTGATGGCATCGAGGATCTCGGCTGCCAGGCGTTCCTTCATTGTACGCTCGGAACGGCTGCGGGAATACGCGGTCAGCCAGCGCAGACCCAGGGTCTGACGGCGATCCGGACGGACCTCCATCGGCACCTGATAGGTAGCACCGCCGACACGGCGCGCCTTCACTTCCAGCAAAGGCATGATGTTCTCCATCGCCTGCTCGAAAACCTCCAAAGGCTCTTTGTCGGTCTTTTCGCGCAGAATATCGAACGCGTCATAGACGATCTTCTGGGCAACGCCCTTCTTACCGTCCAGCATGATGTTGTTGATGAGTCTCGTCACCAACTTGGAATTGTAAAGCGGATCGGGCAAAACATCGCGCTTTGCGATAGAACCTCTTCTAGGCACTTTACTTCCCTCCTTCATAGTAATGATATCATAGGTACTCGAAAGTGACATACTCCCGTTGGCCACAGAGGGCAGATCGCAAAGACCGACAGAAAACTGCCTATCCTATATAAACTGCCGCTACAGTGTAGCCGCTTGAAATATCGTCAGTTACTTTTTGGCCGCACCGGCCTTGGGACGCTTCGCGCCGTACTTGGAGCGAGCCTGCATTCTTTTGGCAACACCCTGTGTATCCAAAGTGCCGCGCACAATGTGGTAACGCACACCGGGAAGGTCCTTAACACGACCGCCGCGGATCAGAACCACGCTGTGTTCCTGCAGGTTGTGGCCTTCGCCGGGGATGTACGAGGTAACCTCGACACCGTTGGACAAACGCACACGGGCAACCTTACGAAGAGCAGAGTTCGGCTTCTTCGGGGTAGAGGTCTTGACCGCGGTGCACACGCCACGCTTCTGCGGAGAATGCTGATCGATCGGCAAGCGCTTCTTGGAGTTCCAGCCTCTGAGCAGGGCAGGCGCCTTCGCTTTCTTCTCGATCTCTTCTCTTCCTTTACGGACTAACTGGTTAAAAGTAGGCAAATCTGAACACCTCCTATATATAGAATATATGTCTAAAGGAGCACAGCCGGAGCATAGCTCCCATAAACCGAAACAGGCGAAAGCGGGCGGCGATCTCCGCTTCTCTCGGAAATCGCAGCCTGCTATTCACACAGTTATTCATGATAGCACAGGAAAGTGGGGTTTGTCAAGTCTCTTCTTCGGAAATGAGCTCAACTTCGCCGTCCTCTGCCTGCATCTGCTCAAGGGCGATGGCAAAGGGGTTGTTCGGATCAACCTTATGGGCGACCTCGACATTGTTATACAACTGCATGCCCGTGCCTGCCGGAATGAGCTTGCCGATGATAACATTTTCCTTGAGGCCGAGCAGCGGATCGACCTTGCCCTTGATGGCAGCGTCGGTCAGCACGCGCGTCGTCTCCTGGAAGGAGGCAGCGGACAGGAAGCTGTCGGTCGCAAGGGACGCCTTCGTGATACCGAGCAGGATCGGGGTGACGGTCGCCTCGGTGAGACCCTCCTCGCCGGCGGCGATGCGCGCCTGCACCGCTTCGTTGGCGGTGGCCAGCTCCGAACGGTCGATGACTGAACCGGCAAGCAGATCGGTGCTGCCGACATCATCGACCCGCACCTTGCGCATCATCTGACGCACAATGACCTCGACATGCTTATCGTTAATATCAACGCCCTGCATACGGTAGGTGCGCTGCACTTCCATGATGAGGTAGTTCTGCACAGCCTCCTCGCCCTGCACCGCCAAAATGTCGTGCGGGTTGATGGAGCCTTCGGTGATGCGGTCGCCCTTCTTGATGCGGTCGCCTTCCTTGACGCGCACGCGCGAGCCGTAGGTGATCACATAGGAGCGCTCGTCGGGATGCTCGGTGTCCTCGCTGGTGACGATGACGAGGCGCTTTTTCTTCTCCTCGCCCATGCGTACCACACCGTCGATCTCGCTGATGATGGCGAGATGCTTCGGCTTTCTGCCCTCAAACAGCTCCTCAACGCGGGGAAGACCCTGCGTGATGTCCTCCGCAGAGGCGATACCGCCGGTGTGGAAGGTACGCATCGTGAGCTGCGTGCCGGGTTCGCCGATGGACTGCGCCGCGATGATGCCGACCGCCTCGCCGACCGAAACCGGATCGACCGTGGCAAGGTTTGCACCGTAGCAGCGGGCACACACACCCTTCTTGGCATGGCAGGTGAGCACCGAACGGATGCGGATGGTGTCCACACCGTAGGTCTCGGTGAGCAGCTTAGCGTCGGCATCGTTCATCATCTTACGACGGCTGACGACCACCTCGCCGGTCTTGGGATCGACGAAGTCCTCACTCAGGTATCTGCCGATGAGACGCTCGGACAGCGGCTCGATCATTTCGTTGCCGTCCTTGATGTCGCTGACAACGATGCTGTCGGTCGTACCGCAATCCTCCTCGCGGATGATGACATCCTGCGAAACATCCACCAGACGGCGGGTCAGATAACCCGAGTCGGCGGTACGCAGAGCGGTGTCGGCAAGGCCCTTACGGGCGCCGCGGGAGGAAATGAAGTATTCGAGAATGTTCAGACCTTCACGGTAGCTGGCACGGATCGGAACCTCGATGGTACGACCGGAGGTGTTGGCGATCAGGCCGCGCATACCGGCAAGCTGGCGGATCTGGTTGATGGAACCGCGCGCGCCGGAATCGGACATCATGTAGATGGGGTTGAACTCATCCATGTTCGCATTCAGCGCCTTGGTGACCTTATCGGTGGTGTCGTTCCAGGTCTGGATGACATCACGATAGCGGTCATCGTTGCTCATGAGACCCTCATTATACAGCTCGGTGATCTGATCGACCTTTTTCTCTGCCTCGGCGATGAGGGCGGGCTTCTCCGGCGGGATCGCCGCGTCGCACACGGCGACGGTCAGCGCACCACGGGTGGAATACTTATAGCCCTGTGCCTTCACGGCGTCCAGCACCTCGGAGGTGCGGGCGGCGCCGTGCACCTTGATACACTTTTCGATGATCTTCGAGAGCTGCTTTTTGCCGACCTTGAAGTCGATCTCATAAAGGAACTTCGCCTCATCGGTGGAGCGATCCACGAAACCGAGATCCTGCGGAATCGGGGTGTTGAAGATAATTCTGCCGACGGTGGTATCCACAAGACGGCTCTGCATTTCGCCGTTTATCTCCATGGTGCGGCGCACCTTGATGGCGGAGTGCAGACCGACGACCTTCTCGTCATATGCCATGAGGGCTTCGTTCTCGTCACGGAACACCTTGCCGACACCGGGTTCGTCCGGCTTGGCAATGGTGAGGTAATACGAACCGAGCACCATGTCCTGCGTCGGCACGGTCACCGGCTTGCCGTCGGAGGGCTTCAGGAGGTTTCCGGCTGCCAGCATGAGGAAACGGGCTTCCGCCTGCGCCTCTGCGGACAGCGGGACATGCACAGCCATCTGGTCGCCGTCAAAGTCGGCGTTGAAGGCGGTACATGCCAGCGGGTGCAGCTTGATGGCGCGGCCTTCCACCAGCACCGGCTCAAAGGCCTGGATGCCGAGACGGTGCAGCGTCGGTGCGCGGTTGAGCATGACCGGATGATCCTTAATGACGATCTCCAGCGCGTCCCAAACCTCGGGGCGCAGGCGCTCGACCATCTTGCGCGCAGTCTTGATATTGCCGGCAGCGCCGGTCTCCACGAGCCGTTTCATAACAAACGGCTTGAAAAGCTCGATCGCCATCTCCTTCGGCAGACCGCACTGATACATCTTCAGCTCCGGTCCGACAACGATAACGGAACGGCCGGAGTAGTCGACACGCTTGCCGAGCAGGTTCTGACGGAAACGACCCTGTTTACCCTTGAGCATATCCGACAGGGACTTCAGCGGGCGGTTGTTCGGGCCGGTGACCGGTCTGCCGCGTCTGCCGTTGTCGATGAGGGCATCGACCGCCTCCTGCAGCATGCGCTTTTCGTTGCGCACGATGATGTCCGGCACGCCCAGCTCCAGCAGGCGGCGCAGACGGTTGTTACGGTTGATCACACGGCGATACAGATCGTTGAGGTCGGAGGTCGCAAAACGACCGCCGTCCAGCTGCACCATCGGGCGAATATCCGGCGGGATGACCGGAATGACATTGAGGATCATCCACTCGGGGCGATTGCCGGAAAGACGGAAGGAATCGACGACCTCGAGCCGTTTCAAAAGACGCGCACGCTTTTGACCGGTCGCGGTATCCAGCTCCTCGCGCAGCTCCGCCGACAGCGCCTCAAGGTCAATCTCGGCAAGCAGCTTTTGGATATACTCCGCGCCCATGCCGGCATCGAAATCGTCCTCATATTTCTCGCGCATATCGCGATAGTCCTTGTCGCTCAGGATCTGTTTTTTCATAAGCGGCGTATCGCCCGGATCCACCACGATATAGGAGGCAAAGTACAATACCTGCTCCAAAAGGCGCGGGGAAATATCCAGCATCAGACCGATGCGGGAGGGGATGCCCTTGAAATACCAAATGTGCGACACGGGAGCGGCAAGCTCGATGTGCCCCATGCGCTCACGGCGCACCTTCGCGCGCGTGACTTCCACACCGCAGCGCTCACAGATCTTGCCCTTATAGCGGATACGCTTATAGCGACCGCAGTGGCACTCCCAGTCCTTCGTCGGCCCGAAGATCTTTTCACAGAAAAGACCGTCGCGCTCGGGCTTCAGGGTGCGGTAGTTGATGGTCTCCGGCTTCAGAACCTCGCCGTGAGACCAGCTGCGGATCTGATCGGGGGAAGCCAAACCGATTTTAATGGAATCAAATACTTCAAAATCTGCCATACTTGTCTCTCCTCCCCTTACAGTTCATCGTCAAAGCTGTCGTCCGCCGCATCTTCATTGTCGTCCTCGAGGAAATCCGATTCCTCGAAATCGGCAACGCCGTAGCCGTCCATATCCGACTCGTTGGCGACATTATAGAACGCCTCGTCGTCCGACATGATGACCGGCACATCGTCATCGTCGCTGAAGGTCTGCTTGAGATCGATCTCTTCTTTATTCTTATTGAGCACCTTGATGTCCAGACCGAGCGACTGCAGCTCCTTCACAAGCACCTTGAAGGACTCCGGCACGCCGGACTGCGGCACATTCTCGCCCTTGACGATAGACTCATAGGTCTTGACACGACCCACCACATCGTCGGACTTGACGGTCAGAATCTCCTGCAGCGTATAGGCAGCGCCGTACGCCTCCAGCGCCCACACTTCCATTTCGCCGAAACGCTGACCGCCGAACTGCGCTTTACCGCCGAGCGGCTGCTGCGTGACCAACGAGTAAGGACCGGTGGAACGGGCATGGATCTTATCGTCAACCAGGTGATGCAGCTTGAGGTAATACATATAGCCGACGGTGACCGGGTTGTCGAACTGTTCGCCGGTACGGCCGTCATACAGAACCGTCTTGCCGTCCTCGCGCTTGCCCGCCTGCTTCAAAAGCTCGCGGATGTCCGCCTCATGCGCACCGTCGAACACCGGCGTCATGACCTTGAAGCCGAGAGCGGCAGCGGCATAGCCGAGATGCACCTCGAGCACCTGTCCGATGTTCATACGGGACGGAACGCCCAGGGGGTTGAGCACGATGTCGAGCGGCGTGCCGTCCGGCAGGAACGGCATATCCTCGCTCGGCAGAATACGGGAAACAACGCCCTTGTTGCCGTGACGACCCGCCATCTTATCGCCGACGCTGATCTTGCGCTTTTGTGCAATGTAACAGCGCACGACCATGTTCACGCCGGGGCTGAGCTCGTCGCAGTTTTCACGGGTGAACACCTTGACATCGACGATGATGCCGTATTCACCGTGGGGCACACGCAGCGAGGTGTCGCGCACCTCGCGCGCCTTTTCGCCGAAGATGGCGCGCAAAAGGCGCTCCTCGGCAGTCAGCTCGGTCTCGCCCTTCGGGGTGACCTTGCCGACCAGAATGTCGCCGGAACGCACCTCTGCGCCGATATGGATGATGCCGCGCTCGTCAAGATCCTTGCGCGCATCCTCACTGACATTCGGGATGTCTCTTGTGATCTCCTCCGGTCCGAGCTTGGTGTCGCGGGATTCAATCTCATATTCCTCGATATGGATGGAGGTGAACACATCGTCACGCACCATTTTTTCGTTCAGCAGAACGGCATCCTCGTAGTTATAGCCTTCCCAGGTCATAAAGCCGATGAGGGCGTTTTTGCCGAGGGCGATCTCGCCGTTGCAGGTCGCGGGGCCGTCGGCGATGACATCATGCTCCTCAACGTGCTGACCGGCGCTGACGACCGGCCGCTGATTGATGCAGGTGCCCTGGTTGGAACGGGCAAACTTCGTCATCTTATAGACATCGGTCTCGCCGTTGTCATCGCGGCGCACCACAACGGTGTCCGCAGAAGCGGAAACGACCGTGCCTGCCGCCTTGGCAAGCACACAGACGCCGGAATCGACGCCCGCTTTATATTCCATACCGGTGCCGACGATCGGGGACTCGGTCTTGAGCAGCGGCACCGCCTGCCGCTGCATGTTGGAGCCCATCAAAGCACGGTTGGCGTCATCGTTTTCAAGGAACGGGATCATGGAAGTCGCAACGGAGACGACCATCTTCGGCGAAACATCCATATAGTCAACCGTTTCGCGGGCAACCTCGAGGAACTCATCGCGATAGCGCGCGTTGACCTTCGGACGGGCAAAGCAGCCGTTTTCATCGAGCGGCTCGTTCGCCTGCGCCACGATGAAGTCGTCCTCCATGTCCGCCGGCATATACACCACTTCGTCGGTGACCTTGCCGGTCGCCTTATCCACGCGGCGGAACGGCGCCTCCACAAAGCCGTATTCATTGATACGGGCAAAGGTCGCAAGATAGGAGATGAGGCCGATGTTCGGGCCTTCGGGCGTCTCAATCGGGCACATACGGCCATAGTGGCTGTAGTGCACATCGCGCACCTCAAATCCGGCGCGGTCACGGGACAGACCGCCCGGGCCGAGAGCGGACAGACGACGCTTGTGCGTCAGCTCCGCCAGCGGGTTGTTCTGATCCATGAACTGGGACAGCGGAGAGGAACCGAAGAATTCCTTGATCGCCGCCACCACGGGACGGATATTGATGAGCGCCTGCGGTGTGACAACATCCATGTCCTGACCCTGCAGCGTCATGCGCTCGCGAATCACGCGCTCCATGCGGGAAAAGCCGATGCGGAACTGGTTCTGCAAAAGCTCGCCCACCGAGCGGATGCGGCGGTTGCCGAGGTGGTCAATGTCGTCGGTTGTGCCGACATCATGACCGAGGCAGTTGAGATAGTTGATGGACGCGAGAATGTCGTCCACGGTGATGTGATTGGGCACAAGATCCGCAGCGCGGGCAGTGATCGTTTCCTTCAGCGCGTCCCTGTCGTCGCCGCAGGCGTCGAGAATTTCGCGCAGAACGCTGTAGCACACGCGCTCACGGATGCCGCATGCGGCAACATCGAAATCGACATATTTACGGATATCGACCATACCGTTGGTGATGATCTTGACCTCGCGCTCCTCGCCGTGCTCCTCCACGGTGACAAACGCCTCGCGCACACCGGCATCCTCCATCTCCAGCGCGCGGGCGCGGTCGATGACCTCTCCCGCCTCCGCCATCAGCTCACCGGTGTCGGGGTTGGCGATCGGACGGCTGAGCTTTTGCCCGGCAAGACGGTTGGAAAGGCCGAGCTTCTTGTTGTATTTATATCTGCCGACGCGGGACAGGTCATAGCGGCGGGGGTCAAAGAACAGACCCTCCAGGTGCTGCTGCGAGTTCTCGACCGTCAGCGGCTCACCGGGGCGCAGCTTGCGGTAGATCTCCAGCAGCGCCTCCTCGGTGTTCTTGGTCGGATCTTTTTCAATGGTGGCGTGCAGACGCTCATCGTCGCCGAAAAACTCAATGAGCTGCGCATCGGTGGACAGTCCCATCGCACGGGCAAGACAGGTCACCGGCAGCTTGCGGTTCTTATCGATGCGGACATAGAACACATCGGAAGAATCCGTCTCATATTCCAGCCATGCACCGCGATTGGGGATCACGGTGGAGGTGAACAGCTTTTTGCCGGTCGTATCGTAGCTCATGCCGTAGTACACACCGGGGGACCGCACGAGCTGCGACACGATGACGCGCTCGGCACCGTTGATGACAAAGGTGCCGCTTTCGGTCATGAGCGGGAAATCGCCCATGAACACCTCGGACTCCTTGACCTCACCGGTCTCCTTGTTGAGCAGGCGCACACGCACATGCAGCGGCGCGGCATAGGTCACATCGCGTTCCTTGCACTCCGCCACCGTATATTTCGGCGTATCGTCCAGGCGATAGTCAATGAACTCCAGCACCAAGTTGCCGGTATAGTCCGCGATCGCGGACATGTCGTGAAAGACCTCCTTGAGACCTTCCTCCAGAAACCACTTGTATGAATTCTTCTGCACCTCAATGAGGTTCGGCATATCCAAAACCTCATTGATCTTGGCAAAGCTCATACGGGTGGTGGTCCCCAGCTTGACCGGTTTGATATTCACCATTGGCTTGACCACTCCTTTGTATTTCATCCGCGCATTACCGTCCCGCGGGAAAATACGATCTTACTTTCATCACGGCAGGGCGAAAAAGCTTTTTTCGGAAATTTCTTGCATTTTTCCGCATCCTGTGCTATACTGTTTTTGGGGTAAACGGCACATGATCCCATGATTAAGCAGTTTATTATTTTATACCTTTTTTTACCGCTTGTCAACCGTTTTTTGCGTGTTGGCAATATTTTTTTGCCCTTTTCCGTATTTTCGGCGGTTTTTGCCCGCTTTCCCCCGCTTTTGCAGAGAAAAACGCCGCCGCGTGCTCCGTTTCGGAACACGCGGCGGCGTTGGTTTATTCTTCTCAGGAATGCAGCAGCCACATGCGGCAGATGCCGGCAAATTCCCGTATCCAGTAGTTGAGGAGCAGATACCCCGGCGTGCCGCAGGTCGCCGTCCCCACCGGCGTCAGTCCCGCTCTGCGGGCATAACAGGCGGAGCGGTATTGATGAAATTCCTGCGTGGCGATCACGACATTCTGCGGCAGCCCGTTTTCCGCGATGACCGCCTGCGACAGGCTGAGGTTTTCTTTGGTGTTGGTGGACTTGTCCTCCGTGTAGATCCGCGCCGCATCAATGCCCTTGTCGACAAGGTAGCGCTGCATGATCACCGCCTCGGGAAATATTTCATCTGCACCCTGCCCGCCGCTGACGACACACGGCGCGTCGGGATGTGCGAGGAGAAAGTCCAACGCTGCATCCAGGCGTTGCCGCAGCATGAGCGACGGCGTATTCCCCCGCGCCTGCGCACCGAGCACCACCACCGTCACCGGCATATCCTTCGGCGCTTTTCGGACAGAGTATCCGAGCATCAGCACCGACACGACGAGAAACAGCAGCACCAAAAGCGCCACCACCGCGCCCACGGCATAAACACCAAAGCGCACGCCGCGCCCTGCCGCGCGGACGGCAGCAAAAAGGCGCACCGTCTGCGGCGCAAAAACCGCTGCCGAAAGCCCCAAGGTGCCGACGACGACCGGCGTGATGACGCCGATGCCGTATATACGCAAATAGTGATACGGAAGAGCTCCCCAAATGAGGAGCACGGCAGACACCGCCGCCAAGGGCAACCTCCACTTCATACTGACATCCTTTCCGGAAAAAGAAAAGGGGCCCGACGGCGCCCCTTTTCTTTTGTTTTTCATTCAGATACTGCGCACACGGATCACACCGTCGATGTCCGTGATGCCGGAGAGCGTCGCCGCAGCGGGGGCGCCCTCCACATCCAGCAGCGTGTAGGCATAGTCCTTTTTGGACTTGTTCACCATCGACGCAATGTTGATGCCCGCCGCGGAAACAACGGCACTGATCTGCGCCAGCATGTTCGGCACATTCTTGTGCAGCACGCAAATACGGTTTGCCGCCGCGCGCGGCGCCTGCACATCGGGGTAGTTCACAGAATGGAGAATGTTGCCGTTCTCCAGATAATCCTTCAGCTCATCCGCCGCCATCACGGCACAGTTGTCCTCGCTCTCCGGCGTGGACGCGCCGAGATGCGGAATGGCGATCACATTTTCCACATCGAGCATTTCCTCGGTCGGGAAATCCACGACATAGGCGGCGACCTTGCCGCTTTGCAGCGCCGCCAGCATGTCCGCACTGTTCACCAGTCCGTCACGCGCGAAGTTGAGCACCCGCACGCCGTCCTTCATCATGGCGAACGCATCCGCGTTCAGCATGCCCTTGGTGTCTGCCGTCAGCGGCACATGCACGGTGATGTAATCACATTCCTTATAGATCGTCTCGAGATCCACGGCATGATGTACGCCGCGGGACAGCTTCCACGCGGTGTCCACCGACAAAAACGGATCATAGCCATAGACCTCCATGCCGAGCGCTCTGGCGGCGTTCGCCACGAGCACGCCGATCGCACCGAGCCCGATGACACCGAGCTTTTTGCCGGAAATTTCAGGGCCGGCAAACGCCGACTTGCCTTTTTCCACCAGCTTGCCGACCATGTCGCCCTCGCCCTTGAGCGTCTTTGCCCACGCGATGGCGGGCACAACCTTGCGGGAGGACAACAGCAGACCTGCGATGACCAATTCCTTGACCGCGTTGGCGTTGGCGCCGGGCGTGTTGAACACCACGATGCCCGCGTCGCTGCATTTGTCGACCGGAATGTTGTTGACGCCTGCGCCCGCGCGCGCGATCGCAAGCAGCGACTGCGGCAGCGCCATGTCGTGCATGGCAGCGGAGCGCACCATCACGCCGTCAGCGTTGTCGAGTGTGTCGGTCACGGTATAGCCCGCGCCGAGACGGTCGGTGCCGCAGGCAGCGATCTTATTCAAAGTGCAAATATTCATGCTCTATCCCTCTTATGCGTTATTTTTCTCAAAGTCCTTCATGAAGGCGACCAGCTTTTCGACGCCTTCGACCGGCATGGCATTGTACATGGAGGCACGCATGCCGCCCACCGTGCGGTGACCCTTGAGGTTGACAAACCCGGCGGCAGCCGCCTCCTTGACAAATTTGGCGTCCAGCTCCTCGTTGCCGGTGACAAACGGCGCGTTCATGAGCGAGCGATCCTCTTTCACGACCGTGCCCTTGAACATGGCGGAGTGATCGAGAAAATCATACAAAAGACCCGCTTTCTTTTCGTTGATCTTCTGCATGTTCTCAAGGCCGCCGATCTCGTTTTTCAGCCACTCCAGCACCAGCTTGCAAATGTAGATGGTATAGCAGGGCGGGGTGTTGAACATCGAGCCGTTGTCGGCATGGATCTGATAGTTGAACATGGTCGGGGTGATGTCCATGGCGTGACCGATGAGGTCCTCACGCACGATGACGACTGTGAGGCCCGCAGGCGCCATGTTCTTCTGCGCACCGGCATACAAAAGGCCGAAGCGGGATACATCGATCGGGCGGGACAGAATACAGGACGAAATATCCGCCACGAGCGGCACATTGCCGGTCTCGGGCAGCTCATGATACACCGTGCCGTAGATGGTGTTGTTCATGCAGATATGGAAATAGTCCGCATCCTTCGTGAAGGTCGCGGGGTCGAGCTTCGGGATATAGGAGAAGGTCTTATCCTTCGAGCTTGCCACCACATGGGCATCGCCGTAGCGCGCCGCCTCTTTATATGCCTTGGTCGCCCACTGGCCGGTCAACACATAATCCGCTTTGCCGCTGCCGGTCATGAGATTCATCGGCACCATGGCGAACTGGGACGAAGCGCCGCCCTGCAAGAACAGCACCTTATAGTTTTCCGGGATCTGCATGACCTCGCGCAAGAGTTCTTCGCACGACTTGATGATGGCATCATAGGTCTTAGATCGATGCGACATTTCCATCACGGACTGTCCGGATCCTTCATAATCCAACATCTCAGCCGCTGCTCTTTTGAGCACGCTTTCCGGCAGCATGGACGGGCCGGCGGAAAAATTGTACACTCTTGCCATTCAAAACCATTCCTTTCATATTGCGGGATACCCGCAGGGTTACACCTCTTGCAACTATATGCAAGTTCCTTTTATTTTACTATACCACAATGCCGCTGTCAAATCTTTTTGTGCCCCAAAAAGCAAAAAATTGCCGCCCTTTCCGAAAAAAGGGCGGCAGAAAGAGAATACTTAGTCAACATAGCGGACAGTCTCATGCGACTGCACCGCCGCATCCGTTGCAACAGCAGCCACATCCGCGGGCAGTTCATATACCCACAGCCATTGTGTTATTGCCTGTGTATAATACAAGTTTTTCGTCAAAGATTCCCTCTTCTCCAATGCAACATTGGCTCTGAGTGTGGAACCGTCCAGCGACAACGATTCGACCGACCCCGTGATACCGCCGTTCCGTTCATAGAAATAGAGAACCAAAAGCGCCTTGTCGGCAAAGAAAGCGTCACCGTATGCCTCTTTCAGCACAAGCGACATCTTCTTATTGCCGGTGCGGTCTGTCAAGCTCGATAATGCATCAAGATTATCGACGCTGCGGCACAGGGTCACCGTCGGCTTTGTTGTGTCGGAGAAACAACACACTTCTATTTTCCCCGCCGGCTGCAGCGACAACGGATTACCCTGCACGGGCAGCGGCGGGATATAAGTCGTTTTTCTGGTCGTCGTTGCCTTTGTCCCCTTTTCGGGCGCAGAAAAGCTCACGGTCGTTCCCTTTATCTTTTCCGTCGTCGGTTTTGCCTCCGACACCATTCCGGATGCAGACAAGCGCGTCGTCGCAAGCGCTTCCCCTCCGGTCGTTTCAGAATCCGACACACCGGCAGTCGTCACATCGGCTTGCCCCACAGGGTCGGAAACCATCACCGTCGTCTGATTCGCACAGGCGACACACATCAGCAGCAACACAGCCGAGAAACACAGGCAAAGAGGCTTCTTCACAAATATGCCCTCCTCCAAATGTTTACGGGATCGCAGATCTAGTATACCGCATTGCGTTTGATATTGTCTGTTGTTTTTATGAATTTTCACAAAAAT
>SFCS01000024.1 GCA_004558485.1 Ruminococcus sp. | reverse complement strand
CTGGAGGCGATGAGCCGGCCCAGGGAATCGTAGGAGAGGCCACCAGCACTGCCGCAATTTCGTCTCGTCAGGCATTCTTCATTTTATGAACAATAAGCGCAAGCAAAACGAGTAGCAGTAAAAACTGAAGCGCTTGAATCCGTTCTGCCCATGTGGAAAGCCGATAACCGTACATACCTTTGGTTTTCTGTCCGGCACCTCGTCCAGGATGTTTCTCACTTCTTTGACATAACAAGGCGGAATACAAACTGAAGCAGCTTCGACACAATAGGCTTCCAGGCAGGCATTCACAATATCAGATGTGGTTGCGGTCGGACTGAGACATGTATGATCGATGTGATGCGCAATATCCCTAATTTCTGCAGTTGTCATAAAATATCATTCCTTTTCTAAAAAAAATAAGAAAAGGTATCGCAAATACGATACCTTTTGTAAGTTTACAATTATATTTTAGAAAGACTCTTGCAAATGTCAAATTTAAGTCAGTTTAAGAAATCTCGGCAAAAATTCCCCCCTCATTCATGTGGTGGTAGTTGACGCTTTATCGCCTCCGCTTAGTTATATAGTTGTGTAAAAAAAGACCATACCTTCGTTTCCGGGTATGGTGTTAGTTTAACATCTTCAGGCGCCATCGCGGCGCCCATATTATTGGCGTCCGTTACGCCGAGATCCACCTGCCGTCCACCGAGCACTTCGGCAATGCGCACGCCGCTGCCGCCCATGCCGACCACCGCCGCGCCTGCGGCAGTCGCCGTCCACTGGGATGTCGGCGGGCGCTGTCCGCCGTATTCCAACGGAAAACGGAACTGGCGCTCGGCGGTGCAGAAATGGGACGAGGTTACGGCGCAACAGATGTCGGCAGCGCCGCTGTCCACAAAGATCGCCGCCATGGACAGCGTTTGCGCCATGGTGGAGCAAGCGCCGAACTGACCGTAAAGCGGGATGTTCAGCTCCCGCAGGCCGAAGGTAGAGGCGGTGCACTGGTTGAGCAGATCGCCGGCAAAAATATGCTGCACCTGTGACGGCGACAGCGCCGCCTTGTTGAGTGCGCAGGTCACCGCCTCTTTCTGCATGTCGCTCTCCGCTTTTTCCCATGTTTTTTCGTTCAGGGTGGTGTCCTCAAAAACACGGTCAAACACCTTGCCGAGCGGGCCTTCCCCCTCTTTTTTGCCCACCACTGCCGCCGAGCTCAGTATCATCGGTCGGTTGGAAAGCTGTATCGTATAATTCCCCTTGCGTTCCGGCATGCCCGTTCCTCCTTAGAATAATGAGATTATATACAGTATCAGTCCATAGATCACCGAGGCAGAAATGCCGTACACCAGAACCGGCCCGGCGATGGAGAACATCTTTGCCGCCATGCCGAGCACCAGTCCTTCGCTCTTGAACTCAATGGCGGGAGAGGCGATGGCGTTGGCAAAGCCCGTAATCGGCACCAGTGTGCCGGCGCCCGCATGCTTGGCGATGTTATCGTATACCTGCAACCCCGTCAGCAATACACTTAAGAAGATCAGCGACACCGAGCAAAGCAGACGCGCCATGTTTTCGCTTAGTCCGCCGTTTTCCCCGAGCTGCACGACCACCTCACCCAGCGTGCAGATCGCGCCGCCCACACAAAACGCCCATATGCAGTTTTTGAGCACCGGCGATTTCGGTGCGCCGGTCTTCTGCATCCTCTTGTATTCCTTTGCATCCATGATGTTCGTTCCTTTCCCATATACTGCCACTTAGTATATACAAGGAAATAATTTTTATGCAAACCCCGTTTTGGCATAAAAAAAGATCTGTTTTGCATTTGCAAAGCAGATCTTTCGCTTTCTTTATGAATTCTGTTCTTCCTTGAAACGCCGCATCACCGATTTCAGTCCCCATCCCATGAGGTTGCCGGCAAGGGCGATGCCGCCGTAGATCAATCCGGCATACCAGATCTGCGGTGTGAAATAGATGAGGAGCGTCGGAAAAAACAGCACCGCCGACGCCACGGCATACACTGAGCAAAACCCGTGCCGTATCCCCAGCGCGATCGCGCTGATATACAGATACAGCGGAAACAGCAAATGAATGAGCCCCGTCGACAAAAACACCTCGCCCTTGCGGCCGTCCATTGCCATGCCGATGATCGGCAGGATGTAATAAACGGCAAGCAGCAGCGCGCAGCAAAGCAAAATATGCTTTATGCGCTTTTTCTTTTCTTCACGAGACACAGCCGTCCCCCCTTTTTGATACATCTGCCATTATAAAAGATAATCGAAAAAATTTCAATTCCTTTTTTTCTTGCGGCGCAGCCACAGGACGGTGACGATCGGCACAGCCGTCAGCATCACGAGCGCGAAAATGTCGGCATAAGTGCCGAACATGGCGGCGATCTTTTCCCAGGAATTTCCCGCCAGTGCGCCGAGATAGCAAAGCACCGTGTTCCACACGAACGAGCCGGCGGCAGTCAGCAAAAAGAACGGCAGAAAGTGCATTTTCGCCATGCCGGCGGGGATGGAAATGAGGCTGCGCACAATCGGCACGCAGCGGCAGAAAAACACGGCGGGTGCGCCCTTCTCGTCGAACCACGCCATCGCCCCTTCCACATCCGCCCTTTTGAAATGCAGCACCCGCCCCGTCTTGCCGTCCAAAAGTGCCATCACCCTGTCCGCACCGAGCAAAGCCCCTGCGCCGTACAAAATGATCGCACCGAGGAGCGAACCCGCGGTCGCCGCGGCGATCACGCCCCATATCGACATATTGCTGCAAGTCGTCATAAATCCGCCGAAGGTCAAAATGACCTCGGACGGGATGGGCGGAAACACATTTTCAAGGGCAATGAGAAACACCACGCCGCCGTAGCCCCATACATTCATAATACCGATGATCCATTCCCGCATACACTCACCTCGTCACAGTGTATGCCGCGAAAAAGCACATAAGAACGGGACGCAAGTTTTGCGTCCCGTTTCGTTACTTTTATTGCAAACAGGCTCAGCGCTGCACACGGCCGGAGCCGTCGCCGCCCGCAAGACGCAGCACCTCGTCCGCCGTCACCTGGTTGAAGTCGCCCTCAACGGTGTGCTTGAGGCAGCTTGCCGCCACGGCAAACTCGATCGTTTTCTGTGCGTCAAAGCCGGAAAGCAGCGCATAAATGAGACCGCCGCCGAAGCTGTCGCCGCCGCCGACGCGATCGACGATGTGCATATGATACTGCTTGCTGAAATAGTAGTCCTTGCCGTCAAACAACATCGCCGCCCAGTCGTTGTCGTTGGCAGAGATGGAGGTGCGCAGCGTGATGGCAACATAGCGGAAGCCAAAGCGCTCTTTAAGCTGCCGCGCCACATCCTTGTAGCCCTCATGGTTGACCTCGCCCTTGGACACATCGGTATCGGCAGCGGAGATACCGAACACATCGGCAGCATCCTCCTCGTTGGCGATGCAAACATCGACATATTGGCAAAGCTCGCCCATGACCTCGCCCGCTTTTTGCTTTGTCCAGAGCTTTTTGCGGTAGTTAAGGTCGCAGGAAACGGTGATGCCGCGCGCCTTCGCCGCCTTGACCGCCTCAAGACAGATCGCCGCAACATTGTCGCCGAGCGCGGGGGTGATGCCGGTGAAGTGGAACCAGTCGGCACCGCTAAAGATCTTATCCCAATCGAAGTCCGCCGTCGTCGCCGTTGCGATCGCCGAACCGGCGCGGTCATAGATCACCTTGGAGGGACGCTGCGACGCACCCTTTTCCAGGAAATAGATGCCCACGCGATCACCGCCGCGGGTGATGAGCGAGGTGTCCACGCCGTACCGCCGCAGGGCGTTGACGCCTGCCTGTCCGATGTCGTGTGCGGGCAGCTTTGTCACAAACGCCGCATCAAAACCGTAGTTTGCAAGCGACACCGCCACATTTGCCTCGCCGCCGCCATAGGTCGCACCGTAGTTCTCCGTCTGCACAAACCGATAGTATCCCTCGGGTGCCAGACGCAGCATGATTTCACCGAAAGTAATAACGCGCTTCATATCTCTCGTCTCCTTATAAAACTTGTGCACATTTTAGCAGATATTGCCATAAAAAGCAAGACCTCATCGTGATATACTACCGAAAAAAGGAGGTTGTTTCTATGGAAGTACGCATTGATCGCGACGGCTGCATCGGCTGCGGCGTGTGTGTGGAGACCTGCCCGTCGGTCTTTCGCATGGCAGATGACGGGCTCTCGGAGGTCTACGCGACACCGCAGGACAAGAACGAAAGCGCTGTGGCAGAGGCTGCTGACAGCTGCCCCGTGAGCGTCATTCATGTGACAGAATGAGAAAGCGGGCGCAGCGCCTTTGATGCTGCGCCCGTCCTTTACATATCGAAAGTGAAGGTGACCCGCCCCATGGCAGGATCGACGGCAAAGTCCACACAGTATACCGGCAGCAGAGGCATTTTGCCTTCCGCATCCTTTTTGTAACCGTGCATACAGTGCTGTTCCACCGACACCTTCGGCGTCACCGCCTTCGGATCAAAATGCAGCGTGCAATCAGCAAAACGCACCGCCTCCGCCGTGACAGTCGGCTCGATCACGCTGACAAACCGCTCTGTGAAGCTTTTCACCTTGTCGGTCCATGCATCGGTCAACTGCACACATTTTTTCCCGATCACAAAGGAACGGGTGATGCTGCCGACATCCGCAGGGTAGGCGCCGCCGATCTCCAATGTCACCGTGTTGCCGCTCGTCTGCATACTGCCGCCGTATTCCCCGCCCTCATGCTGCGAAAGCCCGTTTATGATCGGCACGCTGTGACTGAGCGAGGAATTGCAAAAGATCGTATAACGCTCGCTGCCGAAATACTGCCGTGTATACAGTCCCGCACCGAGATCGCAAAGCTCCTGCCCTTTGGCGGTAGATAGGATGAACGAACCGACATCGTTGTGATTGTGCGGCTCATCGTTTCTCCCCGCCTTAACGGCAAAGGAGAAGGTGTCCCGCGTGGTGATATACTGTCCCGCGACCGGCAAATAATAAGTTTCCTTCGGCAATGCACCGCCGCAAAGCGCGGGATCGAAATAGGCAAAATGCCGCAAAAACTGCACCCAGCGACAGTTGCCCTCGTTGAAGGCCATTCTTTCCGGCGGCGGCAGCGTCACCGCATCGGGATAGAGACGGTGCAAAAAGTGATAAAGGTCGAGCGGCACTTTTGCGTGCATATTACCGTCGGCAAAGCTCGTCGCGGTGTTGCCCATCATGAGATTGCGCTGCGGGAAGGTCGCCATCAGCTTCACCTTCGGGTCGGCAAAAAGATCGACCTTGCCATCCGTGAAACGCCGGAGCAGATCGGCAAAATAGACAAAGTAGCCAAAGCCGTATGCCCAATAGCTCATGCCCTCCAGACAGGCACCGTCCTCCGTATAGGAGTCCATGCAGCACTGCTCACTCGCCAAAAGCCGCGGCAGAAATTCCTCCATAAGCTCCGGGGCGGCATACATCATCGCAATGCCGATGCCGCCCGCACAGACCGCACTCCAGTTGGTTCTCACCGTTTCCCAGCCGAAACGGCGGTCACGGTAGTTGTCAAATACGCGCCGTTTCAGCTCCACCCTTGCGCGTGCAAAGACGCGCGGATGCAGGCGCCCGCGCAGCATCGCCGTGATCTCGGCGACTGCTGCGCCCGTCTCCGCGACAAAGAGATCCACCATTGTGGTGTCGTCCGCATAGTCGCCGGTGCAATGGGCGGGCAAAGCCCAGCTGTATTCATCGCAGATCGCCCACAGCGTGTCCTCGACCTTTTGCAGATACGCCGCCTTTTCCGGGTACACGAGCGCCAATATGGCGGCGCTGCTCAAAAGCACGCGGCGACCGAAATAGTACTTTTCAAACTGTGAGCGGTCTCCGTCCGTATAGAAACGGTCGCGCAGCGTAAACGGCAGCACGGTGAGCGGCGCTTTGGCCTGTTCCTCATATTCTGCGCGAATGTGGGAAAGTGCGTCTGCATAAGCGGGGTCACTGCGTACCCTTTGCCAAAAAGCATTGTCCAGGAGCGTATCGTATAACTTCATGTCCGTCTCCCCCTTTATGCCATCGTTTTCAGCATTTCCGCCGTCACTTCAAACCGCGTCGGCGCGCCGCTGTTCAGGTTTTGAAATTCTTCCTCCATATACGCCGCCATGCGGTGCACCTCGTCGCCGCTGCTGCCCGCGATGTGCGGTGTCAAGAAGCAGTTTTTCAGTGAGAAAAACGGATGATTCGCCCGCGGCGGCTCAGGGTCGGTGACATCGAGCACAGCCGTCAGATCGGGGCGTTCCCGCAGAGCGCGCACGAGATCCTCCTCGACCACCTGTGCCCCTCTGCCGGTGTTGAGGAAAACAGCATACGGCGGCATGGACGCAAACAGCGAATAGGTGAGCATCCCGCGCGTTTCGGCGTTGTTGGCAAGATGATTGGTGACGACCTGTGCATTTTTGAACAGCGTTTTGAGATCGCACTTTTTGACACCGAGCGTCTTTGCGGTCTCGTCCGGCAAAAACGGATCGAACACCATGACCGAGAGCCGATATGCCGCCAGTCTTTCGATCACCATTTTGCCGATCATGCCCGCACCGATAACGCCGACACACGCCCCGTAATTTCCCGGGAAATGCTCCCGCAGGGCGAGCGCCTCTTTATAGTCGCCGCCCGCCGAAAGATGCGCCGCTGTGGCAAAAAAGCCTTTGTTTGCCAGCAGGATCTGCGACACCGTGTATTCCGCGACCGGCACGGCATTTGCCGCCCACGCACTGAAAACGCGCACGCCGCGCCGAAGGAACGGGCGGGCAAACGCCTGCACCGAGCCGGCGGCATAAAACACCGCCTTCAGCGACGGCAGAAAGGCAGCGATCTCCTCCTCCGTCAGAGACGGCATGCTCCAGCTCGAAAACACGAAGTCCACATCGGCAAATGCCGTCGGCGTTTCCTTCAGATGAGCGGCAGTATACACGGTCGTATCAAGCCCCGCCGTTTCCCGCAGCACCGCCGCCGTCTGTGGCGCATAAACGCGCGCAATAACAGCGGGATCTTCGCACAAAAAGATGGATCTCATACTCTTCCTCCGATCAGTTCCCACAAAGCGCCGACCTCACGCGGAAGACTCTCGATGCGGTCATCCGGCATGAACTCCAAAAGCAGTGTCTGCGTCTTGTCAAACGCCTGCAAATACCGTTTCCACTGCGGCAATCCATCCGCAAGCGGCAGACGCGCGGATGCCGTCCAGTGGAACACATGGATGTTGACGGTATAGGGCGCAATCGCCTTGGCATAGGCCATATTCTCCTCAAAGGAGCAATACTGATTCGGCTGCCAATACATGCGAAAAGCGGGAGAGGCGACCGCCTGCATCAGCAGCAGTGCCCCGCCGACAGTCTCGGTAAAGCTGTGAGGATGACATTCCATACACAGCGTCACGCCCGCCTCCTCTGCCGTCTTTGCCGCCGCGCGGCAGGCGGTGAAAAGTTTGTCTCTTTCCGCGGCGGTATAGGCGTCCGCAGAACGGTCGCCGCACCAAACGCGCAAAACGCGCGTCCCGAGCCGCTTTGCCGCCGCGATATAGGACGGCAGCAGCGAGGTCGGCGTTTCGCCGAGACGGAAGTAGGTGCCGTAGGCGATGCAGCGAATGCCGTACTGCTCTTGCAGCCTGACGATCTCCGTCAGTTTCTCCGGCGCATCAAACGGCGCGTGCACATCGCTGCCCCATTCCACAGCCGTCAGTCCTGCGGCACTTGCCGCTTTGCAGATCATTTCCGGCGACAGCTGCCGAAATGAGACCGAAACAAGTCCGCTGTTCCACATAGATCTTCTCCCCTTTCAGTATATATTACCATTTTCGCGGTATCCGCGCCAGACATTTTCAAAAAAATCGTCCGCCGCCGGCAACGGTCGCACGGGACGCCACAGAGCGGTACATTTTCTGCCTGTAAAGCCGACCTCCTGTATAGCGGAAACGGTCTTTGTTTCATCCGCCGTGAAGCGGAAGATGTCCTCCAAGCCGTCGCGCAGGTCGCCGTCTTTGTCGGTATACAGCGCCGAGCCGCGCGTTTTCCCGACCTTTTCGGCAAAATCGAGCATGGCAAACAAAACGGCACTTTGTGTCAGCAGCATATCGTACAGCGCATAGGCGCGCCACAGCTCCTGCGGCGCACAAACGCCGACAGCGTGCGAAAAATCCCGCAAAAGCGCCTCTGTCTCTTCGCGCGCCGCCTGCATTTTTTCGACCGCGCGGATCGCTGCACCCGCATCGCTCATGCGACGCCGTGCGGCGGCGGTCAGCGCCTTCACCGTGTCCGCACCCCGCAGAACGCTCTCACAAAACGCTTTGTGCCGTTTCACCGCCGCTGCCGCCAAGTCCGAAAAAGCTTTTTCGGCGGGCAGCTCCCGTTTGTCGGCGGAAATATACTGCGCCGCGCGCAGCGCTCCCACCTGTCCCGCGTTCAGCGCACTGCCGCCCGGGCGGGTGATGCCGTGTGTTCCCGCGCACTCGCCGACCGCAAACAGTCCCCGCACACGCGTCTGCCACCAAAGGTCGACGGCGATGCCGCCGTTGTGGTGCTGGGCACACAGGGCGATTTCCAATCTTTCTCTGTGCAGGTCAACGCCTTTACCGGCATAGAGTGCCACCGCGGGGGCGTTCATTTTTTCCAGACGCTCGATCGGCGTCCCGCCGCAGACACCCGCGTTTCTGAGATAGGCATATGCCTCGGGGATGAGCTTCTCATAGGCGATAGCGGGCAGGTCAAACGGATCGGTGCGATAATCGAGATACACCCGCCGCCGACGCAGCACACATTCCCGATAGACAAGCAGGTCGATGACCGACGATCCGTCCATCACCTTGCGGCTATCAAACGGCCACTGATACCCCTTGAGAAACACCGCAGACAGCGCCGCGTAGTCATCGCGGAAGTATTCCCGCAAAAACTCATATTCCTTTCCGTTTTCGTCCACGGAAATAAAACGCGGCAGCACCTGCATATACGTGCCGGAGACATTCCAGCGCGGCGAAACGGACGCAAGCCCATACTGCCACTCCGTGGCGTTTTGCAGCGCTGTTCCCGCCGCGAGTGCCAGACCCGTTGAACCGTTGTGGCAGGCGGGATAGACGCTGTCGGCATAAATACCGGCAGGGCCGCCGGTCGCAAGCACCGCATGCGCACAGCGAAAGACGGCAAAATTCCCGCTTTTTCTCTGCAAGCAAACCAGTCCGCAAACGCCGTTTTCATCCTTTAGAATTTCCACCGCCGCCAGACCGTCATACACCGTGACGCCGCACGCATCCGCCCGGCGCTGCAGCGCCTCGGTCATGAATTTTGAGGTAAGCGGCCCTGCGGAGGTGGCGCGGGCGAAGGGGTCGTGATCGGTCTTATAGCCGATGTATTCCCCGAAACGGTTGACCGGAAACGGCACGCCCAGCTCGCACAGGCGCAAAAAGCACCGTGCGGACAGCGCCGCCTCGCAAAGGGCGTTGTCCCCGTCCACCGCGCCGCAGAAAAACAGATTTTCCGCCATCTGTCGCACGGAGTCGGGTGCGGCGCCGCCGAGCCCCAATTTATAATAGGTCTGCTTGTCGCTGCCGGTGTTGCGGGAGGTGCCGATATTCACGCCCTCCGTCACCAGAGCGACGCTTTTCTTTCCCATTTCCTGCAAGCGGCAGGCGGCGCTGTACCCCGCCGCGCCGCTGCCGACCACCACCGTATCCACGGAGATCACCGTCATGTTTTCCATATATCCCTCACAGCCGCTGTATATGAAATCCGCCGTCCACATCGATAGACTGTCCCGTGACATACGGCAGCGCGCCGCTGCACAGCGTCCACACCGCCGCCGCGATGTCCTCGGGTCTGCCCCAACGCTTGATGGGCAGCAGACCGCCGTCGATGAGTCGGTCATACTTTTCCTGCACCGTCGCCGTCATGCCGGTGGCGATGATGCCGGGGCGAATTTCGTTGACGGGAATGCCATATGCCGCCAAACGGTCGGCAAAAAGCGTTGTGATCATGGAAACGCCCGCCTTGGAAATACAGTATTCCCCGCGGTTTGTAGAGCTGGTATAGGCGGACATGGAGGAAATGTTCACGATCGTCCCCTTACAGTCGCCGTCATTTTGTATCATGCGGTTTGCCACTGCCTGTGTCAGGAACAGCGTGCCTTTGGTGTTGATGTTCATGACAAAGTCATAGCTTTCCTCGGTCATCTCCAAAAGGTCGGCGCGCACCCGCGGCGCAACGCCCGCCACATTCACCAAAATGTCGATCCTGCCGTAGGCATCCAGTGCCGTTTCGACAGCGCGGGCGCGATCTGCCGCCTTGGAAAGGTCGCCGCTCACATAGGTGAATTCTCCGTCCGGCGTTTGCGGCATCTGCGGCAGAATGTCCATGCCGACGACCGCGATTCCCTCCGCAAGCAGGCGTTTCACCGTTGCAAAGCCTATGCCGCCGGCGGCGCCTGTCACCAAAGCCGTTTTTCTCATATGCCTTCCTCCCCTGTGCAAAGCTGCCGATAGAGCGGCAAATATATGTCCTTATCCCGTATAATGCAGCCGGGCGTTCCGCCTGCACGCATCAGCGCCGTACATTTTGAGCAGGCGATGCAGCATTTGCCGCCTTGCATTTCCCCGGTGTGCAAAATGTCGTTTGCAAAATCCGGATAGGCAAATGCAGTCCTGCCAAAGCCCGCAATGTCAAAGCCGCCGTTTTCGATGAATGCTGCCGCGACATGCGGCGCTGCCACGCCGAGAAAGCTCAGCGCCGAACAGACGAGCCGCATCTGCGGCACTGCCGCCTTCAGCGTCGCCGTGCCGTGCAGCACACGGGCAACGCCGCACAGCGGGTGCTCCTCCGCCGTGTACGGCCCGTTGGCAAACGGACGGTTGACATGCGGATTGAAATAGGGATTGCCCATGGAGATGTTGAGCAGCGGTACGCCAAAGGCGGCAAGCGTTTTCAAAAGCCAAATCGGTTCGGTCGGGTCGAACGCAAGACTGCCGTCCGTGCGCACGCCGAAACCATAAGGATAGGCAAATCCGTCGTATACATTCAGGCGGGAGGTCACCAGGAACCCATCGCCCGTTTCCTGCATCGCGCCCTGTACACTCTCGCGCAAAAGGCGCGTCCGATTTTCGAGAGAACCGCCGTATTTTCCCGCGCGGGTATATGCCGACAGCAGTTCACTGTTCAGATACCGATGACAGCACTTGATGTCCACGCCGTCAAAGCCCGCCTTTTCGGCAAGCACCGCTCCTCTCACCAGCGCCTCCCCCACGCGATCGAGTGCATCATCGGTCAGAATGCGGGCGGCATCGATCGGCTTGTCGCCCTCAAGCAGCGGGTTATTATAGGCAATGAGCGGTGCGGGCTTGCCGTACGGCTTACTGTATCTGCCGGAATGGGTCGCCTGCATAATGACAATCGGCTCGACGCCGTTTTCGCGCAGTCCCGTTTCCTTGATCTCCGCCACCTGCCGCTTGAAAGCGTCCAGCGTGGCATCGCAGATATACAGCTGCCGCGGGTTGGCTCTCCCCTCCGGCAGCACCGCCGTCGCCTCAAACCAGATAAGTCCCGCACCGCCTGCCGCAAAGCGGCGATACCGCCGATGGGTCAGCTCATCCGGCGCGCCCGCCGTCGTGCCGTCGCACCCCTCCATTGCCTGACAGGCAAGGCGGTTTCGGATCTGCACCTTTCCCACCGTCAGCGTTTCCTTCAAAACAGAGGTGTCGGCGGCATACGGCAGTTTTGTGCCGAGTGCCGCATTTTGCTCTTTGAATACGGCAACATCCGTATATACCCTTCGTGTCAAATCCGTCACGCTCCTTTGTTTTTATTGTACGGCGTGCCGTTTGCGATCGCTATACAGGGGTTGCTGTATTTTATGTAAATCTTGCTTTCTTCCCGCTTTCATGATACAATGACAAAAAACGTGTGAGAGGTGCTTTATGGTTATTTCCTGCAAATATGCGGACAGTGTCGGCGGCGTGACGCCGCATTATCACGATTGTCACCAGTTGCTGTATATCGTTGAGGGAAAAGCCAAGGTCTCTGTCGGTGCGGAACAGACGATCGCCGAGGGCGGGACGCTCGTGCTCATCAGCCGCTTTGAGGAACACGCCATCGACATCTGCTCAGCGCGCTATCGCCGCTATGTCTGTCGTGTTGCACCGGAAAACGCCGTGCAAAGTGCAGAGAACTACCGCCTTCTTTCCGTGCTTTTCAACCGTACGGCACAGTTTCGCCATGCCGTCACCGTCGGCGATCCCGCCGCATTCGAGGAGGCGTTTGCCCGCATGGCGACCGAATATGCACAGGGGCAGCCGTTTTCGGAGGAGGCGTGCGATCTGTTGCTGCAGCAGCTCCTGATTGCCCTGTATCGGCAGCACCCCGCTCTTTTTGCGGCAAATGACGCATCGGAGCGTGCGGAGATCGTGCGGCAGATCCAGTGCCGCTTTGCGGAAAACTGCAAGGAAAAGTATTCCCTCAGCACACTGGCGGCGGAATACCATCTGAGTCCCTATTACCTCGCGCATGTATTCAAAGCCATCACGGGGTATCCGCTCATGGTGCATTTGCAGTCCTGCCGCATCGCGGCGGCAAAAAAATATCTCACCGAGACGCAAATGCGTATCGGTGAGATCGTTGAAGCATGCGGATTCAGTGATAACAGCAATTTCAGCCGCACCTTCCGACGGCAGACGGGGTTATCCCCCAAGGCATTTCGGGAGAGGTATGCGCGCTAGGCCTTTTTGTATGCCCGCTCCAGCACCAGGAAGGAAAGCCCCAGAAACAGCGCCAGATACAGCGGCAACAACAGAAGTGTTGTATGCTCTGCCAGCACGCCGAAAAGCGGCGGCATAAAGGTAGACCCGACATAGGCGCTCGCCATCTGCACGCCGATGATCGCCTGTGCGTTGTCCGCGCCGAAGCAGGTCGGCGTGGAATGGATGATCGCGGGATAGACCGGCGCACAGCCAAGCCCGATAATCACAAAGCCGACAAGCGCCACCGCTGTCGTTTGCAGCGGCAGCAGCACACAGACCGCACCGACAAGCGCTGTCGTGATGCCGATGCGGATCATGCGGCGGTCGCCGAGCCTGTCCGCCGCAAAGCCGGACAAAAACCTGCCGACGGTCATGCCGATGAAGAAGAAAGACGCAAATGCGGCGGCGAGCTTTTCGGAAACGCCGCGCACGCCCGCAAGATAGCTGCTTGTCCACTGAATGACCGTCGTTTCCGCCGCGCAATAGGCAAAAAAGCCAACCAGCACCCCACGCACACCGGGAATTTTCAAAGCGGTGCGCAAGCCGATGACCCGTGTGCTTTCCTCCGTTTTCTCCGCTTTGTTGATCTTCCAAAGCGGCAGCGTCAGCAAAAGCACCAGCACAATGCCGCCCTGCATCCACCCGACGATGCGATAGCCGTCCTCCCACGAGCGATGGGAAAGCGCATAGCTCATGACATACGGGCTGATGACCGCTCCCACGCCCCAAAAGGAGTGCAGCCAGCTCATATGACGGGAGGAATAATGCAGCGCTACATAGTTGTTGAGCGCCGCGTCGATCGCACCCGCGCCGAGTCCATAGGGAATTGCCCACACGCAAAGGAGCGGGAACGCCCGCACGGAGGAAAACCCAAAAAGCGCCGCTGCCGTCAGCGCAACACTGATGACCGTGACGGTCTGCGTGCCGAGCTTTTTTGTGAGCCGCTCCGACAAAAGGCTGGAAACAATCGTGCCGCCCGAAATGATCATCGTGACGATGCCCATATAGGAAAGCGGCACGGCAAGCGTCTGATGCATCACGGGCCACGCCGATCCGAGCAGCGAGTCCGGAAGTCCCAGACTGATAAAGGCGAGGTAGATCACCGCCAAAAGCAATGTATACATACCATCAATAGAATGTCGCCACCGGCTGATCCGGCGGCACAGCCTTCTCCAATTTCGTGATTTTCAGCACAGGGCCGCGGCGGCCGTACAGCTTATGCTCCTGCATACGGATCTCCGCCACGACCGTCACCCAGTCCTTTTGTCCCAGTGCGATAGCACCTTGCCACTGTGCAACCATGCCGGCAAAGGTGATGTCCTCCACACAGCAGGTCATCACATCTCTGCCGATGACAAAGGCATCGGCGGGCAGCTGGCGGTTATGCGCCACCATGCCCTTGAAGTGCACCGTCTTGCCGTCATAGGTGTCGAGATTTTCGCCCATATCACGGTACCACAGCGCATAATCCTCGTCCGCGATCTCAATAACGGGGGCGTTCACATCAAACGGCAGCGGGTCTTCCATGTCGTCATATGCCACCTCACCGCCGGGCGACTCATAGGCAATGTCGGTGCGGCGGCTGATGCCGCGCACGATCCTGTGCAGCGCCATCTTGTCGATCGCATCGGTATAGCGGTTGAACACCACCAGCTCGCAGGTGTTGAGCTTGTCCACCACCAGTGAGCGCATGTTGGTGTTATACTGCAAAAAGGTCGTGGCATCCGCGAAGAAAAACTCCTGATAGATGACCCAGTTTTTCGGCAGGTTCTGAAACAGTGAAGCAAGCTGCCACATGCCGTTATATTCCACAATGACGCGACGGCAGCCGTTCTTTTTGAGCCATGCCGTCATGTTGGAGGCGGTCAGCTCCGTCTCCTCCTCCACCGTTTGAACATACACCTGCGGAGAGGAAAAACGGGTCGGATCATATTCCTCGACGCCCTCCTCGCAAAGGAGCAGCAGCGTCTTTTCGCCTGCGTTAAAGCGCTTATCCTCCAGTGTTTCCTGAATAAAACGCGTCTTACCGGCTTCCAAAAAGCCGGTGAATACATATACCGGTACTTCCATTTTTTCCTCCGACCGTCAGGCGTCCACGCCGAACAGCGCCGCCAGTGCGTCCTCTTTCAATTCGGAACCGATCACGCACAAACGGCCGATCACGCCGGCGCTGCCGGTGCGCACATCCGGCTCGCCCGGCACATAGTCAAAATGAATCCAGCTGCCGTCCTCTGCCGCCACAATGCCCTTGGCGCGCAGCACCGTGCCGAAGCTGTCGGCATCCTGCAGTGCTTCCAGTGCCGCCGTGATCTTTGCGGGGGTGAACTTCACGGTTGTCTCTTTGCCCCAGCTGGTGAACACCTCGTCGGCGTGATGGTGGTGATGATGCTCATGGTCGTGATCATGGCAGCAGCAGTCATGGTCGTCATCATGCTCGTGATGATGGTGCTCATGTTCATCGTCGTGATCGTCGTCATGCGCATGGTGATGTTCGAGGTCGTGATCGTGATGATGCTCGTGCTCGTGGTCATGGTGATGCCCGCAGACGGGACAGGTATCCTCCTGCAGCAGTGCGGCAAGCTCGTCGGACAGCGTGTTGCGGCGCTCCATGGTCTCCAGGATCTGTCCGCCCGTCAACTGATCCCACGGGGTGGTGACGATCGTCGCGGCAGGATTTTGCTCGCGGATAAGCGCCAGAACCTCCTCGAGCTTTTCGGTCGGCAGTGCGTCGGTGTGGCTCAGCACGACAGCGCCCGCATAGGCAATCTGATTGTTGAAAAACTCGCCGAAGTTTTTGGCATACATCTTGCACTTCTTGGCATCCACAACAGTGGTAAAGCTGTTGAGCAGGATATGGTCATCATGGAGTCCCTGCACAGCGGCAATGACATCGCTGAGCTTGCCGACGCCAGACGGCTCAATGAGGATGCGGTCGGGCGCGTAGTCCGCCAGCACCTTTTCAAGCGCCTTTCCGAAATCGCCGACAAGGCTGCAGCAGATGCAGCCGGAATTCATTTCGGTGATCTTGATGCCCGCGTCCTGCAAAAAGCCGCCGTCGATGCCGATTTCGCCGAACTCGTTTTCGATCAGCACGAGCTTTTCACCCGCATAGGCCTCTTTGATGAGCTTTTTGATGAGCGTGGTCTTTCCGGCGCCGAGAAAGCCGGAGAAAATGTCAATTTTTGTCATACAGTATTCCCTCTTTTTTATCCACTCAGGAAAGCAGCTTTCCCAAGTATTCTGCATACAGCTTGCCGATGAAATCCGCGCCCTTCGGCGTCGGATGCACACCGTCCGCCGCAAAGGTGAGCGGATCGTCGCCGATGAACGCCGCCTGCAGCAGTCCGTCGGTGGGCAAATAGACATCGGCATATTCCCTTGCCAGCTTGCGGACAATTTCAATCTTCGGCGCAAGGTCAACGCGGAAAAACGCCTTGTCCTCGGTCGGGATCAGAAACGGCTCCATCATCATGATCCTGGCGTGAGTGTGCTGCTTGATGCCCTCCAGCACCGTCCGATACCGCTCCTCGAACACATCATCGGGGATCCAATCCCGATTTTCGGCGTGATGCCACACATCGTTGACGCCGATGAGAATCGACACGATGTCCGGATCGATCGCCAAAAAGTCATTCTGCAGCCGCGCGACAAGATCCTTTGTCTGGTTGCCGCTGATGCCGAGATCGATAAACTCGAAGTCGATCTCCGGGTGACTCTCCTGCAGGTACTGCGCAGCATACTTGGGGTAGCCGCCGCCGAGATCGTGACAGTCCTCGTAGTTTCGCCCCGCGTCGGTAATGCTGTCTCCCTGAAACAGCAGCTTTATTTTTCGCATATATCGTTTCCTCCCGTAACTGATTTACTACATTATACCGCGTCGGCGGCAAAATGCAAGAGCATTGCAACAAAAAAGCCGACGGAAACCGTCGGCTTTTTTGCGCCGCTTACGCGGTCTTTTTCTTCTTTATCACGATCCATGCGACAACGCCGCCGATCACAAGCAGCGCCGCAACCGCAAGGATGATGTATGTCACCGTGCCGCTTTTCTGCGAAGCAGCTCCGTCGTCGGGTGTATCAACATTGCCGTTGACATCGGTGTTGTTGTCGCCGTTCTCCGTCTGCGCATCCTGCTTGCCGACAGCGAAGCTGCCAAGCGCGGTAACGCTGACCGAAACCGTTTTGCCGTCCGCACTGAGAGACGACTCTGCCTTTGTGTATGTCCCGTCGCTTGCAAGGCAGAACACCGCTACATCCTTCCCGAAACCGTCCGGAACAGGAAGCGTCACCGTGACCGCACCCGTCGGCTGCACAGCCGCGTTATTTGCTGTGGCTGCGACCGTGTATAGCCTGAATTCTCCGCAGGCGTCTTTCAACACATTTTCGGCGGACGCAAAGGTGGGATTGTCCCCTGTGATCTCCTCCACCTTCAGCTCTGTTCCGGCAGCAAAAGCGCCCTCGCTTGCCTCAAATTGCACACCGGTCGTTTCATCCTTGAAGGAACAGGGAATGATTTCTTTCGTGGCTTCGCCGCAGCGCTTGCACTTGCCCTCTTTCAGACCGGTGCTGCTGATGGTCGCCTCTTTCACAATGGTGGGATTTTCAAAATCGTGTCCGAGCGCCTTGGTGTCACGACTTTCCGTCGCGTCGCAAACCGTGCATTTGCGTTCCTGCGTTCCGCCCGCCGTGCAGGTGGCAGCCTTGCCATCCGCCCATGCGCCGAATTTGTGACCTTTCGCCTTGATCGTGTTGGTGGTCATCTGACCGCAGCGGCTGCATTTGCCGGACTCGACGCCCGTCTCGGTGCAGGTCGGTTCTTTTGTCACCGTCGGATGGGAGAAATTGTGTCCGAGTGCATTGACAGCGCGCGTTTCGAAATGACCGCACTTGCCGCAGCTGCGCTTTTCCTCACCCTTTTCGGTACAGGTGGGTGCTTTTGTCTGCGTCCAGCTGCCCATGGAATGTCCGGTGGCGTTCACGGCCTGATTTTCCGTTTTGCCGCACACCGAACAGGTTCTCGTGGTCGTTCCGGACGCTGTACAGGTCGGCTGCTTGGTGACATTCCAGCCGTCCCAGGTATGATGATCGGTTTTGGCAACCGTCTCCTGTTTTTTCGCGCCGCACACCGTACAGGTGTACTCCTTCGTGCCGGTCTCCTTACAGGTCGCCGCTTTCACCACCGCGCCACCGTTCCAGGTGTGACCTGCTTTTTCCACATATCCGCAAGCGGTGCAAGTGCGCTGATGCTGGCTGTTGTTCAGTTTTGTGTAAGCCGAGTAATTATGTGAGCTGCAGACAATTTTTACCGTCTTTGTGGGGGTGACATTCATAATATCATCGGAACCGTTTCGGGCAATAAAATTCACGCTGACTGTATGTGCATTGGCAGAAGCGGTCTTGGCTTTCAGAACCAGCTTGAAAACATCCCCGTTGATATTAGGAGAGCTTAATCCGCCCAGAACGCCCTTGTTCGTTGCGGAGTCAAACCTGTTTAGCGAACCGTTTTTCAGCCATGTTGCCGAAACAAGCTCAAAGGCATCGTCAAAGCTCACCGCAACGGCAACGGATGTTGCGTCGCCGCAACCGCTGACATTCAGGATGTATTCTATGGTTGAGCCGTCCGTTGTCGATGTGTTTCCGTTAAGCGTCGCCGTTCCGGCGGCATAAGCGGGCACGCAAAGGGCAAGCATAAAGCAGACGCAGAAGAGTAAACTGAGTACCTTTTTCATTTTCAAAACTCCCTTTTCACTGTATTGGGTATTCATCCGGGAAAAATGTATACATCAGCAAGTATACGGCATCCGCATCGGTGACTTTTCCATCGCCGTCGAAGTCGCAATCCTGATCAACGGGGTACTCATCTGAGAAAAACGTATGCATCAGCAGATATACCGCATCCGCATCGGTGATTTTCTCGTCGCCGTCCAGATCGCCGGAAATGTATTTGCGCACAAACACTGCGGTATACACGGCGTTGCCTTGACTAGTGGTAACAACATCCTTATCCCATCCGCAAAACTCGTAATTATTGCCCGGCGCAGACGGGGCGGCAGGATTAGCGGGCGCTGTAACGGAATCACCATAATGTACTGTATATTTCTTGATTACCGTTCCATCTTCATATTGGAAAATAATTGTGTAATCAATATATTTTACTGTATAAATTGCGGTATAGGTTGCATTGCCTGCACAGTTGACTACAGCTTTATCCCAACCTGCGAAAGTATAGGTATAGGTCTTATCTGCTGCCCTTGTCGAATCACCGGGGGCAGTTACTTTATCACCATAGTGGTATGTTTTGGCAGACAGTACCGTTCCATTCCAATCCTTAAATGTCACAGTATAGTCAATATAGGTTGCCGTGTATGTTGCAGTATAAACCGCATTTCCTGTTA
>SFCS01000023.1 GCA_004558485.1 Ruminococcus sp. | reverse complement strand
ATATATCATACATTAAAACTGCTCAAGGCTTTCTGTACTTATCAATCATCAGAGACTTGTATGATAACAGTATTGTTGCTTACAAAATGGATAAAGAACAAAGTGTTAAATTGGTACTCGATACGATAAAAGTTGCAAAGAGAAAAGAAAAAATCACTGCGGAGGTGCAACTCCACAGTGACCAAGGATTTCAGTACACATCACAAGCATACTTTAACCTAACACAATCATACGGCATAACGCCGTCAATGTCAAGACGCGGTAATCCGTATGACAATGCTTTAGCTGAAAATTTCTTTTCAATACTCAAAACGGAATGTATTCACAGAGCAAAGCTTTCCGGATATGATGAGGCGAGCCTCATCATATCCGAATACATCAACTTCTACAATAATTATCGTATTCAAACTAAAACAAAACTGACTCCGCTTGAAAAACGAAATCAGTTTGTTGCTTAAAATTTAATTTTCTACCAATTAGGCTGTTTTTGTACTGTCTGCACAACTTGGGGCAGTTCAGACGGCGGGCGTTGTCTTTTTTCTTGTAATTTCGGAAATACTCTGTTATAATGTTCTTGATTATACATTTCTGTACTTGAGGGAGAATGGCTATGCTGTCGTGGCTTATATCGAACATCGGACATGTTTCGTTCGCACAACTGATCTTCCGTTTGTTTGCCTATGCTATTTTGGTGTTTGCCGTGCTGCCGCTTCACGAATTTGCGCACGCCTTCGCGGCGCACCTTATGGGAGACGACACGGCGAAATGGAACGGCAGACTGACGCTGAACCCCCTAAAGCATTTGGATCCGCTCGGTGCTCTGATGCTGGTCTTTGTCGGCGTCGGCTATGCCAAGCCCGTGCCGGTCAATCCCTTCAACTTTCGCAACCGCAAGCGGGACATGGCGCTCACGGCGCTTGCGGGGCCTGCCTCGAACCTGCTGATGGCGGTGGTCGCGGTCGCGCTTTTCCGTGTGTGCAGTCTCATCATCACGGATATGCAGGTGCTGACCTATTTTTGGCTCGTGCTGATCGTCGTGATCGCGCGGGTGAGCATCGGCCTTGCCGTTTTCAACCTGCTGCCTATCCCGCCGCTGGACGGCTCGCGCATTTTCGGACTGTTTTTGCCGGAACGGTGGACGTATACATTGGAGCGCTACAGTCGGCAGATCACGCTTGTCGTGATGGTGCTGCTGCTTGTCGGCGTGCTGAATACGCCGCTTGCCGTCATCGAAAACGCGGTGTGCGATGTGCTCGGTCGGCTGTTCGGTTTTGCCGACCTCTTCAACGGATATTTATAACGAGGAGTCGGATGCATGGAAGCAATTTCCTATCGGCTGCCCACCTTTGAAGGGCCGCTCGACCTTCTGCTGTTTTTGATACAGAAGAACAAACTGAATATCTATGACATCCCGATCGCGGAAATTTTGCGGCAATATCTTGACGCCATCGAACAGATGAAAAGTCTCGATCTCGACATCGCCAGTGAGTTTCTCGAAATGGCGGCGCGGCTGGTGCAGATGAAATCCGCCATGCTGCTGCCCAAATATGAGGACGAGGCGGAGCAGCTGCGGCAGGAGCTGACGGGTCAGCTCGTGGAATACAAGCTGTGCCGGGAGGCGGCGCGCCGCCTTGCCGCACAGTATATCGGCAGCGAGCTTTTTGTGCGTGAGCCGGAGGAGATCGCTCCCGACTATACCTATTGCCGCGTGCACGCGCCGCAGGAGCTGATTGACGCCTATCTTTCCGCCGCAGGACGCGGCAGGCGCCGTCTGCCGCCGCCCGCTCAGGCGTTTTCCGGCATCGTCGCGCGTAAGATCGTGTCGGTCTCGTCGAAGATTGTCTATGTGCTGCACAGCCTGCGGGAGAAAAAGACCGTGCGGTATGAAACGCTGTTTCAGGGGGCGAAGTCCAAGTCGGATCTCGTCGCCACCTTTTTGGCACTGCTCGAACTGATGAAAGCGCGGCGCATCCGCGTGGACGGCGAGGGCAAGGAGCTCTCGGTGCGCATGCAGGCGGAAGCGGATGACGGGGCGGCGTTCCGCTCGGAATATGACACGGAGGAAACGAATGGAGATTAAACAGTATCAGGCGGCGATCGAGGCGATCGTCTTTGCCGGCGGCGAGCCGGTGGGGGCGGCGCGACTGGCACAGGTGTTGGAGTTGAATGAAGAAACGGTCATCCGCATTGCCGACGACTGGCTGCACGCTTTCAATGCGCGCGGCGGCGGGGTGATGGCGGTGAAGCTCGACGACGCTTATCAGCTTTGCACCCGCAAGGAATACGCCGCCTATGTGCGCACGGCGATGGACATTCGCCGCAATGTGCCGCTGTCGCAGGCGGCGATGGAGGTGCTGGCAATCATCGCTTATAATCAGCCCGTGACAAAGGCCTTTGTCGAGCAGGTGCGCGGCGTGGACTGCGGCGCGGTGCTGCAAGGACTGCTGACGAAAAATCTGGTGGAGGAAAAGGGAAGATTGGAGCTGCCCGGCAGACCGCTTCTGTACGGAACGACCCCGACATTTCTGCGCAGCTTTTCCATTTCTGCGCTCGGTCAACTGCCGCCGCTCCCGCATGAGACGGACGACACCATGCAGGACACAACGCTTGAAGAGGTAATCGAGGAGCAGGAGGCACAGGCACATATCACGGATACGGCGGCGGAAAATGCGGTAAACTAAGGAAAACGGAGGCGATCGTGTGACGGCGGTGTATATTCTTCTCGGAATTGCGGCGCTTTTCTGTCTCATCCTGTTCGCCCCCGTCACCTTCAATTTTTATTATCGGGGACAGCCGCGCCTTACCGTGCGCGTGTGGGGCATTCCGCTGCACCTGCTTCCGCAAAAGGAAAAGAAACAGAAAAAGAAAATGCCGGAAAAACGGGAGAAGGAACAGGAGAAAAAAGCTTCCTCATTTCTGAAGTCGCTTAGCGATTCTTTCCGAGAGGACGGGCTCGGCGCGACGCTGCACTGGCTCGGAAGGCTTGCGGGACTGCTTAAGACCGCCGCCGGACGAATGCTGCGCGCCGTGACGGTGCGGCATCTGCACCTGGAACTGAGCGTTCCCGGTGAGGACGCTGCCGCCACCGCCGTGCACTACGGGCAGGTGTGCGCGGTCGCCTATCCGGCGCTCACGCTGCTCTATGCCGGTATGCGCATCAAGGATCACACCGTGCGTATCGGACCGGACTTTGCAGGAGAGGGCGGCGCGGTGCTGATCGCGGTGCGCGGTCATGTGGCGGTGTGGCGGCTGCTCGGCGCGGGAATCGGTTTTCTTTGCGGTTTCTTACGCATGTATATAAAGGACAAGCAGAAAGAAAGGACGGATACAGATGGCAGAAAGCAATAATGTAAAAAACCTTTTGGGCGTTTCGATCGAGAAAATTCGCGAGGCAGTGGACACCGGTACAGTCATCGGCGACCCGATCACCGCGCCGAACGGCACGACGGTGATCCCGGTCTCCAAGGTCTCCTATGGCTTTGCGTCCGGCGGCAGTGATCTGCCCGCCAAGAACGCCGACTCGCTGTTCGGCGGCGGTGCGGGCGCCGGCATCAACATCACACCGATTGCCTTTTTGGTCATCACCGAGGGCAATGTGCGGGTGATGCCGATCGTTTCAAAGCCCGACAACGCCGATCGCGTGGTCAGCATGGTGCCGGATCTGGTCGAAACGGTGAGCGGGCTTTTCAATCGCAAAAAGGATAAAAAGCGCGCCGACGAAGCCAAAGAGGCGGTTGAGGAAGCGCTGGATGACATAGCGGACGATACGCTGTAATGTAACGACACCCACCCGCATATACATAGGCGGGTGGGTGATAGTGTGTGTAAAAAAACCGGAATAGGGCTTTCGCTGCTTTTTTGTCTCTCACTGCCGATTGCGGCAGAGGCGCTGCCGCTTTCTTCGGCGTCGGCAGTGGTGATGGAGGCGGAAAGCGGAGAGGTGCTTTATGAAAAGGACGCACACACGGCGCGTCCGATGGCGAGCACCACAAAGCTTTTGACAGCGCTTTTGACGGCGGAAACGCTGCCGCTTGACAAGGAGCTGACCGTTCCCGCGGCGGCGGTCGCCGTGGAAGGCTCGGCGCTCGGACTGCGCGCGGGGGACGCGATCACGGTGTCCGATCTTTTGACCGGTCTTTTGCTGGTTTCGGGCAACGATGCCGCCAACACCGCCGCCCTGTCGGTGGCGGACAGCCTGCCCGCCTTTTCCGATCTCATGAACGCCAAGGCGGCGACACTCGGCATGCGCGACAGTCATTTTGTCACGCCGTCGGGACTGGATGCGGCGGGACACGGTGCGTCTGCTTATGATATGGCGCTGCTTGGGCGTGCGGTGCTGCAAAACGACTTTTTGCGACAGGTGTGCGCCACGAAAACGACGCGCGTGTATTTCGGCGCGCCGAAACGCGAGGTGTGGGTGAGCAATCACAACCGCCTCTTGAAATTGTATGACGGCTGCATCGGCATGAAGACCGGCTTCACAAAACGGTCGGGCAAATGCCTGGTGTCGGCAGCGGAGAAAAACGGCGTGACCGTCGTGGCGGTGACACTCAACGGCGGGGACTATTGGAACGATCACATGAAGCTGTATGCCCGTGCTTTCTCACTTTTGGAGCGGGTACAGCTGCCGACGGCGGAGATGGCGTCGCTGCCCGCTGCGGGCGGTATGGTGGACGAGGCGCTGCTGCAAATGCCGACGCCGCCCGCCGTGACGCTGCACACGGGCGAAAAACCGACGATGTGCGTGCGCCTGCCGCGGTTTCTGTGGGCGCCGCTTGCAGCGGGGGAGCAGGTCGGCAGCGTGACCTATACCTGTGGTGGTCGCGTGCTGTGCACGCTGCCCGTGACGGTGGCGCAGGATCTGCCTGCGCGCACGCCGCTGTCCTTTTGGGGGCGGATGCGGAAGACCTGTCGCGCACTTGCGACCTGGATTTTGAAATAGGAGATACATATGGCGATAGTACGATTGCAAAAGCTTCTTTCCGAACGCGGTATTGCCTCCCGCCGAAAAGCGGAGGAGCTGATCGCGGCGGGCAAGGTGAAGGTCAACGGGCACACGGCAAAGCTCGGCGACAAGGCGGACGATCATCGCGACCTTGTGACGGTCGGCGGCAAGCGCGTCGGCGCGGCACAGATGCCCGTGTATGTGATGCTCAACAAGCCGCGCGGGTTCATCACGACGCTGCACGACGAACGGGAACGCAAATGTGTGGAGACACTGGTGCGTGATGTGGGCGTGCGGGTGTTTCCCGTCGGCAGGCTGGACAAGGACTCCGAGGGTATGCTGCTGCTCACGAATGACGGCGATTTTGCCAACGCGGTCATCCATCCCTCGTCTCATGTGCCGAAACGCTATCGCGTGACGGTGCGGGCGCGGGTGACACTGGAGCAGGTTGAACCGATGACGCGCGGCATGGAGATTGACGGCGAAAAGCTCGCGCCCGCCGATGTGCTGCTCGTATCCGCCGAGGACGGGCGCAGTGTGCTGGAATTGGTGCTGTATGAAGGCAAAAACCGCGAGATCCGCAACATGTGCGCGGCGCTGGGGCTGGAGGTCATGCGGCTGCGCCGCACGGCGATCGGCCCTGTGAAGCTCGGCATGCTGCCGGTCGGCAAATGGCGGCATTTGGAGCCGCGCGAGGTGCAGGCGCTGGTGATGGCGACCGGCAGAACGGAAAAGATCGCAGCGGAATATATCCGCAGCGGAAAGGGGAAAAAGGCATGATCACCATGATACCCGCCGACGAGGAGGCGCGTCGGCAGCTCGGCATCACCGATCCCGCCCTGCGTGCGATGGTGCTCGTGAACGGCAAGGCGATCGACGGACACATTCTGTTTGTGATTCGCGAGACGGAAATGGAGCTGCTCTCGACCGATGTCACGGACGCACTTTTGCAGGAGGGACTCGTGCGTGCGGCACTCAACTACGGCGCGCGACGCGCGGTGGAGACTGCCTTTTCGACTGCTCCCGCTTTGAAAAGTGTGCTGCGCACGCTGCGGTTTTCCGAGGATGGGGAGCGCCTTTCGGTGTCCGTTCCGGAGTTTTTTGACCGCGGCTGTTGTTGTCACGGAAAATTTACATAAAAAAGGCTTGTGCTTTTTTGAAATATCGTGTATAATAAGTCCTAATTTGGGTATTTTTTCAAAATGCCGCTGAAAGGATCGAGTTTCTATGAAAAAATTTAATATCAAAGTCAATGGCAATGCGTATTCCGTCGAGGTCGAGGAAGTCGGCGCCGCTCCGGCTGCTGCTGCAGCAGCGGTTGCCGCTCCGGTCGCCGCTGCTCCGGCTGCTGCTCCGGCTGCTGCCGGCGAAGAAGTCATTGCCGCTCCCATGCCGGGCACCATCGTGAGCATCCCCGTCAAGGCGGGCGAGGCTGTGACAAAGGGTCAGGTTCTCGTTGTCTTTGAGGCGATGAAGATGGAGCAGGAGGTCATGGCTCCGCATGACGGCACGGTCGGCGCTGTGTATGTGGCACAGGGCGAGAGCGTGGATACCGGCAAGGCGCTGCTCTCTCTGAACTGAGAAAACGGCGACAGGAAAGGACGGAGAAAACATGGCAAAGGTCGGAATTACCGAAACGATATTGCGTGACGCGCACCAGTCGCTGATTGCCACCCGTATGTCCACCGAGGAAATGCTGCCGGCGCTTGAGGCGCTCGACAAGATCGGCTATCACTCGTTGGAATGCTGGGGCGGCGCGACATTTGACGCCTGCCTGCGCTTTTTGGACGAGGACCCGTGGGAGCGTCTGCGCACGCTGAAAAAGCACATGCCCAACACGCCGCTGCAAATGCTGTTCCGCGGACAGAACATGCTCGGCTATCGGCACTATGCTGACGATGTGGTGCAGTATTTTGTGGAAAAATCGGTTGCGAACGGCATCGATGTGATCCGCATTTTCGACGCTCTCAACGACATCCGCAACCTGGAGACCTCTATCAAGGCGGCGAAAAAGGAAAAGGGCGCGCATGTGCAGGTCGCGGTTTCGTATACGACCAGCCCCGTGCACGACATTCCGTATTTCGTGAACTATGCCAAGGCGCTCGAAGAGGCCGGCGCGGACTCCATTTGTCTCAAGGATATGGCGGGACTGCTGTTGCCGTATGAGACCTATGACCTTGTCAAGGCACTCAAGGAAACGGTCAAGCTTCCGATTCAGATCCATTCGCACTTCACCGCCGGCATTTCCGATATGGTGATGATCAAGGCGATCGAGGCGGGTGCGGATGTCATCGATACCGCGCTGTCGCCGCTCGCGATGGGCACTTCCCATCCTGCAACCGAGGCGATGGTCGCGGCGCTGCAGGGCACGCCGTATGACACGGGTCTTGACCTGCGTGCGCTGAGCGATATCAGCAAATATTTCCACACGCTGCGCACCAAATATCTTGAGAGCGGTCTGCTCAATCCGAAGATGCTCGAGGTGGACACCAACGCCCTTATCTATCAGGTGCCCGGCGGCATGCTTTCAAACCTCGTCAGCCAGTTGAAGCAGATGGGCAAGGAAGATAAGCTCGACGAGGTGCTGCTGGAGGTGCCGCGCGTGCGTGAGGACGCGGGCTATCCGCCGCTTGTCACGCCGTCGTCGCAGATCGTCGGCACACAGGCGGTGCTCAATGTTATCATGGGCGAGCGCTATAAGAGCGTCACCAAGGAATTCAAAGGCCTTGTCCGCGGAGAATACGGCAAGACGCCCGCGCCGATCGCGCCGGAGTTTATGCACAAGATCATCGGCGACGAAGAGCCGATCACCTGCCGTCCCGCAGACCTTTTGGAGCCGGAGCTTGACAAGCTGCGCGCCGAGACCGCCGCGATGGGCGATCTCATCGAGCAGGAGGAGGACCTCCTCACCTATGCCCAGTTCGGTCAGGTCGCAACCAAGTTCTTCGAGAAACGCGCACAGAAAAGGAAGTGCGGCGATCCCGACGGCTATCATGTCAGCAACATCACCGTTGCGGCAGAATAAGCATACACAATCAAAAAACCGCTGCGAACAGATCGCAGCGGTTTTTCTTTTGCGCTTTCAGCCTTGCAGCAGGCGGCAGTCAAAGGCGGCGTCCTTGACGGAATAGAAGACACCTTTGCCGTCTGCATATGCTTTCATTTTGACAAGGCAGGTGGCGACGGCAATTTCCTCGTCGGACAGCCGCGCGCCGGGGAAGGGGCTTTTGTAGAGCACTCTTCCGTTGCCGGTGATGCGGAGAAGGGAGAACCCGTCGAGGTTTTCCTCGCTGCCGCAGGTGCTGCGGTGCAGTGTGAACCGCTGCGGGATGCCGCCCTCAAGATAGGTGCAGGTGTTGTCCACGATCTCGCCGCGCTCTCCGCGGATGACGATGCGCGACGCCCGGATGTCGGAAAAGTATTGCTCGCGGGAGAAGTCATAGACGGCGGTCTTCTCCCGAAACCGCAAAATGCGGATGCTCTCCTCCGCCTGCACTACGGCGGGGGATGCCGCAATGCCGCCGCGCCCGTTATAGCGCGTCACGGGGTCGGGCAGCGTGACGGCGGTGACGCGCGGCAGCTCAAAGCCGGTGTCGAGGAAAAAGCGAATGAGACTTGCGGCGTGATAGTCATGACAGCAGGAAAGCTGCACCTGATGCACCGCGCCGAGGATGCCGCTGTCGATGATGGCTTTATAGGCGCAGTTGCGCGGGGCAAAACGGAATTGCTCCGCCACCTGGATGCGCCCGCTGATGCCCTCGTCGGCGACGGGTGTCTCGGAAAGTACGGGGACGCCGCTTGCGGCAAGCGTTTCAAGCGTCTCTTTGATGCTTCCCTTGCTCACGCAGGAAACGACAAAATCGCATTCGATCTGCAAAAGCTCTTCAAGGGAGGTGCAGATCTTCACGCCGTATTTTTCCGAAAGCCGCGCTCTTTTTGCGGGGTCACGGACAAGGATGCCGCCGACCGAAAAGGTGTTCGGCATCAGCGCCGCGATCCGCAGATAAAACTCGCTGCGCCAGCCCGCACCGACGATGGTGTATGTTATCATGAAAAAACGCCTCATTCCGTATATTTTTTGGCAAACTGCTCCCGATATTTTCCCGGGGACAGACCGGTGGACCGTTTGAAGGTGTCATTCAGATATTGCTGACAGCCGAAGCCGCATTTTTCCGCGACCTCGGTTAGGGGGATGTCCGTGTTCCAAAGCATTTCCTTTGCGGCGGCAACTCTCGTCTCGATGAGATAGGCGTGCGGCGAAACACCGTAGGCGACGCGGAAAAGACAGCGCAGCCGCGACTCGCTGAGGTTGACGCTCTCGGCGATGTCGGCGGTGGACAGATGCTGCTCAAAATGCTTTTCGATGAATTTTTTGGCGCTGTGCATGACGGCATAGTTATAATTCGTGCCGCGCTTTTCCGCCTCGCCGTCCTTGACGATGAAGCTGAGAAGGGTGAAAAGCTTTCCCGCCAGCAGCAGCGTGTCCCTGCTGCCGCTTTCGCTGACGGTGATGATTTCGTGCAGCAGCTGCCGCATCTGCTTTTTGTGCAGCGCCGCAAAGCAGCACGGCTGACGGTCGAGGAGCGCCGCCAACTGCCCGACCGCCTCGAATTTCAAAAACGCCGTCCGAAACGGCAAAAGACTGTACCGTCGGTCGCCCGCTTTGGCGATGAGGATGCTGTCGGCGCGGATGGGAATTTCTTTTCCGTTCAGGAAGGTGACTTTGCCGTCCTCCAAAAAGTATTCTATCTCATAGCCCTTTGCCACGCGCTCGGGGGAGACGCGCAAGCCCGCAAATTCGCTGCAATCAAAATATCCGCAGTTTATCTTTTGCGGCAATACCATATCGTTCATAGCCACCTCGATCGGATTTCTTAAAAAATAGGCGAATTTTCTATAGACTTTCCGCTGAAATTATCATACGCTGAAATCATCAATTTGTAAAGGACGAATTTGTATGAACCGTGTGAAATGTACAGTCGGAAAGCTTGTCATTCCTACATACCCCGAACCCGCTGCGGAAGAACTGCCGATGTTTGCGGAAAACCGCGTGCATCAGCGCACGAGCGGCAGACCGTATCCGAACAAGGTCGTTTTGCGGGTGAACCGCGAGGAGAGGATCGACCGGGCATATACGGTCGTCACCCTTGAAAACGAATATCTGAAAATCGAAATCCTGCCGGAGATCGGCGGGCGCATCTATTCTGCGCTCGATAAGACCACCGGCTATGACTTCTTTTATAAACAGCATGTCATCAAACCGGCGCTCATCGGCGTGCTCGGTTCCTGGATCTCAGGCGGCGTGGAATTTAACTGGCCGTTCCACCACAGAGCGTCCGGCTTCATGCCGTGCGACTTTGTGACGGAGACGCTCCCCGACGGGACGGCAGTCTGCCACCTGTCCGAGCACGATCCCATCGACCGCATGAAGGGCATGGTGAGCATCGTTCTGCGCCCGGGCGAGAAGCGCTTTGAGACCCGTATGCGCCTGTATAACCGCACAGACACCGCCCACTCGTTTTTGTGGTGGGAAAATGCGGCAGTCCCCGTGCATGAGAAGTATCAGATATTCTTCCCGCAGGACGTGCAGTATGTCAACTTCCACTATCTGAAATCGCGCATCCCGTATCCGATCGCGGGGGACGGCATTTTCAACGGCATCCCGATGGATAAGCCGCGCGACATTTCCTATCACAAGAACACCCACCCCGCGACGAGTTATTTTGCCGCTGCCTCGGACTATGATTTCTTCGGCGGCTATGACCACGCCAAGGAATGCGGTGTGGTGCACATCGGCGATCATCACCTGTCGCCCGGCAAAAAGATGTTCACCTGGGGCTATTGCCAGTTGGCAAAATCGTGGGAAAACGCTCTCACCGACACGGACGGTCAGTATGCGGAGCTGATGGCGGGATCATATTCGGACAATCAGCCGAATTTCGCGTGGATCGAGCCGTATGAGACAAAGGAGTTTTCGCAGTATTGGTATCCCATTTCACAGATCGGCACGCCCACCTTTGCCAACCTCGACATCGCGTTTCGGATCGACCGCGCGGCGGGCAAGGTTTTTGTGCAGTCGACAAAGACCTTTGAAAATGCGGCAATCACCGTGAAGGACGGGGAAAAGGTACTCTTAGAGACGGTCTGCACGCTCACGCCCGACACCTGCGTCACACTGGAAACAAAGACACTGCCGGCGCTTGTGACCGTTGCGGCGGTGTGCGGCGGCAAGACCGTCGGAGAATATGCACAAAAGCATTTCGACAAATATAACATGCCGGATGTCATCACCGATATGCCGTCCGCCGCAGGCATGAACAGCGCCGAAGAGCTGTATCTCGCGGGCGTGCATGTGGCGCAATACCGCGATCCCGCCGTCGAGCCGGACAGCTATTGGAAGGAGGCGCTGCGGCGCGACATTCACCATATCCCGTCGCTGATCGCCATGGCGGAATATGCCTACAGCCGCTATGACTTTGAGAGCGCCAAGGACTATGCCGAGCGTGCGATCGAGAGCGTCACGCTTTTCAATGAGCGCGTGCAGAGCGGCAAGGTGTACTATGTCTATGCCCTCATTTTGGAAGCGATGGGTGAGGACAAAAAGGCATATGACTACTACTATAAAGCGGCATGGGCGGCAGACAGCGTGAACAAAGCCATGACCCGCATCGCGGTGCTGGATATCCGCCGCAAGGATTACGCGGCGGCGCTGCAGCACGCCGAGACCGCTCTCGACTACGGCAGGAACGATTCACTTGCCGTCGCCGTGAAGGTCATCGCCATGAAAGCGCTCGGAAAGGACTTTTCAGCTGTTGCGGCGGCACAGCTTACAAAGGACACGCTCGACCACTATATGCGCCTGCTGTCCGGCAGGGATGATTTCTATGCCGTCATGGACAGCAATCCGTTTGAAACGGTGATGGATATGGTCGCGGACTTTGACGCCATGGGGCTGTATGATGAAAATGTCCGCCTGCTCGAGGGGCTTTTGCGCGAAAGGCCGGAAACGGCGCAGCCGATGCTGTATTATGCCCTCGGCTATTACCGCGACCTTTGCGGCACGGACGGCAGGACGGCATATGAGAAAGGTGCGGCGGCGGACATTCTGGCAACCTTCCCCGTGCGCAAGGAGGAAATGCGCATCCTCGAAGCCGTCATCGCAAAGACCGACGACAAAAAGGCAAAAATGCTGCTCGGCTGCCTGCTGTATAACAAGCGGCACTATGAAAAGGCGGCGGTGCTTTGGGAACAGTGCGATGACTATATTTCCGTCCGTAACCTTGCCGTTGCCTGCTTCAGCCATCTGCACCGCAAGGAGGAGGCGCTCCCTCTCATGAAGAAAGCCATCGCCCTTGCGCCGGACAGCGAGCAGCTTGTGTATGAGACGGTGGTGCTCATGGATATGCAGGGCGCACCGGCGAAGGAAAAGATCGCGTTTTTGCTGGCGCACAGCATCACGCGCGACGACTGCATCACGGAGCTTGCCAAAGCGTACAACCAGAATATGCAGCCCGAAAAAGCGATCGAAACGCTCATGAGCCACACCTTTGTGCCCTGTGAGGGCGGGGAACACGCCATCGCGGATCAGTATCTGTTCGCACACCTCGTGATCGGCAGACGACAGCTGGCGGCGGGCGACGCCGAAGGGGCGCTTGCCACCTTCCGCAAGGGACAGGTGCTGCCGCAGTCGCTGGGCGCGGGAATCTGGAACCACTGTAAGCTCGTGCCGCTCAAGTATTTTGAGGCGATCTGTCTTGAGAAGTGCGGCGACAAAGCGGCGGCAGACGAGCTCTTTAGCTATATTGCGACCATCGGCATCGAGTATTTCAGCAATATGCACCTGAAGGAGCTGCCGTATTATCAGGCGCGCGCATGGCAGCACCTCGGCGAGGAGCTGAAGGCGCAGCGGCTCATGACCGTCTATCGCCGCGAATGGAAGAACATCGACAAGGTGAAGGACAACGGCTTTTTCGGCACGACACCGTTCTTCATCTCGTTCACGGACGATCCGCAAAAGCTGCGCCGCGCACAGCACTGCTACCTTAACGCCCTTGTCTGCGACTTCATGGGCGAAAAAGAAAAAGCGCAGGCATTCCTTTCGGAAAGCATCGCTTTGCAGTCCGAAAATCTGCCTGCACTGACCTTCATTGCTCAGGGCTTCTTGGTATAACGAGATATTTTTTCAGCAGCTCCAGCAGCGTTCCTCTGTCGGAAATGCCGCATGCGGTGAGGATCCGCCGTATGCGGTATTTCACGCCGCCCTCGGTGAGAAAGCTGCGGGTCGCCGTTTCTTCGAGCGTCGCCCCGTCGATGAGGGAGAAAAGGATCAGCCGATCCGTGTCGCTGCAGGTGTTCAGAATTTGCTCGGTGGTGAGCAGATCGCGCATCTCGCCGTCGGCATAAAACGCAGAACCGCTTTGCTCATTTTTTGCGGTCACGGGTTTATGCCGCGGCGTTTTTTCGTTTTCGTCGTTCCAGTTGACCGTGACCGTCATGCCCGCCATATACGGATGGGCTTTCAGCGCCTCATACAGAAACACGGCAGCCTTGCCGTATTGCTCGAAATGCATGTCGACCGAGGTGATGCGCGCCTTATAGTATGCCGAGAGCTTTGTCTGCGCGCAGCTGAGAATTTTGAGGGCTTCGAGCGCATCGGGCGCTTTTTCGAGCAGATTGCGCACGAGCGAAACGGCGGCAAAATCGTTGGAGCAGATCACGGCGTCGAAATTTTTGTATTCTCCGAAAAACTCCGCAAAGCAGTTTTGCAGCGAGCCGGTGTTCGTGAAAACGCGCATTTCGTTGAAGCTGTCGTCCTTGAAGGCGAAAAGACCGTCCACTCTGCCGATGTCGGAAATGGAGCTTGTGTTGATGCCGTAGAGCGCCACCCTTGTCCTGCCCGCCCTTTTTAATTCCTCCAAAAGATATTTCATAGAGCCGCCGATGTCCGAGCAGACACAGCTGTAATCACAGCCGTGGATCTGCTCCGCCTGATTGCAAATGAGGATCGGTTTGATGCCGGCGGCGTTGAGCCGCGTCACCGTCTCTTTTATCCAGTGATAATCGGACGCAAGAATAAAAACACCGTCGTCGGTCTCGTCGATGCTGTCGGAGACCTCGTGAAACGGTATTCTTTTCTGCTTCAATCGGTTTTTGAGACTTTCGAGCAGCTGCTTGCACCAGATGCTGCCGCTGTATGCCGGCTCTGTCAGAATAGCAATCATCCAATCACCGTTTTCATTATACTATCGTCCCGTCCCTTTGGCAATCAGAAATTTGCGTTTTTTCTGACACGGTTTTCTGTCTGTCGCTTTCCCGCCATGCTTGCTATAATGAGAAAAAACGCACGGAGGGAAAGCTATGTCTGATGTCAAATGCGAAAAAAAGGGTATGATAATGCCTACCTATATTCCCAAAAAGGCGCACGAGCTGCCCATGTTCTTTGAGAACAAGCCCTATCAGGGCGCGTCCGGCAGAGTGTATCCGATCCCGTATTGCGACGGTATTTCGGATGAAAAGACCGATGTGGAATATGAGACCTACACGCTCGAAAACGAGTATGTGAAAACGCAGGTCGTGCCCGCGCTCGGCGGCAAGATCCTGCGCGGCTACGATAAGGTCGGCAGGTATGACTTTATCTATTACAACGAGGTCGTGAAGCCCGCGCTGGTGGGACTTGCCGGTCCGTGGATCTCGGGCGGCATCGAGTTCAACTGGCCGCAGCATCATCGTCCCACCACCTTTATGCCGCTCGAGGCGGTCGAAGAGGACAATCCCGACGGCGGCAAGACTGTGTGGACGGGTGAGGTTGAGCCCTTCGGCAGAATGAAGGGTATGGCGGGTGTCACGGTCGACAAGGGCAGAAGCTACATAAAGGCGAAGGTGCGCGTGTATAACCGCACGGCTCTCCCGCAGCTGTTCATGTGGTGGGCAAACCTTGCCGTGCCGGTCAACGATGCCTACAGAACCGTTTTTCCGCCCGACTGCGAATGGGTGAATGACCACGACCGCCGCGCCGTTCTGGAGTGGCCGATCGCCAAGGGCGTCTACAAGACCGCCCGCCCGTATGATTTCGGAAACGGCACGGATCTTTCCCACTATGATGCGGTGAAGGTGCCGTCCTCCTATCTCATTTCGCAGGGACAGTCCGATATGGACTTTATCTCCGGCTATGACACCGGCATCGAAAAGGGCATCGCCACCGTCGCCAACCACCACATTTCCCCCGGCAAAAAGATGTGGCACTGGGGTATCGGCGACTTCGGCGATATGTGGTGCTCCAACCTTACCGATAAGAACGGGCCGTATATCGAGCTGATGACCGGCGTCTACACCGATAACCAGCCCGATTTCACCTGGATCGCGCCGTATGAGACCAAGGAGTTTGAGCAGTATTGGTATCCCGTGCGTGAGATCGGCGAGATCAAGAACGCCACCATTGACGCAGCGGTGAATGTCGAAAAGCGCAAGGGCGGACTGTATGTCGGCTTTAATGTCACCGGTGTGTTCAAAAACTGCACCGTCACCGTCACGGCGTCCGGCAAGGAGCTCTACAGCGAAAAGGTCGACATGTCGCCCGACAAGGTGTATCACAAGACGCTTGCCGCCGACATTGCGGACATCCACGCCGTGCGCGTTTCGCTGACGGATGCAAGCGGCAGGGAGCTGGTCGGCTACACGCCCTATAAGCGCGGGCAGAAGCAGCCGATCAAGGTCAGAAAGCCCGTGAAGCGCCCCACCGCATATAACACCGTCGAGGAGCTGTATATCAACGGCTTCCACCTCGAACAGTATAAGCAGCACAACTATAAGCCCGAGGACTACTATCTGGAGGGTCTGCGCCGCGATCCCGGCGACATCCGCTGCAACACCTCCATGGGCAGACTGGCGCTGAAAAACGGCAGGTTTGCGGAATGTGTGCAGTATTGCGACAAGGCAATCGAACGCCTGTGCGACCGCAACGAGCACCCCGCCGACACCGAGGCGTTCTATCTGAAGGGCGTGGCGCTGACCTATCTCGGCGCGTTCGACAAGGCGTATGATGTGCTGTACCGCGCGGCGTGGAATTATACACACCGCAGCGCGGCGCTGTTTGAGCTTGCCTGCATCGACTGCCGCAACGAGGACTATCCCGCGGCGCTCGAAAAGCTCTCTGAGTCCATCGGCCTCAACAAGGGGCACACCAAGGCGCATAACCTGCAGACCGCGATCCTGCGCAAGATAGGTGCAGAGACGGCAAAGCAGAGTGCTTTTGACGGTGCAAACGACGACAGGCTGGATCTGTTTGCCCTTGTGGAATACTCTCACTTTGCGGATGTGCACGAAAAGATCGCGCAGTTCGCCGCAAAGCCCGAAAACCTTTTGGATGTGGCGCGCGACTACATGAAGGCGGGGCTCTTTGAGGACGCCATGTATGCGCTGTCCTTTGCGGGGGATACCTCGCCGCTCGTGGAATACTACAAAGCGTATATCACAAAGGATGCCGCCTATATCGAAAAAGCGGAAAAGGCAGAGATGGGATATTGCTTCCCGTCGAACCTTGAGGACATCGCCGTTTTGACCTATGCCATCGAAAACGGCAAGGCGGCAAACGCCGACTATTACCTCGGCTGCCTTTTCTATGACCGTTTCCGCTATGCCGAGGCGGCGCAGTGCTTTGAGGAATGTGTGCGCCTCTGCCCGACGCACGGCAGAGCCTGGCGCAACCTGTCGCTCTATTGGTTCGACAAGGCGCATGACGGGAAAAAGGCGCTCATCTGTATGGAGAACGCGCTCAAATACCGCAGCGAAGACCCGCGCCTACTCCTCGAATATGAGCAGCTGCTCAAAAACACCAACGCAAGCCTCGAGGAGCGCCTTGCGGTCTATGACAAGTATCCGGAGCTGCTCAAAGAACGCGACGACTGCTATCTCGACAAGCTGACGCTGCTGTCTCAGCAGGGCAGGTATAAAGAGGCGATCGACATGGCGGCGGTAAAGCACTTCCATATCTATGAGGGCGGTGAGGGCAAGCTCACCAAGCAGCATGCCTGGATGCATGTGCTTTACGGCAACGAGCTGGCGAAGAAAGGCGATGCCGCGCAGGCCAAGCAGGTTTACAAAAACGGCATCAACATGCCGAAATCCTACGGTGAAGCCAAGACCTTTTTCAACCAGGAGGCGCACATCTACTATTATCTCAGCAAGCTGTGCGCCGGCGATGAGCGCAAGGCGGCGCTCGAAAAGGCGGCGGAATACAAAGCGGCGGTCTCGGAGATCTCGCTGTTCCGCGCGCTGGCGCTCGAGGAGCTCGGCAGAGCCGACGAGGCAAAGGCGGTGCTCGACGAAATGGCGTCGACGGCGCAGAACCTCATCGATAACAAGGATATGCGCACCTATTACGGTGTCGGCTCACCCTCTCCGATGCCGTTTGAGCTGGACATCGAGAAGCACAACCTGCTTGCAGGCTACACGCTCAAGGCGTTCGCGCTCTACGGCGAGGAGAAATACAGAGAGGCAGAGATCTGCATCCGCAAGGCGGAGGCGCTCGATCCGAACGACTTTGCCGTCTATGCCTACAGACAGATCGCCGCATAAGAATACGGCATGAAAAATGCGCCGTCGTGCTCAAAAGCACGGCGGCGCAAGCTTTTTTATGTTTCTTCCTTGAACCCTTCACCGAGCACCTCGACGGCATCGTGCGTGACCATGAAGACATTGGGGTCAAGCTCTTTTGCCTTTCGCTGCAACAGCGGCAGCTCCTTCGGACTGACGACGCACATCAGCATATCATAGCACTTGCCGGAATACATCCCGCGGCAGGGGATAGCGGTCGCGCCGCGCTCGAAATCGTGCATGACAAGATCGGCTATTTCCCCCGTTTTTTCGGAAAACAGGTAGATGGTCTTGGCGCGGTCGCCGAACGCCACCACCTTGTCGGTGATGACCGACGCCGTCACAAGCGCCACGATCGAATAGACCGTGACGGTGAAGCTGCGGAACACGACGCCCGTGAGCAGCACGACCGCGATATCCAGGATGAGAATGAGCGTGGCGACGGAAATGTGCGGGAAAAAGCGCCGAAGGATCAGTCCGGCAAAATCGCTGCCGCCGGTGGATGCGCCCTGCCGCACGACCATGCCGACGCCGATGCCGAGAAGGACGCCGCCGCAAAGTGCCGCAATGAGCATATCGTCGGTGTATAGCGGGAGGTATCCTGTCAATTCTAAGAAAGCGGAGAGATACAAAATGCCGAGCACGGTCTTTACGAGCGCCGTTTTGCCGAGATAGCGATAGCCGAGCAGAAAAAGAACGGCGTTGAACACAAGGTTCGTCAGCGACAGTCGGATGCCGAACAGATGCTGAAGGATCGTGCCGACGGAGGAAACGCCGCCCGCCGACAGTCTGTTCGGCGTCAGGAAGTTGTTGATGGCAATTGCCAGAATGGCTGTCCCGAAGATAACGGGCAATTGCTCTTTCACAAATCGTTTCATGACACCACTGCCTTTCTTTTCTAGTATATCCGATAACGGGACTTTTCGCAACTTTTTTCGCGGTTGTCATTTACAACGAAGGGGCGTTGTGCTATACTGAGCATATGTGCGGCAGGAGGGACGCCGATGGACAAGTTTATATTGCACTCCGCATATCAGCCGACCGGAGACCAGCCGCAGGCGATCGAAAAGCTGGCCGAGGGCGTGCTGCGCGGGGATAAGGAGCAGGTGCTGCTCGGCGTCACCGGCTCGGGCAAGACCTTCACGATGGCGAATGTCATCGCCAGGGTGAATAAGCCGACGCTCGTTTTGGCACACAAAAAGGCCCTCGCCGCGCAACTTTGTTCGGAGTTCCGCGAGTTTTTCCCCGAAAATGCGGTGGAGTATTTCGTATCATATTACAAGTTTTTGCCCAAAATCGCAATAAAACGCCGGTTTTAAGTATTTTTTAACACAAGATAAAACGTAATAACACTACATAAACCAAATAACTTTGTGACCTAAATTCGTGTAATCGAGGTTAGGGTACGTTGTGTAATAATTAAGAATATCCAACTAATGAGGTGATGATTTGGACTTTCAAATAAAAAACAATACATTTTTGAGAAATGGGAAACCTATAAAAATCATATCCGGTGCAGTGCATTATTTTCGCAACATGCCAGACACATGGGATGACATTTTCAAAAAGCTAAAAGCGCTTGGCTGGGAAGCACCTGTAGTTGCTGCATAAGCCTTTCAGTTAAGCTCAAAATT
>SFCS01000022.1 GCA_004558485.1 Ruminococcus sp. | reverse complement strand
CTACGGCATCGTTCAGGCGATGAACGGCGACTTCGGCACCGCCGCGATCGCCGTCTTCTTCTCGATGCTCTTCGACGGGATGGACGGTATAGAAATTTATCATATCTGCTGTCAGCACGGCGAGACAAACGGTTCTCCCGCGAAAAAGGCCTTCCAAATGACCGACCGCGCCGTGATGCACAGCATCCTGCGGCGAAAAGGCGGTGTCGGCTGGGTCGTCGACAACAGAACCGACTGCAAAAGCAACGCCGCCGTTTCCGAGAAGGCGGCGAAAAAGCGGCGTCCGCTTGCCTATTATATCCGCGATATGATCTGGACGCTCGGCGCGTGGAGGCACGATGCTGCCCTGCGCGCCTTTTTGGACGAGGCACGACCGGATGTGCTCTATCTGCCGCTGTATGCATCCTGCTACATGTGCGATGTGCAGGCGTATATTGCCGACCTCTGTGCAGTGCCGACCGTCGGACACATCTCCGACGATGTGTTTGCCCTGTCGCCCGACGCACCGTTTGCGGTGCGGCACTATGCACACAAGGTGGCAAAAAAGCTGCGGCGGCTCATCGGGCGCTGCGCCTATCTTGAGGTGTTTGCCGAAAACATGAAGCGGGAATATGCGAAGGCTTTTCAAAAGCCTATCTATCTCATCGGCAAAGGGATCGATATGTCCGCCCTTCCCGCCGTGCCCACCCCCGCAAAAAATGCCGAAAAGCACTTTGTCTACACCGGCAACATCGGCGGTGAGCGCTGGCGTTCTCTTTTGCTTATCGGGAAGGCTCTGAATGGGCAAGCGGTACTTGATCTCTACTCAGCGACGGTGCTTACGGAAGAAATGAAAACGGAATTCGGGCGGTGTGATGCCATACGGTTTCACGGCGCTGTTTCCGCAGATGAAATCCCGGAGATACAGAAAAACGGCGATGTTCTTGTGCATGTGGAGGGATTCAGCCCTGCGGCTATTGCCTCCACAAAAATGTCTTTTTCTACCAAACTCATTGATTATATGATGGCGGGAAAGCCAATTTTTGCGGTTGGAGACCAAGAAATCAATTCAATTGCCGTACTGAGGAAATACGGTCTCGCGGTTATTGCCGCGTCCGTTGATGAGATCGGGATACGAGTGAATGAGTTTCTGTCGGGCAGCGTCAACATTGAGCAGCTCAGTAATCATGTCGCAGAATATTTGGTGAACTACAGAGACATACGAAAGATCCAAGAAGGAATGAACGAACGGCTTAGAGGGCTTGTTGACAGAAAAACTCTGTAGGACAGCACATATCGCGCTGCATCAAATGTTGGAAGACGCTGTTGCACTGAGGACACGCGCATTTCCGGACAATACAAGTCGGGTAATATTCTAACAGGAAACCCTTATCATGCAATTAAACCTGCTTTGGAGAGGAAGCGTTTATGAGGGTAGTTCAGCCAAATGCAGCTTGCGGATTTGCAAGTGCAGGAAAAATCGTTAAGGATTTATACGGAGAAATTGAACGATGCGGCATACGGCGCAAAACAGTTCGACAAAGCGGACATCAAAGCCCGCCTGCAGCAAGCGATCGCTTCCGTCACACAAAAATACACCGGAACCGAAAAGCGGAGACGCCTCATGCACGAGGTGTCTCCGCTTTTTTTATGTTGTTTTCAGCCTGCGCTTTGCTTTGAACGAGAGCACGCGCCTCACTCCTCCGCTTGTACAGGAATGGTATACAAAACTTTTTTCGGTTTTGGCAATCCTTGTTTCATTTACAGCACGGAAAGTGCCCATTCACCGCATTTCACACCGTCCACGGCGGCGGAGAGGATGCCGCCCGCAAAGCCTGCGCCCTCGCCGCAGGGAAAAATGCCGCGCACGGGCGACTGCCCGTCCGCGTCCCGCGGCAGATGCACCGGCGAGGACGAGCGCGACTCGATGCCGGTGAGCAGCGCGCCCGCATCGTCAAAGCCCGCGATTTGCCGCCCGAAAAGCGGCAGCGCCGCGCGCAGACTGTCGCAGACGGCGGGCGGGAGACACGTGGCAAGATCGCAATAGGTCACGCCCGGACGATAGGACGGCTGCACCGCTCCCGCGCCCGTTGATGCGCGCCCCTTGAGGAAATCGCCGACCGTCTGCGCCGGTGCGCGGTACTGCCCGCCGCCGACCGCAAAGGCTGCCGCCTCCCATTTTTTCTGAAACGCAAATCCGGCAAGCGGGTGATCGCTCGCATAGTCCGCCGACCCGACACCGACCAAAAGCGCGCTGTTGGAGTTTTCCGCGTTGCGCGCGTGCGCGCTCATGCCGTTGACAACGAGCCGTCCCGGCGCCGACGCGGCGGCGATGACCTCTCCGCCCGGACACATGCAAAAGGTATACACCCCTCTGCCGCCCGCCGGACGGCAGGAGAGCTTATAATCCGCGGCGCCGAGCGCCGTATGCCCCGCAAACGCGCCGTATTGGCTGCGGTCGATGTCCTGCCGGCGATGCTCGATGCGCACGCCCATGGCAAACGGCTTTTGCTCCATCGGTACGCCGCGGCGGAAAAGCATATCCATCGTGTCGTCCGCGCTGTGCCCGATTGCCAGAATGAGCGCCGTGCAGGGCATTTCCCGCATGCCGTCCGGCGTCTGCACCGCAACGGCACGCAGCGCCCCGTCCTTCACCGCAATGTCCGAAAGACGATGGGAAAACAGCACCTGCCCGCCGAGACCTTCGATCTCCTTGCGGATGGTCTTGACGGTTTCGCGCAGGCGGTCGGTGCCGATGTGCGGCTTTGCCTGCCACAGAATTTCCTGCGGCGCGCCCGCCGCCGCCAGTGTTTCCAAAACAAACCGACAGCGCACATCCTTGATGCCGGTCGTGAGCTTTCCGTCGGAAAATGTCCCGGCACCCCCTTCGCCGAACTGCACATTCGACTCCGGTGAAAGAACGCCCGTTGTACGAAAGCGCTCGACATCCGCTTGCCGCCTGTCGACATCGACGCCGCGCTCCAAAAGCAGCGGCATCGCCCCCGCTCTTGCCAGCGTCAGCGCAGCAAACAGGCCCGCCGGCCCGCTGCCCACCACAATAGGCGGCACGGACGGCGGCGCTTTGCAGGGCGCGGGTGCGATATAGGGCTGCGGCGTATGCACCGAAACAGCGGGATCATGCGCCCGCTTGCCCAGCGCCGCCGCATCCCCGCGCACCGCAATGTCCACGGTCGCGGTGAAATGCACGCGATCCTTTTTTCTGGCGTCCACCGACTTTTTCACCAGTCGGCAGCTCTCCGCCTCGCCCTCCCGCAGGCGGGCGCGTTTTTTTGCGGCGGCAAAGATCGCCGCCTCGTCGGCGGAAAGCGGAACAAAAATGCCGCTTACGCGAAGATAGGTCATACCGCTCCTCCTTTGAGCAAGGTCAGAATGCCCCTCGCGGCTGCGGCGGCACTCGCCGCGGCAAATTGCAGGTTGAACCCGCCGCAATCGCCGTCCACATTGAGCATTTCGCCCGCCGCAAACAGGCGCGGCATTTTTTTCGATTGCAGGGTGGCGCGGTCGAAATCGGCGGTGTCGATGCCACCCGCCGTGACCTGTGCGCCGCCGAAGCCCTGTGTGCCGAGGACGGCAAATTCCCAGCTTTTCGCGGTATCGGTCAGGCGCGCCATGTCCTTTTCCCGCAGCGCACCGATCGGCTGTGTCAGCGGCAGCCCGCAGGCGCGCACCACCGTCTGGCCCACCCGCTTTTGCAAAAGTCCGGTGAAAAAGTCCTCCATTTTCCGCGTCGGGAATGTGCGCCGTCCCTGCAACAGCGCCGCTGTCTCCTCTTTCGTCATCGTCGGGAACAAATCGAGAGAAACGGTGCATCCCCCGCGCTTTTGCCGCTCCCAGTCGGCGGCAAGACGCGACACCTGCAACACCGGCGGACCGGACAGGCCGTAGTCGGTGAACAGCACCTCGCCGACCTCGCGGCGCCTTGCCTTTTCGGTCGTCACCGTCACCGCCGCGTCCACCCGCACGCCCTTCATCGCCCGCACAAGGGCGGTGTCGGTGCGCAGCTGCACGATGGCGGGAAACAGCGGCGTGCGCCGATGGCCGAGCGCCGTCAGAAGTGCATAGCCGTCGGTGCTGCCGCCGAGCGACGGCGCCGCCGCCCCGCCGGTGCAGACAAGCACCGTGTCGGCGAGAATGTCTCCCTTGTCGGTCACGACAAGCAGCCCGCCCTTTTGCGGGGCAATCGCGGTGACGCTCTGCTCGCAGCGCAGCTCTGCGCCGCACTCCGCCGCCGCCAGGCGCAAACAGTCGAGCACTGCCGCCGCCTGCTCACAGCGGGGATAACACTTTCCGTCCCCGCGTGTTTCGCAGACAACACCGACACTTTCATAAAACCGCAGCGCGTCGGCGGGCGAAAACCCCTCGATGACCGCCGCCGCGAGCGCGCTGTCGCCGTGATAGCGCGTCTCATCGGCGCGGATGTTCGTGATATTACAGGTGCCGTTGCCGGTGGCAAGCAGCTTTTTGCCCACGCGCGGCAGCCGCTCCAAAAGCAGCACTTCCCCGTGCAGCGCTCTGCCGAGCAGCACCGCCGCGACGAGTCCCGCCGCGCCGCCGCCGACGATCACCGTTTTCTTTCTCTCCATTTTGTCCTCCGTTCAATCGGACAGGGTGTCCCCGCCGTTCTCAAAAAGCGTTTCCATCGCCGCGAGCAGGGCGGCATTCTCCGCGTGCTGCAAATGCGGGTCGTTTCCTAGCACCCGCTCCGCCGCCGCACGCGCCGCCTTCAGCGTTCCCATGTCGCGCGAAAGCCTCGCTATGCGCATCTGCGGGAGCGCTCCGTGCTGTCGGTCGCCGAAAAAGTCGCCCGGACCGCGCATCCTGAAATCCGCCTCGGCAATCCTGAATCCGTCGGTGGTGGCGCACATGGTGGCAAGCCGCCGTTTTGCCTCCTCGCCCACAGCGTCGGAAATGAGCACACAGTCGGAGGCATCCTTGCCGCGTCCGACGCGCCCGCGCAGCTGATGCAGCTGCGACAGCCCGAAACGGTCGGCGTCCTCGATCACCATGAGCGTTGCGTTCGGGACATCGACGCCGACCTCGATCACCACCGTCGACACAAGCACCTTGACCTTTCCTGCCGCAAACGCCGCCATCGTCGCCTCTTTTTCCTTTGCGGGCATCTGCCCGTGCAGCAGCGCGACGGGGATGCCCCGCAGCGCACCGTTTTTCAGTTTTTCATAATACGACACCGCATCCACGGCGTCGCTTTCCTCGCTTTTTTCCACCAGCGGGCACACGACATACACCTGCTGCCCCGCCGCAACCTTTTTGCGGATATAGGCATAGACCCGCTCACGCAGCGCCGTCCCGACCGCAAAGGTCTTGACGGGCTGCCGTCCTGCGGGCAGCTCGTTTAACACCGACACATCCATGTCGCCGAACAGAAACATCGCCAGCGTGCGCGGGATGGGGGTGGCGGACATGATGAGCAGGTGCGGGCGCACGCCCTTTTCCGCAAGGATCGTTCGCTGCTGCACGCCGAAACGGTGCTGCTCGTCCGTGATGACAAGCTGCAGGTTCAAAAACCGCACCGCGTCCGTCAAAAGCGCGTGCGTGCCGACCACGATGTCGGCGCTGCCGTCCGCGATCGCCGTAAGTGCCGCGCGCCTTTTTGCAGCAGGCAGCCCGCCGATCAACAGCACCACCCGCGCGCTGTCGCCGAGCATATGCCGCAGCGTCTGTGCGTGCTGCTGTGCCAAAAGCGCCGTCGGCACCATGAACGCACACTGCCATCCGCTTTGCACCGCCGACAGCAGCAGCGACGCCGCGACGGCGGTCTTGCCGCTGCCGACATCGCCCTGGATGAGACGGGACATCGGTTTCCCGCTCTGCATATCCCGCACGCCGTCCGCAACGGCGCGCTTTTGCGCGCCCGTGAGTGCAAACGGCAGCTTTTTTTCAAATTCCGCGGAGGCATCCGCCGTCAGCCTTTCGCCGTCGGCGGCGCGCATCTGCGCCCGCCTGCCGAGCAGTCCCAGCTCAAACAGAAACAGCTCGTCGAAAATGAGCCGCTCCCGCGCCTTCCCTAGCGCCTCCCCGCCTTCGGGGAAATGGATGTTATAAAGTGCAAAGCGCGCGGTGCACAGTCCCAGCCGCTCCCGCTCCTCCTCCGGCAAAAGCTCCGTCAGCGGCGCTTTGTCGAAAAGCGACAGTGCCGCCTTCATGTGCCGCTCGATGATATGCGTGCCGAGTCCCGCCGTCTGCGGGTAGATGGGGCGGATATACCCGCCCGCATCGGGCGTGCGTACCTGCGGTGCGAACATCTGAAACCCGCCTCGTGTGCGGGTCACGGCACCGTAAAACAAAAAGGTCTCCCCCATCCGCAGCCGCGCAGCGGTGTAACCGGCGTTGAACAGCGTGACAGTGAAATGCCCCCGCCCGTCGCTTGCCGCGCAGCTGTACATCATGCCACCCTTCTGCATCGGGCGCTTTTGCACCTGGCCGACGATCTGCGCCCGCACACAGCAGGGCGCGCCCGCCGGCGCTTCCGACACCGCCACCTGCACCGACCAATCCTCATAGGTACGGGGGTACAGCCGCAGTAGCTCCGACACGGTAAAAACGCCGAGATGGGCATATTGCTCCGCGCGGCGGCTGCCGACGCCGGCAAGCGCCGTGATGCTGTCCGTGAGTCCTGCCATGCCGTCCCCTCCTTTTCCGTCAATAGAAGTGAAAGAAAAAAGCGACGCCCTCTGTGGGCGTCGCTTTCCGTGTGTCTTATTTTGCGTAATCCACAGCGCGATTTTCGCGGATGAGATTGACCTTGATCTGCCCGGGATAGTCCATGTTCTCCTCGATCTTCTTGGCAATATCTCTTGCGAGAATGACCATCTGATCGTCGTTGACCGCCTCCGGACGCACCAGAATGCGGATCTCGCGTCCCGCCTGAATGGCGAAGGAGCGCTCCACACCGTCAAACTCATTGGCAAGCTCCTCGAGCTTTTCGAGACGCTTGATATAGTTCTCCAAATTCTCCCGCCGCGCAGCAGGACGCGCCGCCGAAATGGCGTCCGCCGCCTGCACCAGGCAGGCAACCACCGTCGTCGCCTCGACATCGCCGTGATGCGCCTGAATGGCGTGCACGACCGCTTCGCTTTCCTTATACTTGCGGGCAATGTCCACGCCGATCTCGACATGCGAGCCCTCGACCTCGTGATCGACCGCCTTGCCGATGTCATGCAGAAGACCCGCGCGCCGCGCCACGGTCGGGTCGATGCCGAGCTCGCTCGCCATCATGCCGGACAAAAACGCCACTTCCATCGAATGGTCAAGCACATTCTGTCCGTAGCTCGTGCGGTAATGCAGTCTGCCCAAAAGGCGCATGATCTCGGGATGGATGCCGTGCAATCCCGTTTCCAGAACCGCACGCTCGCCCTCCGCCTTGATGGTCGCCTCGACCTCGCGGCGGGATTTTTCCACCATTTCCTCGATGCGCGCCGGATGGATGCGTCCATCGGTGATGAGGCGCTCCAGCGACAGACGGGCAATTTCCCGCCGCACCGGATCAAAGCACGAAAGCGTGATGGCCTCCGGCGTGTCGTCGATGATGAGATCGACGCCGGTCATGGTTTCAATGGCACGGATGTTGCGGCCCTCTCTGCCGATGATGCGCCCCTTCATTTCGTCGCTCGGCAGCGGCACGACCGACACGGTGGACTCCGCCACCTGGTCGGCGGCAACACGCTGAATGGCATGCGAAATGATGAACCGCGCCTTCTGATCCGCCTCTTCCTTGAGCTGATTTTCGATCTCAAGGATTTTGAGCGCCTTTTCATGCGTCAGCTCGTCGGTGAGCTGCGACAGGAGATATTCCCGCGCCTGCTCCTTCGTGAGCTCGGAAATGCGCTCGAGCATTTCAAACTGACTCTTTTTGAGATCGTTGACATCCCGCAGGCGGTCTTCGATCTCCTTCTGTTTCTTCGTCAGCGCCTCTTCTTTTTTCTCGCAATTTTCCGCCTTGCGATCCAGCGCCTCTTCCTTTTGCTGTACATGGCGCTCCTGGCGCTGTACCTCGATGCGGCGATCCTTGAGTTCACGCTCCGCCTCGTTGCGATAGCGGTGAATTTCGTCCTTCGCCTCCAAAAGCGCTTCTTTTTGCTTCTGCTCCGCTGCGCGGGCAGCCTCCTTGCGGATACGCTCCGCCTCCGCCTCGGCAGAGCCGATGGCAGCCTCCGCCTCTTTCTTTCGATGCGCAATGCCCGCCTTGAACGCGATGATCGCGGCAACCGCCGCTCCGACGGCAAGACCGCCGACACACATCAAGATGGCAAAAAGCATACTGATCTGCGGCAAATTCATGCACCTCCTGCTGTTTTTTGGGAAACGCGCGAACAGCAGAAGAGAGACCCCTTTCTGCGGGTTACTCATAATATATTCAAAAATACTTATGAAAATCCGCGCGTCGCGCGGAGAAAACCGGAAAGAAGAATCTATCTTCTGTGTCCAAAGCCGTCAAAACGGCGTAAAACTTTTTATATACAGTAGAAACAAGCGAAAAACACCGTTTCCGATATATATAAACGGTCGTTTGTCGGCACTGCGACAAAGCGATACCACTCACACTATACCGCATTTTGTGCAATTTGTCAAGAAAAAGAAACCGCAAACAGGACTTGCAGAACGGGGAAGTTTATGGTATCCTGTAGATATGAAAGATTTGCATCCGATTATTGCCGAAAATCTGGCCTTGCTGCGTAAAAGCAGCGGTCTCACACAGGCACAGCTCGCCGAGCGGCTCGGGTATTCCGACAAGGCCGTCTCCCGTTGGGAAAAGGGCGATGCACTGCCGGACATCAATGTACTGTATGAGCTGTGCGACTTCTACGGTATCCGCATGGACACGCTGCTCGAGAAGGGCGGCGGACAGGATGCGCGGCTGGTGCGCACAAAGGACTCCGTGCAGTATTCTGTCGTTGTCTGCCTGTTGTCCGTCGCCATCGTGTGGCTCGTCGCCACCGTCTTTTTTGTCTATCTCAACACGAAAAGCGGCTTCAACTTCTGGCAGGCGTTCGTGTGGGCGGTCCCCGTGTCCTGCCTCGTGGTGCTGCGCATGAATCGCCGGTTTCACAGCCGCGTTTTGGTGTTCATAATGAGCTCGCTGTTTGTCTGGACACTGCTGACGGCGGTGTATCTGCAATTTTTGCAGTATAACATCTGGCTTGTCTTTCTGATCGGCGTGCCGGTGCAGCTCATCTGCATCCTGTGGCTGTTCATCAGGCACTATAAATAGGTCTTCTCCGGCTCTGCCGGCGAAAATAAAAAGTACATAAGAGGAGAGAAAATTATGAAATATTGTTCGCATTGCGGCAAGGAGATCGACGATGCCGCCGTCTTCTGTGTTCATTGCGGTGCCACCGTCGCCGCCCCGCAGCAGCCGATGGCGCCGATCAATGCCGACGCCCCGAGCGCCGGGTTCGCCGTTCTCGGCTTTTTCTTCCCGCTCATCGGGCTCATCCTGTATCTTTGCTGGAAGGATCAGCAGCCGCTCAAGGCGAAAAGCTGCGGCAAGGGCGCGCTGATCGGCGTGATCGTGGAGGTCAGCCTGGCCATTATCTTTGTCATCTTTGCGGGCGCACTCTTTGCCGGCGTCGTCGGCAGCCTTATCGGCGAATACGGCAGCATCGCATTCTAAAAAACAGCCTGAAAAAGGGAGCGCCTGCGCTCCCTTTTTTGCGGAGGAAAATATGGAAGAAAAAAGAGAACGCATCGTCTTTTTGGATCTTTTGCGCATCACGGCGATCTTTGCCATGGTGTTCCTGCACATCTTTGCCGGTGACTTTCTCGGCAAGGACAGCGGTTGGCGCACGGCATCCCCGCACACCGCCGCGTGGCAGATCTTCAATGTCTATGACTGCCTCATGCGGTTTTGCGTGCCGGTCTTTTGCATGATCTCCGGCATCCTGTTTCTCGACCCCGACCGCGATGTGCCGATGAAAAAGCTGTTTTCGAAAAACATCCGCCGCATCGTGCTCGCCTTCGTCTTTTGGTCGCCGGTGTACGCCGTTTTGGGCGTGCTGCTGCGCGGAGAACGCTTGGGGCTGCAGACCGTCATCGACACGGTGAAGCGCACCGTTTTCGGGCACTATCACCTGTGGTTTCTGCTGATGCTCCTCGGGTTCTATCTCGTTGTCCCGCTGCTGCGCAGGATAACGGCGGACAAGCGTCTGACGGAATATTTTCTCATCCTCGCCTTTGTTTTCACCTTCCTGCAAAATGCGCTGCTGCTCATAGCCCCGCTAAAAAACCTCATCGACATTCAGGCGGGGAAGATGTCGCTGTATATGGTGACGGGCTTTGTGGGCTATTTTGTGCTCGGCAGCTACCTCTACCGCTACCCACCGCGCACGGCGGTGCGGCACGGCATCTATCTGCTCGGCATTCTCTCCTTTGTCGGCACGGCGGCAGCGGCCGGCGTCATCTCCTTTTTCTCCGGCAAGCCGAACGACGAGCTATACGGCTATCTGCTGCCGAACACCCTCTGTGAGGCGACGGCGGTGTATCTGTTCTTTGCCGCGCATTTCGGCAAGCGCACCTTCTCCCCGCGCGCGACAGCACGCATCACGACGCTCTCCTCCTGCTGCTTCGGCATCTATCTGGTGCACGATCTCGTGAATATGCTGCTCCGGCGTCTCGGCATCACCGCGGCGGCGTTTCTGCCCGCTCTTTCCGTGCCGGTGCTGGCGGCGGCGGTGTTCGCCACAAGCTTCGGCATCACCTGCCTGCTGCGCAAAATGCCGCTTTTCAGGAAGTATCTCATGTAGAATTTGCCAAACAAAAAAATCGGCTCTCACGAGCCGATTTTTTGTTTTATTCTTGTATCATACGCATAAGCTGCCGTCCGACACGGCACATGAAGTGTGCCGCGTCCGCGTGCAGCGGCTGCGGAAAGGGTCTCAGGAAATTGTCCGCCTCAAAGGTGAGGTCGCCCGCATAGCCGATGTCGGAAAGCGCCGCCGTGGCGGCGGAAAAGTCGATCCTGCGGGTGAAGGGCAGCGTGTGGTCGTCGCCGTGCAGATCGTTGTCGTGCACATGCAGCGCCTGCAGCCGCTCTCTGCCGAGCTTCCTGATAAAATACGGCAGCTCCTCATCGGTCAGTGCCGTGTGTCCGATGTCAAGACAGGCGACCAAAAACGGGCTGTCCACCGCGTCGAGATAGGCACAAAACTCCTCCGGGCGGGAGCAGGTGCTGTCGATGATGCGCCCCGCCGCGCGGTTATATTGCCACATGTTCTCGCACGCCACCTTGATCCCGAACTGCTCACAATACGGCAGAAGGGCACGATAGAACTGCACATTCATGTCGAAAAGCGCATCCTTACAGGTCGTGTACGGCAGATGCTGCTTCGGGTGCACAACGATGACCTTCGCGCCGAGCATCGCCGCCGCCTCCATGCTGCGCACGATGGCGGCAAAGCGCCGCTTGTCATCCTCCTCGTCACCGGCAGAGGAGGCAAACGGCGCGTGCGCCTGGTTACACACAATGCCGCATTCGTCCGCGACCGCGCGCAACGAGCGCACATAGTCCCGCCAGTTATCGCCGTTCATCGGATAGTCCTTGTTGCCGAACATTTCAAAAAAGCTCATGTCAAAGGCGTCGAAGCCCGCCGCTTTGATCATGCGGATGGCGGCAGCATCGCCATAGACCTTGCCGAAAAATTCCGTTTGCGTTGACAGTAGCATCGCACACACCTCATTCTACAATATTGCCGACACCGTCCAGAATGTATTTCGGACGATAGGGGAAGCTGTCTACCTCCGCCCGCGTCGTGCAGCCGGACAGCACCAGCACCGTGTCAAGACCCGTTTCAATGCCCGCGATGATGTCGGTGTCCATGCGGTCGCCGATCATGACGGCATCCCCCGAGTGCACGCCGAGCAGCTTGAGTCCCGTGCGCATCATGAGGGGATTGGGCTTGCCGACAAAATAGGCGGATCTGCCGGTCGCAAGCTCGATCGGCGCGATCCAGGCGCGGCAGGCGGGCATGATGCCCTGCTCGGTCGGGCCGGTCAGATCGGTGTTCGTGCCGATGAGCTTTGCTCCGTTCTGCACCAGCTTCACCGCGTGCAGCACGCTTTCATAGGTGTAGTTCGAGGTCTCGCCCACGATCACATAGTCGGGATTGACATCGTTCATGGTGATGCCCGCCTCATACAGCGCGTTCACAAGTCCCGGCGCGCCGATGACATAGGCGCTGCCGCCGGGCGCCTGGCTGCTGATGAATTTTGCCGTCGCAAGCGCACTGGTGTAGAAATGCTTTTCGCTGACCTCCAGCCCCATGCGCGCCAGCTTTTGCTGCAGCTCGCGCGGCGAGCGCTCGCTGGAATTGGTCAAAAACAGAAATTCCTTGTCGTTGTCATACAGCCACGCGACAAATTCCCTGACGCCCGGCAAAAGGCGGTTGCCGTGATAAATGACACCGTCCATATCGCAGATAAAGCCCAATTTGCGGCGTAAATTTTCCATACACCGACCCCCTTTGTTTACTCGCATTATTATACCACGCCCCGTACCAAATGGCAAGAAAAAAACGCAGTGAACTCGTCGTTTCACTGCGTTTTCAAGGTTTCGTATCAGCCGATCACATAGACATTCATGGTGCGTCTGCCGAATTTCGTGCACTCACCGTAGGTGTCAAAATACAGATCCACCAAGAGTTTTCCGCTGCGCACACCGCCGCCGGTGTCGCCCGCGATGGCATAGCCGTATACCCACTTGCCGTCCTCCGAAACGATCCACAGCTTTGTGCCGTAGGGGATGACGCGCGGATCCACCGCCACAATGCCGACCTGTGCACGATGACCGCAGGAGGTGCGCGTGCCGGAGTCGCCGCGATCACTCGTGTAGGCGGTCGCCTTGCCGGTCAGCTTTTTCTGATAGCTCAGCGGCTGTGCCGCACCGTCCAGCGCAATGGCGAACGGCGCCTCGGAGACGACATTCCCTACCTTTGTGCCCTTGAGCACTACCTTCGCTACCGGTTGCTTGGTGACCTCCTCGCCCACCTTGACGGTCGAGACCACCACGCCGTTTTCGATGCAGTCGCGATAGGTGATGGTCTTTGTGCCCTTTTCACCCTGACGGCTCACCTTGGAGGCGCCCTGGCGCAGCTCGTTCGTATACTTCACCTCGGTGGTGAAGGCGATCGCCTGCGTCTTCGTGTATTCCTTATAGTCCACGCGTGTTACTTCTACCGACAGCCCGTCGGTGACATACTGCGTGTCGGCTACATTCAGGCGATCCGCCGCACCGAGTGTCACCTCTGCCGTCGCCAGTGCTTCCGCCACCGTGTCGCCTGCTTCAAGGCACAGCACCGCCGTGTTGCCGTCCGCCGTGACGGACACATTATTGAGCACCTTCGGCTCACCGGCATACACCGCCGTTTTCTGTACCGTTGCGGCATCCATCGCCGCCAGATTGCTTTGCAGCAGCTTAAAGGTGCAACGCACGACCGTCGCCGCGCCGACAGCCTCATCGTCCGCCTCGGCGGTCACCGGCATGCCGAGCAACGTTCCGGCAGTCACTGCCGCAAGCAGCGCCAGCGCGAGGAAACGGTCGCCGCAAAGGCGCACGATCCTTCTGCCGTACTGCATCGCTTTTTTCCATATCATCATGTGTCAATTCCTTTCTGCCATCCGCGGTTCAAAACAAACCTGCCCGAATTTTCCAGAGGATAAAATTAGTCTGCCGTGATCCGTATGAAATTATACAGCTTTCGGCGCGTCACAGCATGTGACGAGGTCAGATGGCGTTTGGTGAGAACACGCTCTGCATTATACGCGCAGAAATTCCACTTGTCAAACCGCGTTTTTCGGTGGAAACTTGTGCAATTTGCTCAAAAGGCGGTGACAGCGACCGTCGAAAGTGTGGGGGAAAAGGTTTTTTACGCATGCCGCGTCCCAACCGCAAGCTTGACAATTCAAACGCCGTTTTTTGTCCTTAACAGGCGTTTTAGTGACCGTTTTTCGTAAACCATCTCTCTTTTTGGGACAAAAAAAGACAGAATTTTCCAAAATTGGATGAGAAAACGCTCCTGTGCCTTTTTTCCTGAAACTTTGTGCAACCAACCAAAAGCGCCCTTCAAGCCGCCGTCAAGTTGTATTGATATTCGATAAATTAACGGAAGATTTCCGCGATCTTCCTCTCTTTGCACAAATAATACTGAATAATTTATTGTTTTCGTTCATAAATATACATTTCGGACGGGAATTACCAATTTTGCACGCGGCTGGGTGCGCGTTTTTGCGGCACATTATTTTCGCACTATCTTCCACCGCCCTTTTCGGGGAGGGTTCGTTTCGTCATTTTTCTGCCGCCTATATCATCCGCCTATATAATAAGGTTAATATAGTAATAGTATCTGTCGAAAAAAGACTTGACAAAATGCACCGCTTGCCGTATAATATGTAAAGCGTTTTTCTTTACAGGTTGAAGGAGGCAGCGACCATGTCCAAAAATATGGAGATTTCCTTTCTGCTGGATTTCTACGGAGATATGCTCACCGAGAAACAGCGCAGCATGGTAGACTACTATTATAATGAGGATCTGTCGCTGGCGGAAATTGCGGAAAACGAAGGCATCACGCGGCAGGGGGTGCGCGACTCCATCAAGCGTGCGGAGGTGCAGCTTCTCGAAATGGAGGAGCGGTTGGCGCTGGCGGCGCGGTTTCGTCGGATGCAGGAGGAGCTGCTGACGGTGCAGGAAAACGCGCGCATGCTCCGTGCGGTGAACGACCGCAACGGGCGCATCCCCGAAATTGAGGAGTGTGCGGCGAAGATTGCGGCTGCCGCCGACCGTATAGCCGAGGCGTAATTTCGAAAGGGTGAAAGCATGGCATTCGAAGGATTGTCCGATAAACTGGCTGCTTCGTTCAAAAAGCTGCGTTCCCGCGGCAGACTGACCGAGGCGGATGTGCGCGATGCCATGCGCGAGGTGCGCCTGGCGCTGCTCGAGGCGGATGTCAGCTTTAAGGTCGCCAAGGATTTCACCGCGCGCGTCACCGAACGCGCCGTCGGCGAAAAGGTGATGGAGAGCCTGACGCCCGCGCAAATGGTCATCAAGATTGTGAGCGAGGAGCTGACAGCGCTCATGGGCGGGCAGACCGCGCGTCTTGCGACCGCCAATCACCCGCCCTGTGTGGTGCTTTTGTGCGGTCTGCAGGGCTCGGGCAAGACCACCCACGCCGGCAAGCTTGCAAAAATGCTCAAGGGTCAGGGGCGGCGACCGCTTTTGGTCGCCTGCGACATCTACCGCCCTGCCGCCATCGACCAGCTGAAATCGGTCGGTGCGCGCGCAGGCGTGCCCGTTTTCGAGGAAGGCGCCATTGACCCCGTGCGCATTGCGAAGGACGCCGTTGCACACGCGAGGGATCACGGCAACGACTATGTCCTTCTCGACACCGCCGGCCGTCTGCACATCGACACGCAGCTCATGGATGAGCTGAAAGCCATAAAGGACGCAACAAAGCCGCAGGAGATCCTGCTTGTCGTCGACGCGATGACCGGCCAGGATGCCGTCAATGTTGCCGCCGCGTTCAACGATGCGCTCGGCATCGACGGCGTGATGCTGACAAAGCTCGACGGCGACACACGCGGCGGCGCGGCGCTCTCGGTGCGTGCCGTGACCGGCAAGCCGGTCAAATTTGTCGGTGTCGGCGAAAAGCTCGAGGACATCGAGGTGTTTCACCCCGACCGCATGGCGTCCCGCATCCTCGGCATGGGCGATGTGCTCTCGCTGGTGGAAAAAGCGCAGCAGCAGGTGGACGAAAAGGAAGCCGAGGCGCTGGCGAAAAAGCTGCGGGAGGATCGTTTTGATCTGAACGATATGCTGGATCAGCTCCGGCAAATTCAGAAGATGGGCGATCTCAAGAGTATGCTCGGCATGATCCCCGGCATCGGCAAGCAGTTAAAGGATGTGGACATCGACCCGCGGCAGTTTGCGCGCGTCGAGGCGATCATTCTCAGCATGACGGCAAAGGAACGGGAAAAGCCCTCCGTGTTCAACCCCTCCCGCAAGCGGCGTGTCGCGGCGGGCAGCGGCTGCAAGGTGGAGGATGTCAACCGCCTTTTGAAGCAATATGACAGCATGCGTCAGCTCATGAAGCAATTTAAGAAGCAGGCAAAGAGCGGCAAGCGCGGCGGCATGCGCATGCCGGGCGGCTTCGGCGGTTTCGGCGGCAAGGGCTTCGGTTTTTGAATTCATCCGGCATGACCGGTTGAAGATATATACACAGTAATCAATTTTTTGGAGGTTCTCAGTATGGCAGTAAAAATCCGTTTGCGCCGCATCGGCGCGAAGAAAGCACCGTTTTATCGTGTAGTCGTGGCTGACTCCCGCTATCCGCGTGACGGCCGCTTTATCGAAAAGCTCGGCACCTATGATCCGTTGGCCCAGCCGCCGGCAATCAACATCGATGTCGACAAGGCAAAGCAGTGGATCGCCAACGGCGCGCAGCCGACCGACACGGTTCGTGCTTTGCTGAAAAAGGTCGGCGTCGAGAAGTAATTGCTTGTGACTGCACGCCGGAAAGGATAATGCGCGAATGAAAGAGCTTTTGATGACCATTGCGCAGGGTTTGGTTGAAAATCCGGACGCTGTCACAGTGGAGCAGGACGCACCGGCAGAGGACGGCACCATCGTGTTCCATCTGCATGTTGCGCAGGAGGATATGGGCCGCGTGATCGGCAAACAGGGCCGCATTGCCAAAGCGATGCGCACGGTGATGCGCGCCGCGGCGACCCGTCAGGATGTCAAGGTCGCGGTCGAGATCGACTGAAGAGCAAAAAAGAAGGGGTGTCGCGTGACGCCCCTTTTTTCACTGCGAGGAGAAATGTATGGCAAAATCGGCTTTTTTGGAGATCGGCGAGGTGGTCGGAACGCACGGCATCGCCGGTGAGATGCGGGTGCAGCCGTGGTGCGACAGCGCCGCCGCCTTTTGCAGGCTGTCGGTGCTGTATGCCGACGCGGCGGGAAAAGAAAAATTTGCGGTCAAGAGCCGCCCGCACAAAAACATCGTGCTGATGAAGGCGGCGGGCATCGACACCGTGCAGGCGGCGGCGACCTGGCGCGGCAAGCGCCTTTTTGCCGCCAGAGCGGACATGCCGCTGCCTGACGGACGGTATTTCATCTGTGACCTCATCGGCTGTGCCGTCTCCGACGCAGACACGGGAGAAATCTACGGGCACATCACCGATGTCAGCAACAACGGCGCGGGCGACATCTACCACATGCAAAAGGCGGACGGCACGGCGGTGCTCATCCCCGCCATCCCCGCCATCGTCATAGCGGTGGACATCGACGCTCAAAGCGTGCGCATCCGCCCCATGAAAGGATTGTTTGACACTTGAGATTTGACATTTTGACGCTGTTCCCCGAAATGTGCGACGCCGTGCTCGAAACCAGCATCATCGGCAGGGCGCAGAAAAAGGGCGCCATTGAGGCGCACTGTCATCAGATCCGCACCTACACGCAAAATCGGCAGATGCAGGTCGACGACTACCCCTACGGCGGCGGCAAGGGACTGGTCATGTTCGCGCAGCCGATCGCCGACTGCTTTCGCGCCGTTTGCGACGAGCTGGGGCACCGCCCGCATTTTATCTATATGTCCCCGCAGGGCAGAACGCTGACGCAAAAGCGCGCCGTCGAGCTGTCGAAGCTTCCGGAGCTCTGCATCCTGTGCGGACACTATGAGGGCGTGGACGAACGGGTGTTGGAGGCGCTCGTCGACGAGCAGATCTCCGTCGGCGACTATGTGCTGACGGGCGGCGAGCTGCCCGCGCTGACGCTTGTCGACTGCGTTGCCCGCATGGTGCCGGGCGTGCTTTCCGACACGGAGTGCTACACCGAGGAGAGCCATTTTGCGGGACTGCTCGAATACCCGCAGTATACCCGCCCCGCCGTGTGGGAGGGACGTGAGATCCCCGAAATTCTCACCACGGGGCATCATGAAAACATCCGCCGCTGGCGGCGGGAACAGGCGCTTTTGCGCACGGCACGGCTGCGTCCGGATATGCTGCAAACGGCGACGCTCACCGAGAAAGACAAGGCATTCCTGCAAAAGGCGGGATTCCCCGTCGACTGACAGCGCGTTTTTTCGACAGGCAAACCCCTTCGGGTGTCAAAAGTTTTCCACTTTTTATGTCAAAAATAACAAATCGCAAATTTCCGTTTCGTCAAAAATCGGTCACAAACCCGAAAATACACAAAACGCATTGACGAAGCATAAAAATGTGGTATACTAGTGGCAGCAATGAGAGGTATATTTTTCTTTCGATATAGAAAAGGGGCGTCTGATTATGTGTGTTAAAGATGTAGTGGTGCAGAACCAGGTCGGTCTCCACGCGCGTCCTGCAACCTTCTTCATTCAGAAGGCCAACGGCTATAAGTCGTCCATCTGGGTGGAAAAAGAGGATCGCCGCGTCAACGCGAAGAGTCTGCTCGGCGTTTTGTCGCTCGGCATTGTGGGCGGAACGACCATTCGCATCATCGCCGACGGCGCCGACGAAGAAGCCGCTGTGAAGGGGCTTGTCGATCTGGTGGAGTCCGGCTTTTCGGAATGATTGCTTAAAAACGCAGCGCGCAGCCAAACGGCTGCGCGTTTTTTCATCGGAGGACAACATGGAAATTTTTGACTCTCACGCACATTATAACGACGCCGCCTTTGCCGCCGATCGCGATGCGGTGCTGTCGGCACTGCCGGAAAAGGGCGTTGTCGGCGTCGTCAACGCGGCGGACAGCCTCGAAAGCATCCCCGCATGCCTTGACCTTGCCGCGCGGTATCCGTTTGTATACGCTGCCGTCGGCGTGCATCCCGAGGCGGCGGCGACCGTGGACGCGGCGACGCTGCCGGAAAAGCTTTTGCCGTTTTTGTCCGAAAAAAAGGTGGTGGCGATCGGCGAGATCGGACTTGACTATCACTATGAGGACGCTTGCCCGCGGGAAAAGCAGCTTGCGGTCTTCGCGGCACAGCTGCGCTTTGCCGTCGAAAAAGATCTCCCCGTCATCGTGCACGACCGCGACGCGCACGCCGACACGCTGCAGCTTCTCACCCGCTATCGCCCGCGCGGCGTGGTGCACTGCTTTTCGGGGAGTGTGGAAATGCTCCGCGCGGTCACGGCGCTCGGCATGTATGTCGGGCTTGGCGGCGCGACCACCTTCAAGAACGCCAAAAAGCCGCTCGCAGCCGCGGCGGCAGTCCCTGCCGACCGCCTGCTCGTCGAGACGGACGCGCCGTATATGGCGCCGACGCCCCACCGCGGCGAGCGGTGCAACTCGGCGATGATCGCCTATGTGTTGGAAACGATCGCGGCGGTGCGCGGCGTGTCCGCCGATGCCCTTGCCGCAGAGACCGCGCAGAACGCGCGCACCCTGTTTCATATTTCATAAAAAGTGCGGAGAGCTTTTAGTTCTCCGCACCTTTTTGCAATCTTTCCGCAAGCGCCCTGTCCGGCGTGACAAACAGCGTGCGGTTTTTTTCGAAAATGACAAACCCCGGCTTCGCGCCCGCAGGCTTGTGCACATGCCGCACCTGTGTGAAGTCCACGGGCACCTGTCCCGAGGTCGCCGCGCCCGAATGGAGCGCCGCGAGCATTGCTGCCTGCAGCACCGAACGCTCAGGCGGCGTTTCGCCGCTTGTGACGAGGATGACATGCGAGCCGGGGATGTTCTTCGTATGCAGCCAGATGTCGTCGCCGCGTGCCTCCTTGGTGAGACGGTCGTTCTGCACATTGTTGCGCCCGACCAGCACGGTGAACCCGTCGTCGGTCACAAAGGTCTTCGGCGCCAGCGTCGGCATTTTGCGCTTTGCACCGCGCCGCGCTTTGACATAGCCACCCGCCTCCAATTCCGCATGCAGCGCGGCAATCGCCGCTGCATCGTCGCAGCGGGACAGTGCATCCGCGACCGTTTCGAGATAGGCAAGCTCTGCCTCGCCCTTTGCGATCTGCTCGGCGAGCACGCGCCCCGCCGTCTGCGCCTTGCGGTACAGCTTATAATACCGCTGCGCATTTCCCGCCGCCGACAGAGCGGGGTCGAGCGGCACCGTCACCGTTTTGCAATCGGGATCATAGTAGTTGACAAGCGCCGCACTTTCCGCCCCGCGCGCGATGGCATGGATGTTGGCGTTGATAAGATCGGCATACACGCGATAGGTATCGCGCTGCCGTGTCGCCGCCAGCTCCTGCCGCTGCTTTGCGAGCTTGCGTTTGAGGCGCGCCGTGTCGGTGTGCAGCAAATGCGAGAGCGCCGCCGTGCGCTGCTGTTTGCGCTGTGCCGCATCCCGCTCGCCATAGAAAGCGTCGAGCGCCGCGCCGAAGCTGTCGAACACCCTGCCCGTCGCCATGCCGTACTGCAAAAGCGGCAGCGGCGAAAACGCGATCGGCAGGTCGTTTTCATACAAAACAAGCGGCTGCCCCGCCGTGCAGTCGTCAAAAATTTCCCGCACACGGGCAAGTCCCGCCGCGAGCTTTTCCCACGCGGCGGCATCGAGGCGGTCGCAGGGCGTGTCCGCATCCCCCGCCGCCCGCAGTGCCAGCTCGCGGCACAGAACGGGGGCGATGCCCTGCGTCGTCGCCGCCAGCGCCGCCGCCAGCGGGCGGGTGTCGGTCTGCAAAAGGGCAAGCATTTCCGCAGGCGGCGTTTTCGAGAGGTCGTGCCGCCCCGCGGGCGGCTGCGGCAGCGCATAGGGCAGATCGACGCGCCGCAGCGCATCGAGCACCCTCCCGTCGCTGCCGATCAGGATGATGTTGCTGTATTTTCCCATCATCTCCGCCGCCAGCGTCAGCTGCACCGTGTCGCCGAGCTCATTCACACATTCAAAATCAAGATACAGCGCTCTCTCCGCGCCCGGCTGCCGCACGCCGACGAGCCTGCCGCCCGCAAGATGCTTGCGCAGCAGCATGCAGAACATCGGCGGCTGCGGCGGGTTTTCCGCCCGCAGCGCCGTCAGCTGGATGCGCGGGGCGTTCACCTGTGCCGAAAGATACAGCCGATGGCTGCCCTCCTTGCCGTGAAAGCCCATGAAAACCTCTTCGCGCGAGGGCTGCGAGATTTTGTCCACCCGCAGCCCCAAAAGCGCTTTTTCGATCTCTCCGCGCAGACAGGAAAGATACAGTCCGTCCAAAGCCATCGTTTTTAACCCTCTGTTACCGTATACGGCGCCGTGTCCGCGAACACCGCCACCGTCAGTGCGGGAAATGCCTCCCGCAGCCATTTTTCCAGTGTATAGATCACCGGCACCTCGGTCGCATAGTGCCCCGCCGCAACGGCGCAAAGCCCTCTCTCCCGTGCTGCCAGAAATTCGTGATGCTTCATTTCGCCGGTGACATAGGCGTCGACGCCCGTCGGCAGCGAAAAAACGCCGTCTCCCGCACCGCCGCCGCAAACAGCGACCGTTTCGACAGTGTTCTCTCCGCAAAAGGCGACCGGCGCGGCAAGTGCCGCCGCCGCAGCCTTGGCAAAATCCGCCGCCCCCCTCGGCGTCGGCAGCTTGCCGACGCGCGTCATACCGTCCGGCAGCGTTATAACATCGCAGAGTCCCAAAAGCGCCGCCAGCGTGTCGTTGACGCCGCCCGCCGCTTTGTCGAGATTGGTGTGCAGCGACAAAATCGACACACCCTTTTTAAGCGCCGTGACCGCCGGCGTGTCCCCCGTCAGGCACTTTAACGGGTGAAAAATGACGGGATGGTGCGTGATGAGGAGCCCCGCACCCTTTTTTGCGGCAAAGTCGATCGCCGCGGGCGTCGCGTCCAGCGCGACGCACACCGTGTGCAGCTCCTCTTTGCCCGCGTCCGCCAACAGTCCCACATTATCCCATTCCTCCGCCGTCCCGACGGGGGCTTTTTTCTCCAAAAAAGCGAGGATGTCCGCGCGTTTTGTCATGTTTGCACCCCTTTTCATAATGCCGCCAAGCGGGCGGCAATGTCCGCAAGCTGCGGCTCGCCGTGCGCGGCGCGCACCTTGAGATATGCCGCCGTCTTTTGCCAATAGTCCCGCCCGTCGGGCACCTTGAACGCACCGCGCCAGAAAAGGAACGGATCGTCAATCGGCGGCAGGTCGGCGAAATGCGCCCGCAGAACCACATAGTCATGCCCGTCCCGCACCGTTATCTCCTCGTCGATCGCAAAGCCGCCGGTCATAAGAAACGCATGCAGCACCTCGAGCTTCGACATCGGCTGCAAAATAAGGCGCAGCCGACCGTCCCGCACCCACGGTGCGGCGGCGAGAATGGCGGCAATCGTCTCCCCGCCCATGCCCGCGATCACGATGTCGTCAACCTCATCGGGCGAAACAGACGAAAGTCCGTCCCCCAGCCGCACGGCGATTTTGTCGGCAAGTCCCGCCGCCGCGACGGTTTTTTGCGCAGATGCACACGGCCCTTTGCGCAGATCCGACGCGATTGCCGACGGCACTGTGCCGTTTTCCGCAAGATGTACCGGCAAATAGGCATGATCCGTGCCGATGTCGGCGACACGGCTGCCCTGCCGCACCATGGCGGCAACCGCTGCAAGGCGTTTACTCAGCATATGTCCTCCAAGTATAAAAAAGCGGGATGTCGCAAGACATCCCGCTTCCCTTCGGTTTACTTGCCGGCAAGATGAGCGTTGATTTTCTGCACCAGCGTGTCGCAATCGACGCCGTGCACCTCACACGCCTGCTCGAGCGACTCGCCGCGCGATGCGGGGCAGCCGAGGCAATGCATCCCCATCTCCAGAAAATACGGAGCGGTGGTGCTGTCCATATCGAGAATATCGCCGATGAGCGTTTCTTTTGTGATCTGCATAGGATGACTTCCTTTCTGTTAAACTAACTCTAGTATACCACACACCCTGCTAAAAATCAAGAAAAAGGCGCCGAAACCGACGCCTTTTTCCGAGCGGACCTATAAGCCGAGTTCTGTCGTGAACAGTCATCTATCTCGACTGCCTGTTACCAGACAGCTCCAGCCGCCCGTCGAAGCACATCGGGCAAATGTATCGCTTCAGTCGGCGTTGCTCCGGATAGGGTTTGCAGGGCCGCACCGTCTCCGATGCGCCGGTGAGCTCTTACCTCGCCTTTCCACCCTTACCGCCGCAAAAGCGGCGGCGGTATATCTCTGTTGCACTTTCCCTGAGGTCACCCTCGGCGGCCGTTAGCCGTTATCCCGCCCTGCGGAGCTCGGACTTTCCTCATGCGTTGCCGCACGCGACTGCTCAGTCCGCTCGGTATTCTATTGTAATGCCTTGTCCGACAATTTGTCAAGACAAAATAAAAAAGCACGGTCTGTTGACCATGCCCTTTTGTGTGTTGGCGCCCTCTTATTTTCCCGGGTCGCTGCCGACCGAGTATCTTCAGCGCAAGTGAGCTTAACTGCCGTGTTCGGTATGGGAACGGGTGTACCCTCACCGCCATCAGCACCAACTGTCGTTCCGAATGGAACATTTAGTACTATAGCACACCTTTTTTCAAAATGCAAGTGTTTTTTTCAAAAAAATCAAATTTTTTTGTTTCTTTCCAAAAGCAGCGCCCGCACGGGCGTTCCGTCCGCATCTTTAATCTTGAGCGGTGCGGCAAACAGGAAGTATATGCCGTCCGAAACGGCGTGCAGATCGACGCCCTCGAGCAAAAACACATCCCCGCCGAGCAGCTGGCGGTGCACGGCGGCGTTGCCCACCGTCTGCGCCTCCACACCGACCAGTCGCACCTGGCAGTCGGACAAAACGAAGGCGGCACTTTCCGTGATCTCCACCTGTCCCTTGAACAGCACCCGCTCGCGCAGCGACGGCTGCAGTCGCTCCGCGTCCGCCCCGGTCAGAACGCCGTCCCACGAAACGACCGAGCACTCGCCGATCACGGCATCAAGCGGCACCTGCGCCGCATCGTCGCCGTCGGCGAGAAAATGGCGCGGCGCATCAAGGTGCGTGCCGTTGTGCAGGCAGGCATGCAGCACCGACAGATTGCAGATGTCGCCGTCTCCGATGCGCCTTGCCGGCTCTAATTCCGGCTTCGGATCACCGGGATAGACCGGCGCGCCGAAAAGCTCTCTCGTGATGTCCATGATCTTCATGATGCCACCGCCTTTTTATATTGTCTCCCTTGCCCAAAGGGGGCTTCTTTGCTTTATTATATCATCCTTCATCGACATTTTCAAGCCATCGGATAGATCCGCATTTCCCCGTTTTCGTCGCAGGTGGCAAGAAAAACATCGGAAAGGTCGATTTTTTCGGCGGCGAGCTTTTCCCGCACTGTCCCCTCGCCGATTCCCGCCGAGGAAAGCCGCTCGGAAAGAATCTTTCCGTCCCCCACCACCGCGACCGGCACGGCAGATGACGCGGGCGCCTTGCCGAGATCCTCGGGCGTTGCGGGACGGCAGCGGTCATACGGCAAAAACGAGATGTCGCCGCACGGCTCGAGCACCGCGAGCTTGATGTCGCTCACCTTGAAATAGCCCGCAAGGCGGCTGCGGGACAAGAATTCGTCGAGGTCGATGTGCCCGCCCGTAAAGCTCTCCCGATGAAACACACCGTCCTCCAGCAGCACCTGCGGTTTGCCGGCCGCAAGATAGCGAAAGCGGCGCGATTTGTCGGTCAGAACGCTCACGAGCAGGGTCAGCAACGCATACAGCACCATCGCCAGCAGCGGCTTCCAGAATTCCTCCAGCTCCGTCGCCATCTCGGCGGCGATAGAGCCGATAGTGATGCCGTTGACATAGTCGAAAGCGCTCAGCTGCGAGATCTGCCGCTTGCCGTTTATGCGCATGAGAATAAACAGCACCGCAAACGATCCGACCGCCGTGCAGAACAGCTTCAAAACATCCATGTCCGTTCCTCCTTTTCAAAAAGTATGCCCGAAATTGTTTCCTTTTACTGCGGAATATGCTACTATATAGGAAAAAGGGGGCGGTCACATGCTGCAATTCATTTTGGGACGCGCGGGCAGCGGCAAAACGGCAGAGGTGTTTTCCCGCGTTGCAGCGGCGCTCAAGGACGGCAAAAGCCCCGTTTTGCTCGTGCCGGAGCAGTTTTCCTTTGAGACCGAGCGCGCAGCGGCGCTGCGCTTCGGTATGAAGGACGCCGCGCGCGTGCAAATTCTCAGCTTCACCCGCCTTGCCGAGCGCGTTTTGCGGCAGGTGGGCGGCGTCGCCGAGCAGGTGATGAGCGATGTCACGCGCACGCTGCTCTTGAGCCGCGCTCTGGAAATTCACACTGCCCCCGAAAATGCTCCCGACGCGGCGGGGCAACCGAACGACACCGCCTATTTGCAGGCGGCGGGCGCGTTTTTTGCCGAATGTCGGCAGTGCGGCGTGTCGCCGCGTCTGCTGTCCCTTGCTGCAAAGGATTTGGAAAAGGGCAAGCTGCGCGAAAGACTTTCCGACCTTGCCGCCCTTTTTGACATCTATGACGGGCTGCTCGCCGTCGGCGGCATCGACGCCGCGGGGCGGCTGCAAATGGCGGCGGATCGCCTGCCCTCTGTGGACATTTATGACGGCGCGCCGATCTTTGCGGACGGATTCAAGGGATTCACGGCGCCCGAGCTTGCCATCCTTTCCTGTCTTATGCAACGCTCCGCTCTCACCGTCACGCTCTGCATCGACCCCGACGGGAACGCCCCGCTTTTTGCCCCCGTAGACGATGTGATGCGCGGGCTGCGCGCTCTGGCGGAGGAGGCGGGCGTCCCCGTGCTGCCCCCCGTCGTGCTTGCCGAAAACCGACGGTCGCTCACCCCCGCGCTGCAGGCGCTGGAGCACGGCGCTTTCGCGCCGACACCGACAGTCTTTGACGGCGACGCAAAGGAAGTCACCGTCACCCCCTGCCCCGACATTTTCACGGAATGTACCGTCTGTGCCCGCACCGTGCGCCGTCTCATGCGTGCGGAGGGCTTGCGGGCGCGGGACATCGCGGTGGTGGTGCGCGATCTTCCCGCCTATGACGGCATCCTCGATGCCGCCATGCGCCGCGCGGGCGTGCCGTTTTATATGGACACTGCCGCCGACATCTACACGCTGCCGCTGCCGACGCTGATGACGGCGGCACTGCACATTGCCGCCGCCGGTTTCTCCACCGAAATTTTACTGCGGATGCTCAAAACCGGCATCCTCCCCTTCGACGAGACCGAGACGGCGCTGCTCGAAAACTACACCTACACCTGGCGCATCGACGGCGCGCGGTGGGAAAAGCCATTCACCGCCGACCCGAACGGGCTTTCCGAAAAGCGCCGCTTTGACCGCGCAGGTCTCGAAAAGCTCGAAGCACTGCGGGTGCGGCTCATTTCCCCGCTTGCCGACCTGCGCGCCGCGCTGCGCGACAGGACCGACGGCAAGACCTTTGCGGGTGCGCTCTATGCCTACCTCGTCGCCGTCGATGCAGCAAAGGGTGTACGCCGCCTTTTCGCCGCGCTTTCGGCGGACGGTGCGCCCGCTGCGGCGGACATGACCGCCCGCATCTGGGACGAGATGATGGGGCTGCTCGACGAATTTGCGGTGATCTTCGGGGCGGAGCATCTGCCCTGCCGCCGCTATGAGGCGCTGTTCCATCTCGCGGTGGGGCTGCTGCGCGTGCCCGCACTGCCGCAAAGCCCCGACGCCGTGCAGATCGGCAGCGCCGATCATGTGCGCCTGTCCTCGCCCGCAGCGGTGCTGATCCTCGGCGCAAACGAGGGCGTTTTCCCCGCTGCACCCGCCGAAAGCCCGCTGATCGGCGACTGCGACCGCGAAGTGCTCGCCAAAAGCGGCGTGCGCCTTTCCGGCAACCGCCTGCAAAAGGTGAAGGAGGAGCGCCTTTTTGCCTATCTCACGCTGGCTGCGCCCCGCCGTTTTCTCTTTGCATCCTATCTGACCAGCGGTGCGCCGTCCGCTATCATCGACACCATCGACACCATCCTGCCGCACCACGCCGTCGGCAGCATCGCATCCCCCGACGGCAGCGACATTGAGTCCCCCGCCGAGGGATTTGACCGCCTTGCCGCTGTTTGGCGGGAGGAAACGCCGCTGCGCGCAACGCTGGCGGCGGCACTGTCCGACCGCGCGGACTATGCGGCGTTTGCCGACGGGCTGCGGCGCGTGACGGAAAAAGCGCCCGCCGCCCTCTCTCCCGCGTGCGCGACGGCGCTGTTCGGCAGCGATCTGCGCCTTTCCGCCAGTCAGGCGGACGCCTTTTATCACTGCCGCTTCAAATACTTCTGCCAATACGGGCTGCACCTCAAAACGCGCCGCATCGCCGATGTGGATGCATCGCTGTTCGGCACACTGACGCACCATCTGCTTGAAACACTGCTGCCGCGCTATGCCGCAAGCGGCGCCGCCCCCGATCTTGCCGCGCTGCGCGGCACGGTGCACAACACCCTTTTTGCCTACATCGAACGCGAGATGGGCGGGCTTGCGGACAAGCCCGCGCGCTTTGCCTATCTTTTGTCGCTCATTGAGCGCACCTGCGTTTCCCTTTTGTGGTTTTCCGCCGCCGAGCTGGCGCAAAGCCGCTTCTCCCCCGTCGCCTATGAATTGCAGATAGGGACGGAAAAGCTCCCCGCCCCCACGCTGCCGCTTGCAAACGGCGGCAGCATCACCCTTGTCGGCAAGATCGACCGCGTCGATGTCTACCGCCGCGGCGACACGGAATTTCTGCGCGTCATCGACTACAAGACGGGGACAAAGGAATTTCGTCTTTCCGACATCCCCTATGGGCTGAATATGCAGCTGCTTTTGTATCTTTTCGCACTGTGCAGTCACGCCGTACCCGCGGGTGCTCTCTATCTGCCCGCCAAGGACATCACCCTCAAAAACGGCAGCGCACCGCCCGACGAGAGCCGTCTCAAAATGCTGCGCATGAACGGGCCGGTGCTGGCGGATGCGGATGTCATCGACGCGATGGACGCGGGCGGCAGGGGCGTGTTCATCGCCGCCGCGCTCAAGGACGGCGCGGTGAAAGCCGGCAAGAATATGCTGCTGCGCGCCGATTTTGCCGCCGTGCGCGACCTTTGCAACCGGCTGCTTTTGCAGATGGCAGAGACGCTGCAAAAGGGCGACATCGCCGCCGTGCCGACGGGAGAAGAAAAAAAGCTGCCCTGCAGCTATTGCGATTTTCGCGCCGCCTGCGGGCGGGAGGAGGGCGGCGACGCCGTGTATGTCGTGAACAAAAAGGACGACGCCGTGCTTACGGCGCTGCGGGAGGAGGAGACCGATGGCAAAAAAATGGACTGAGGCACAAAAGCACTGTATCGAGGCGACCGGCGGCACACTGCTCGTTTCCGCCGCTGCAGGCTCGGGGAAGACCTCCGTTCTCGTCGAGCGCGTTTTGCGCCGCATCACGACAGGCGGCGACATCGACCGTCTGCTCATCGTCACCTTCACCAAGGCGGCTGCCGCCGAAATGAAGCAGCGGCTCTCGGCAGGCCTCTCCGCCGCCGTCGCCGCCGACCCCGACAACGCGCACCTTTTGCGGCAGCAGCTGTTGCTCCCCTGCGCCATGATCACCACGATCGACGGCTTTTGTGCCGCCCTTTTGCGGGAGCATTTCGATCTTTTGGGGCTGTCACCGCGCTTTCGCGTGTTGGAGGACACGGCGGGAGGACTCATGAAAAATGAGGCGCTCGAGGAAACGCTCGAACGGTTTTATGCCGCCCGCGACCCGCATTTTCTGGAGCTTTGCGATCTTCTGAACGGCAGGCGGGACGACAGCGGCATCAAGGAAGCTGTGCTCTCCGCCTATGCCTTTATCAGCGCCGAGGCGTTCCCGCTCACCTGGCTGCGGCAAGGCTGCGGCGCGCTGCCCGACGACATGCCGCTGTCCGACACGCCGTGGGGAAAAATCCTGCGCCGCTATGCCGCAGAGCAGATCGGTTTTTTGGCGGAGCAGATCGAGACGGTCGCTGCGCCGTTTGCGCCGCTGCCGGAGGCGGCGGGATATTTTGACCGTCTGATGACCGATGTGCGCCTTTTGGAGCAGTGCTCCCTCGCGCTGTCCGATACGGACAACGACTGGGATCGCTGTATCTACCTGCTTGGCGCCGCCGTGCCGGAGAGCCTGCCCGCGGCAAAGGGGCTTGATGCCGACTGTGCCGCGGCGGTCAAGGCGGTATACAAAACGGTGCGCGGAGACATCCGCGAAAAGCTCTTGCCGCTTTTCGGCGAGAGCGAGGCGGCAGCAAGAGCGGATATCGCGGCGTCGCTGCCGCGGCTCGCCGCCTTCTGCACGCTCGTCGAGGCGTTCGACAACAGCTACACCGCGAAAAAAGCAGCGGACGGCGCGGTGGATTTTTCCGATCTCGAGCACCTTTCCCTGCGCCTTTTGTGCGACGAAAACGGCGTGCCGACCCCGCTTGCTAAGGAGCTCGGCGCGCGCTTTGACGAAATTCTCGTCGACGAATATCAGGACACGAACCATGTACAGGATACGCTTTTTGCCGCCCTGTCCGCCGACGGCAGCACGCCGCTGTTCATGGTGGGGGATGTCAAGCAGAGTATCTACGGCTTTCGGCAGGCGATGCCCGAAATTTTCATGCAGAAAAAGGCGGCGTTTTCGCCGTTTGACGGTGTGCACTATCCCGCCGTCATCACCCTCGGCGAAAATTTCCGCAGCCGTAAGGCCGTCACCGACACGGTGAATTTCGTGTTTTCCCAGCTCATGACCGCCCCCTTCTGCGGCATCGACTATAAGAACGGCGAGGCGCTCATCCCGAGGGCGACCTATCCCCCGTCGGACTGCACCGCTGAGGTGCTGCTGATGGACAATCCCTTTGCGGACAAGGAGATGAAAGCAGCCGAGCTGGAGGCACGGCTCATCGCCATGCGCATCGGCGAGCTGATGCAAACGCAAAAGACGGCCGAAAACGGCAGCCTGCGCCCGCTGCGTTTCGGGGACATCTGCATCCTTTTGCGCAGCCGCACCGACCACGCCGCGACCTATGCCGCCGTTTTGGAGCAATACGGCATCCCCGCGTCCACCGACGCGCCCACGCCGTTTTTTGAGACAAATGAGGTGCGCACCGCCATCGCGCTTTTGTCGGTCATCGACAACCCCCTGCAGGATGTGCCGCTGCTCACCGCCCTCCTGTCGCCGGTCGGCGGCTTTTCGGCCGACGAGGTCGCCGCGCTGCGGCTTTTGACACCGGACGGCGCGCTCTATACCGCGCTGACGACCGCTGCGGCGGGGAACGATGCCCTTGCCGCAAAGGCAGCGGCGTTTGCGGCAACCCTTTCCCGCTTCCGTCGCCTTGCCGCGACCGTTTCGGCGGGGACATTGCTTTCAGCCATTTTGGACGAAACGCCTCTCGCATCCGCCGCCGCGGCGGATGTCGGCGGCGCTGTCCGCGTTGCCAATCTGCGGCAGCTGCTGCAGATGGCGCACGACTATGAACAAAACAGCTTCAGGGGGCTTTCCGGCTTTGTGCGGCAGCTTTCCCGCCTGCAAGCGGAAAATCCCGCGCTTGCCGCCGCGACGCCCGCAGGCGGCGAAAACGCCGTGAACATTCTGACCGTGCACGGCTCAAAGGGGCTGGAATTTCCCGTCGTGTTTCTGTCGCATCTTTTCAAGGAGTGCGGCAAGGACATTTCCCGCCGCTCCCTTTTGCTGCACAGCACCGCAGGCGTCGCCCTCTCCGGCGGCGACAGCGACACCCTCACCGCGCGCCGTACCGTGTCGCAAAACGGCGTGATGACCGCCGTGAAATACACCTCCGCAGCGGAGGAGGTGCGCGTTTTGTATGTCGCCATGACACGCGCAAGAGAAAAGCTCATCACCGTTTTTCTGCGCAAAAACCTCCCCGCCCGGCTGCAAACGCTCGCGCGCTGCCTGCCGCGCGGGGAAACGATGGATCGCCCGCGCATGATGGCACACCCGTCGTTCGGCGACTGGCTGCTTTCCGCTTTTCTGCGGCATCCGGACGCGGTGCTGCTGCGCGATATGGCGGGAGGGCTTGTCGAAACACTGCCGGCAGAGGGCGCGCTTTTCTGCCGCCTTGTCGATCCCGCCGCGCTGCCCGCCGCCGACGGCGCAAAGGCGCCGCCCCCCGCAAACGCCGAGACGGTCGCGGTGCTCAAAGAGCACATGGCATACCGCTATCCCTTCGCGGCGCTGGCCGGCGTTCCCGCCAAGCTCTCCGTCTCCGCACTTGCCCATCGGCAAACGCAGGCGGACTATATCGCCGCCCGCCGTCCCGCTTTTTTGGCGGAGGACGGCATGACGCCCGCCGAGCGCGGCACGGCGCTGCACACCTTCATGCAATACGCCGACTATGCGGCGGCTGCCGCCGATGTGACGGCAGAGGCGAATCGCCTGCTTGCCGACGATTTTCTCACCCCTGCCCAGCGGCAGGCCCTCGACCTTGACCGCCTTTCGCGCTTTTTCGAAAGCGCCCTTTTTGCGCGCATATGCGAAGCTCCCCGTATATGGCGGGAATATGCCTTCACGATGCCCCTCCCCGCCAGGGCGTTCGACGACACGCTGCCCGCAGCGGCAGCAGACGAGCCGATCATGATACAGGGCATCGCCGACTGCGTTTTCGAGGAGGACGGCGCGCTCGTCATCGTGGATTATAAGACCGACCGCGTGCGCGATCCCGCCGTCCTGCGCGAGCGGTACAAGGAGCAGCTTTCGCTCTATCGCCGCGCCCTCTCCGAAACGCTGTCCCTGCCGATAAAGGAAACGCTTTTATATGCGTTTTACACCGGCGAGACCGTCGAAGTATAACGAAAGGAAAAAAATGACCGCAAACGCGGTCATTTTTTCTTAAAACCACTATTTTCTTTTTTGATACGCCGTCGGCGTGCAGCCCTTTTGATGACGGAAAACGCGGGAAAAATAGAGGGGATCGTTGAACCCGACCGAGCCCGCGACCTGCGCCACGGTCAGTGTGCCGCGGCGCAGCAGCGTGCACGCCTCGCTGATGCGATAGTTTTGCAGATAGGCGTGCGGCGACATCTGAAACTCCGTCTGAAACGCGCGGTAGAGCTGACTGCGGGACACGCCGACAAAATCGGCGATGTCGCTGACGCTGATGTCGCCGCCGTAGTTACGCTGGATATACCGCAGCGCCTGCGCCAGATACCCGCCCCTGCCGGCATAGCCTGCGGCATCGCCGTTACAGCGGATGAGCTGTGCCAAAAAAAGCTGCAGATAGCCCGCCATGGCGACATCGGCGGACGGCGTGTTGCCGCTGGCGCGGTAGATGCGAAGGAGCGCCTCGCGGATGGCGGGGTCGGCGGCGTGCTGCACGGGGCTGTCGGGCGAAAAGCCCGCCATGGACACCATGCGGTGCGCATCCGCGCCGTTAAAGCCCACCCAATAGTATTCCCACGGCGTTTTCTCCGCAGCGTGGTATTCCACGACCTGCGCGGGGAAAATCGTGAACAGATCCCCCTCGTGCAGCACATAGGTCTGCCCGCCGCAGCAGTAGGTGCCCTCGCCGCTGGAGACATAGTGCACGAGATAGTGATCCCGCACCCCCGGCCCCCACTGATGATCGGGGCAGCATTTCTCATAGCCGGTGCGATACACCGAAAGACCGGTGTTCTCCTTGAGCGTATCCTTGAAAGAATACTTGAAATTTTCCAACCCTATCACCTCTCTCCTTTATCATATACCAAATTGCAACATATGTCCATACAAAAGCACAAGAAAGGCTCTTGTTTTTTTCTTAGCGCCTTTATATAATAAGTATAGATTATTATTGTGAAAGGACTGACCGTTATGTCTCCTTCCTCCGTTTTGCTCAAAAAATTGTCCGACGGCGCCTATGACGCGCGCTTTGCCCGCCTTTACGGCGAGGAGCAGGTCGCGGTGCAGCGGGCGCGGTATGCCGATGCCGTGCGCGGCTTTGTCGAGACCTTCGGCGAGCCCGCCGGGGAACTCATGCTCTGCTCCGCGCCGGGGCGCACCGAGATCGGCGGCAATCACACCGACCACAACCACGGCCGCGTGCTGGCGGGCAGCGTCAACCTCGATGTCATCGCCGTTGTCGCCGCGTCCGATGCGGCGCGCATCCGCGTGCAATCGAAGGGCTATCCGATGGACACCGTGCTCCTCGATGAGCTGCAGCCCGTCGCGGCGGAGCAGAACCACTCTGCCTCCCTCATCCGCGGCATCGCCGCGCGCTTTGCGGCGCTCGGTCTTTCCGTTTGCGGCTTTGACGCCTACACGACCTCCGATGTGCTCAAGGGCTCGGGGCTTTCCTCCTCGGCGGCATTTGAGGTGCTCATCGGCGTCATCCTCAATCACCTGTGCAACAACGGCAGCGTGTCCGCCGAGGACATCGCCAAAATTGCCCAGTATGCCGAAAATGTCTATTTCGGCAAGCCGAGTGGCCTGCTCGATCAGATGACCTCCTCCGTCGGCAGCATCGTCACCATCGACTTTGCCGACACCGAAAAACCGGTCATCAAAAAGCTCGATTTTGACTTTGCCGCGACCGGCTATGCGCTGTGCATCGTGGATGTCGGCGGCAACCACGCCGACCTGACACATGAATATGCCGCCGTGCCCGACGAGATGCACGCTGTGGCAAACGCCATGGGCGTCTCGCAGCTGCGGGAGACAAGCTATGAGGCGGTGCTCAAAAACATCCCCACGCTGCGCGAAAAGCTGGGCGACCGCGCCGTTTTGCGCGCGCTGCACTTCTTTGCGGAAAACGAGCGCGTTTTGGATGAGGTCGCAGCGCTGAAGGCGGGCGACTTCGAGGCCTTCAAAAAGCTCATCATCGCCTCGGGCAATTCCTCGTTTGAATATCTGCAAAATGTCTATGCCGCCTGTGCCGTGGAGGATCAGGGCATGTCGCTCGCGCTCGCGCTGGCACAGCATATACTCGACGGCAAGGGCGCCTGGCGCGTCCACGGCGGCGGCTTCGGGGGCACGACACAGAACTTCGTCCCCACCGCCCTCGTTCCCGCCTTCCGCGAAACGGTCGAGTCCGTTTTCGGCGCGGGCAGCTGCCATATCCTGCACATCCGTCCGTTCGGCGGCGTGTGCGTTGACAAGATCTGAAAGGAGTCCTCAGAATGGCTGAACTTCGCAAGCATCCGCTCACAAATGACTGGATCATGATCGCCTCCCATCGGCAGAACCGTCCGCAGATGCCGAAGGACTATTGTCCGTTTTGTCCCGGCTCGGGGAAAGTGCCGGAGCATTTCGATGTCTATGAATATGACAACGATTTCCCTGCTCTGTCGCAGAACCCGCCCGCGCCCGACGCAGTGGCGGACGACTTTTTCGAGACCGCGCCCTGCTACGGCAAATGTGAGGTCATCCTCTATTCCCCCGAGCACACGGTGACGCTGCCCGAGCTGCCCACCCCGCACATCCGCAAGCTGGTGGATCTGTGGGCACAGCGCTTTGAGGTGCTGTCGGCGGACGAAAAGATCAAATATGTGTTCATTTTCGAGAACCGCGGCGATGTGGTCGGCGTCACCATGCCCCACCCGCACGGTCAGATCTATGGCTATCCCTTCCTGCCCAAAAAGCTGGAGCTTGAGGTCGAAAACGCCGAAAAGCACATGACGGAAAAGGGCAAGTGCCTTTTCTGCGATCTTCTGGAGCATGAGGTGAAATGCGGCGAGCGCGTCATTTTCCGCAATGAGTATTTCACCGTGTTCCTCCCCTTCTTCACGGAATACCCCTATGGCGTGTACATCATGAGCAACAGCCACAAATCCAATATCACGCAGTTTACCGACGCCGAGCGCGACGCGCTTGCCGAGACGCTGCGCTGCACGGCGGGCATGCTCGACAGCCTTTTCGACTATAAGTTCCCGTACATGATGTGCATGTACAACGAGCCCGTCAACGGCGAAAAGGACTATGGCGACATCTTCCACTGGCACATCGCGTTCTATCCGCCGATGCGCTCCGCGACGAAGATCAAGTATAACGCCTCCAGCGAGACCGGCGCCTGGGCGCACTGCAACCCCACCTGCCCCGAGGATACCGCCAAGGAGCTGCGCGCGGCATATGAGAAATTCATGCGGAAATAAGTTTACACGCAGTATAAAACCAGTGCGATTATACAAAAAAGCGCCCTGCAATCATGGATTGCAGGGCGCTTTTGGCGTTTATCTGTTCTTGTAGGCGGTCAGCGTGTTTTTCAGCAGCATGGCGATCGTCATCGGGCCGACGCCGCCGGGCACAGGCGTGATCGCCGACACTTGCGGTTCGACGGCGGCAAAATCCACATCGCCGCAGAGCTTGCCGTTTTCGTCGCGGTTCATGCCGACATCGATCACCACCGCCCCCGCCTTCACCATGTCTGCCGTGATGAAGTGCGGCACGCCGACGGCGGCGACAAGAATGTCCGCCGTGCGGGTGATCGCGGCAAGGTCGCGGGTGTGGGAATGACAGACGGTGACGGTGCCGTTTTTTTGCAGCAGCAGCAGCGCCATCGGCTTGCCGACGATGTTGCTCCTGCCCACCACGACGCAGCGCTTGCCGTCGATGTCGATGTGATAGCGGAAGAGAAGCTCCATGATGCCCGCAGGGGTGCAGGGCAGAATTGACGGCGTGCCGCGCAGGAGGTTGCCCGCGTTGACCGCGTGGAACGCATCGACATCCTTTTTCGGGTCGATGGCGGCGATGACCGCGCGGTCGGACAGATGGGAGGGAAGCGGCAGCTGGCACAAAATGCCGTCGATATCCTCCCTTTTGTTGAGCGCCTTCACCGTGTCGATGAGCGTTTCCTGCGACACATCGGCGGGGAGAGTGATCTCCTCGGAATAAAACCCGACGGCGGCGCACGCCTTTTTCTTGTTGTTCACATAGATGCGGGAGGCGGGGTCGTCGCCGACCAAGATGACCGCCAGCCCCGGCGTCATGCCGCTTCCTTTCACTTCCTCTGCGATCTCCTGCCGCAGGGCGGCAGCCGTCGCCTTTCCGTCAAGAAGGATCGCCATTTTCCGTCTCCTCCGTTTCCGTCCCCTCTGCTTTTGTCTCTGCCGTCTCTTCTGCCGTCTGTTCCTCTTCGGCAAACAGATCCCTCGGCAGCGCGTTGTGCCGATTGCGCAAAAGGACATAGGCGACGCCGCCCGCCAGCACGCACACCGCCGCCAAAAGCTGCGACACGCGCACCTGTCCGAGCATCAGGCTGTCGGTGCGCAGTCCCTCGATCCACACGCGCCCCAGCCCGTACCACACAAGATAGGCGCAGAAGATCTGCCCTTTGAAGGTGTATTTCTTTTTTGACAGCAGGTGCAGCAGCACGATGCCGATCAGGCACCACAGCGACTCATAGAAAAAGGTCGGGTGCACCGGCAGGGAGGTGTCATACCCGCTGCCGTTCGTGCCTGCGCGGATAATGGAGCCGGTCATGCCCCAGGGCAGCGTCGTGTTGCCGCCGAACGCCTCCTGGTTGAAAAAGTTTCCCCAGCGACCGAGGCTCTGTCCGATGAGAAAGCCGACGGACGCAAGGTCGAACATCGCGAGCGTGCTCACCTTGCGCACGCGGCACATCCAGATGCCGGTCACAAACGCGCCGATAAGTGCGCCGTATATGGCAAGACCGCCGTCCCAAACACGAAAAACTTTCAGCGGCTCCTTCCAGAAGGTCGCCATGCCGTCATAAAACAGGATGTAGTAGATGCGCGCGGACAGCACCGAAAAAACGGCGCTCACCAGCACCACATCGATCATCGGATCCAACTGCACGCCGAACCGCGGCGCAAATTTCACCGCATACAAAACGGCGAGCAAAAAGCCGAGCGCGATCATCACACCATACCAGCGGATGGAAAAATGCAGTCCGAAAACCGAAAACTCCGCCAAAACAGGGTCGATGTGAAACACCCATCCGAGCTTCGGAAATTCGATCGTTTCCAAAAAAATCACTCTCCCTTCGGCAGCACCAGCGACACTGCCATGTTCTCGGTGCACAGCTTTTTATGCAGCACCGTATACACCGATTGTACATCAAGCTTGGCGGCGCTGTCAATGAGTGCAAACGGTTTTCTTCCGTAGAAGCAGTCGTCCGCCATCCAGTCGGCGCAGCTCTCGACGCTGTTGAGCCCCGTGATGAGCTGCCCGAAAAGCGCGCGCTTTTCTTCTTCAAACCGCTCCCCGTCGATGCCGTCCCGCCGCATGCGTTCGATCTCGGCGACAAGCGCCGCCGCAACGGCGTCCGCGTCCCGCGACTCGCCGGAAAACAGAAATGCGCCGAACCCTGCGCCCTCGAAATAGCCGCTGCCGAAGGTCTCGTTTATGAGCCCCTTCGCCATCAGGTCGGCATACAGCGGCGATGCGTGCCCGCAAAGCAGCTCCAAAAGCACCTGCGCCGCCATCAGTTCCCGTCCCGTGTGCACGCCGTCGCCCGTGACCGGCTCCTTGAAGCCGATGTGAAAGACGGGGGCGGCGACCTCCATGTGTGCCACCCGTCGATGCTCCGAAACGGTCGTCGGCTCCTGCGGCAGTCTGCGTTCGATGGCAAGCGGCGGCGCGGTCTTCAGCATGCGATCCGCCACCGCCGTCACCGTTTTCTCGTCGACATCGCCGCACACCGTCAGCACCATGTTGCGCAGATTGTAAAAAGCGGAATAGCAATCATACAAAAGCTGCGGCGTGATCTTGGCGATGGATGCCTGTGTGCCCGCAATGTCGATACGCACGGGGTGCGCCGCATACAGCATTTCGAGCGCGTTGAACATCGCAAGACGGTCGGGGTCGTCCTCACACATCCGGATCTCCTGCCCGATGATGCCGCGCTCCTTTTCCACATTTTCCTCTGTGAAATACGGATCCTGCACCAGGTGCAGCAGAATTTCGAGCGATCTCTCAAAGTTTTCCGTGCAGGAAAAGAGATAGGCCGTCTGCTGAAAGCTCGTATAGGCGTTGGCGTTCGCGCCCGTTTTCGCATATTGCAAAAACGCATCGCCGTCCTCGCTCTCAAACAGCTTGTGCTCCAAATAGTGCGCGATACCCGCCGGCACGGTGCGCAGCCTGCCGTCAACGAAAAAGGCGTTGTCCACCGAGCCGTAGCGCACGGCAACGGTGGCATAGGCGGAGCGATAGCCCTCCTTGCGCAAAATACAGATCGGCAGCCCGCTTTCATGCACGCCGCAAAGAACCCTCTCCCCCGTATAGGGGATCTCGAAAGTCTCAAACTTCATTTATACTTCCTCCGGTAACAGCGTGAAAACGCCGCAAAGGCGCACGGTGTTCGCCATGTCGATCACCTGTTCTCTCGTCACCCTTTCGATGTCACGAATCGCCTCGGCGGGCGTGACAAACGGCGGATACAGTGCCTGCGCGCGATACCACGAGAAAAGGCTCGCTTGCAGATCCTCATTTTCTCTCAGTGAACCGATAAGCCGACGGCGGGCAGCAGCGAGCGTGTCGTCGGAGAACTCCCCCGCCTGCATGCGGGCAAGCTGCCGCAGGATTTCCTTTTCCACACGCCCGGCATCGGCGGCATCCACGCCGCTGCGCACGGTGATCATACCCTTCACGCGGTTGAAGGCGGCGGAGCAATAATAGCAAAGGCTCATTTCCTCCCGCACATGACGAAAAAGCAGACTGTGCTCACACCCGCCGAACAGCGTCGCCGTCAGTCTTGCTGCGGCGATACGCGCCTTGTCCGGCTCATGCGCGTCGATGGAAAAGCCCATCGTGAGATTTGCCTGTCCGACCGCCATGTGTTCCTCGCCCCGCCGCACGGTGTCCACCGCAAGCGGCACGGTCAAAAGCGTACACGGCTGCCGTTTTATATCGGCAAACCGCTTTTTCAGCAGCGCTGCGACGGCAGCGCCGTCATCCGCAGCGGTATAGAAAAACTGGATGTGCGCCTCGCGCAGCGCCCTGCGCCATGCATTGGTCGCCGCCTCTCTTGTCAGCGCCGCCGCCCGTTTTCCGTCGCCGAAAAAGGGCACGCCGAAGCCGTTCCCGTCGCAAAGCAGCGCCTCCAGACGGTGGCGGGCATACACGCTTTTGTCGTTCACCTCGGCGGCAATACGCTCGCAAAGGCAGCGCTTTTCCTGCAAAAAAACCGTTTCATCAAAAAGTCCGTCGGCAGCAAGGTGCGGGCAAAGGAGCAGATCGGCAAGCAGCTCACCGCATGCACCGACCGTATCCTCCCCGCCGAGCGCAAAGCGGTTGTCGATGCAGGACACGGTGAGCGTCAGCATCTGACAGTCGCCCACCGACGCTACGCTGCTCGAAAGCTCCGCGCCGTACAGCGCGCAGAGGCGGCGGGACAGCGCCGTCATGTCGGGATAGGCTTTGCCGGCATGGCTCAAAAGCTCCGGCACGATCGCGTTTTCGGTCGCCGTCTCGGGGGAAAGCGGCAAAAAAAGCGTCACGCTCAGGCGCGCCGTGTGAAACCGCGCATCGCGGATGGTCAAAAGCTCCGCCCCGTCGGCGACGGAAATTCTCTCTAAGATCATGGCTGTCTCCTAAAAAAAGAAAAATTGCGGCATTGCCGCAATGCAGTGTGCCTAAAAGCCTGCTTTTGGGCACACTGTGAGGCTGTCTAAAAACCGCAGGAGCAAGGAAACCGCTCCCGTCGGCGTATATACTATACGGCAGGGAGCGGTTGACGCCGACAGCAAAAGCGCGTGTTTCAAAGAAACACTCCCTTTCGCCTTCTGATATTCTTGCAAACGCCTTTTTTACGCAGATGCGCTTTTGCGTCCTGCGGAATTTTTGGCAGCCTAAGCCGCGGCGACGCCGCAATTTTTCCGTAATTTCATTTGCCGTACACATAGTCGCTGGATTTATAATATGCGCCGCCGCGCACATTTTTATTCCGCACATCGGTCATGAGCAGCCCCAAAATGTGTCCGTCCACGCGCTGCACCGCGTCGAGCGCCGCCTGCAGGTCGTCTCTCGTCGTGGAATTTTGCCGCACCAGCATGAGCATCCCGCCCACCTCCGGCAGCAGCATCAGCGCATCCGCCACCACATTGACCGGCGGCGTGTCGATGAGGATATAGTCATATTCCTTTTCCGCCTTCTTAAGGAGCTTGCGCATCTGCTCCGAGCCGAGCAGCTCCTGCGGATTGGGCGGGATCGGACCGCTGGACAAAAAGTCCAGCCCCGGCGCAACATTGCGGGACACCGCCTCCTCAAAGGTCGTCATCCCGCAAAGCAGGCGGGAAAGGCCCTCGGACGCACTGACGCGGAAAATGCGTTTCAAGGCGGGCTTGCGCATATCCGCGTCGATGAGCAGCACCTTGAAATTGGTCTGTGCCAGCACGATGGCGAGATTTACCGCCGTCGTGGATTTTCCGGCGTGCGGCTCCGGACTGCACAGAATGGCCGACTTGTGCGCCGCCGGCGCCAACGAGAAAAGCAGATTGGTGCGCAGTGACTTATATGCCTCCACGATCTGAAACGGACGGCTCACCTTTTTGACAGAGGCGCTTATCGCTCCGATTTCGTTTCCCGACAAAGTGATCCCTCCGTTTCTCACTTCAAGGACGGAATTTCGCCGAGAATGGGCAGATCCGTCATGCGTTGCAATTCTTCCTTACTCTTGACCGTCGTGTCGCAGAGATAGATGACAAAAACGACAGCCGCCGCCAACAGCAGTCCGGCAACACCGCCGAGCAGCCCGTTTTTCAAGGCGTTCGGACCGGTCTTGACCGCCGCCGGCACCGTGCCGAGCGTGCGCACCGCGCCCGCGCCGACAATGCTACTGAGCATTTCCGGCGCCACATCACACAGCGCCTGACAGATCGCCTGCGACAAAATGGCATCGTTCGTGGTTGCGGAGACATTGATGATGGCGGTGTCCTCCGCGGTATTGATCTTGAGCGCGTTATAAATGTCGAGCACCGACGCCGACACTGTCATGCGCTTTGCCATTTTTTGCAGCGTCTCGGGATCCTGCAAAATGAGCACATAGCTGTTCGTGAGCATCCGTGCGGCATGGAGGTTATTGGTGGTGGCGACACC
>SFCS01000021.1 GCA_004558485.1 Ruminococcus sp. | reverse complement strand
GGAAAGCCTGTGAAAACTTTTGAAGGAAAACAGGCGGATTTTTCCGGTTTCCTTGTGGATAGGCGGGGAAAACCGTGCTTAAAACTTAGGGAAAAGCCGGTGAAAGGCAATTTTGGGTTCGCGGCGCACCGACAATTGTGGAAAAGGGGAAAGATTTTCGGCGAAAATGCGCTATATAATAAAGGTATTATAATATATATGCGGCATCCCGAAGGTCTCGGGATGCACACACGGTCAGTTTTCGCTGATGTTTTTGATGATGTCGTTGACGGTATTCTTGAAAACGGAGTCCTTCTCCATGCGCTCCTCCACCTTGCGGAGAGCATAGACGATGGTGGAATGATCCCTGGCGCCGAACTCGTCGCCGATGGACTGCATGGGCAGTCCCGTGACATTGCGCATGACATATTCCGCCACCTGCCGCGCCTGCGAAATGGGGGCGCTGCGCTTTTGCGAACGGATGTCCTCGGGCTTCACCATCATGCTGCGCGCGACCTCGGAAATGATCCGATCGACCGTCACCGTCACCGGCTGATTGTCATTGCGGATGTCTCGAATGGCATTCTGTGCGGTGAGCACCGACAGCTTTTCGCCCTTGAGCATATACTGCGCCCGCATGTTCTTGACGACACCTTCAAGCTGCCGCACATTGCTTTTGAGCTGTCCGGCGATGTACTCGGCGATGTCGTCGGAGATCGGAATGTCGAGCGACTCCGCCTTGCGGCGAATGATGGCGATACGGGTCTCAAGATCCGGCGGCTGAATGTCCGCCATGAGGCCCATCTCAAAACGGTTGCGCAATCTGTCCTCGAGCGTTGCGATTTCCTTCGGCGGACGGTCGGAGGTTAAGATGATCTGTTTATTGTTGGAATGTAGAAAATCGAAGGTGTGGAAAAATTCCTCCTGCGTGCGCTCCTTGCCGGAAAGAAACTGTATGTCGTCCACCAAAAGCACATCGACCTGCCGATATTTCGAACGAAATTCGACATTCGTGCCGTTCTTCATCGCCTCGATGATCTCGTTGGTCATGGTCTCCGCCTTGGTGTACAGAATTTTTGCGGAGGGGTTATTCTTGCGGATCTCGTTGCAGATGGCATAGAGAAGATGCGTTTTGCCGAGTCCCGAGCCGCCGTAGATAAACAGCGGGTTATACTGCACGGCGGGCTTTGTCGCCACCGCCTGCGACGCGGCATAGGCAAACTTGTTGGACGAGCCGACAATGAAGTTGTCAAAGGTGAAGTTTTCCTCAAAGCTCACCGCCGTCTCCGGCGCGGCGGCAACCTCCGGCTGCGTTTCGCCGGCGGGGACTTCTCTTGCAATGATCTTGAGTCCGAGCGGCACGCCCAGTACATGGCGGAAAGCGGTCATGATGCGCTCCGCGTAATTCTCCAAAATAATGCGGCGCTGATAGTTCGTGTTGACATAGACCACCATCTCGCCGTCCTTGATGGCATAAGGCTCGATGCCCGCGATCCACACATCGAAAACCACCTGCGGCATCCCGTCGACCGTCCGCAGATAGCGCTCAACGCCCTCCCAAACTTCCTTTATGGATTCCATCGTAAAAAAACTCCTCATTTACCCGTAAGGCATAATCGTCTATACTACTATCATACCATAAAAAACGGAAAATTTCAAACACTTTTCCACAAATTTTCGGGGAAAAGAGAAAAAAACGGAAAGAAAAAACCTTGACTTTTATGCGTGGGTTAGTATATAATAAGTCTTTGCAAGGTTTAGGTGATTGTCGCCGCTTTTTTCGCGGTGTTCAGACGGATCTCGAAAGGAGGACGAAACATGCTTCGTACCTATCAGCCGAAGAAACGGCATCGCAAAATGGAACACGGATTCCGCAAAAGAATGTCTACTGCGAACGGCCGCAAGGTGCTTGCCCGCAGAAGAGCAAGAGGCAGAAAGCAGCTCAGCTACTGAGACTGTCACAGCAAAAGGCCACTTTTAAAGTGGTCTTTTTTTGCACAAGGAGGGCTTTGCGTGAAGGAAACGGTGCTGCGGGAAAACAAGGATTTTCGCACGCTTTATTATCACGGCGCATCGTTTGTGCAGCCGTCGCTCATCGTTTTTGCGCGCAAGAACCGCCTTCCCTACACCCGCACCGGTATCACCACCGGAAAAAAGGTCGGAAAAGCACACCGGCGCTCCCGCTGTCGGCGGGTCATACGCGCGGCATACCGGGAGCTTGCCCCGCGCGTCAAGGCGGGGTATGATCTGGTGTTTGTCGCACGGACAAAGACCGCATTTGTAAAAAGCACGGAGCTTGAAAAAACGATGGAAACCGCGCTGCGCCGTCTCGGCGTTTTGGCGTCATGAAGCGGCTGCTGATTGCGGCGGTGCGGTTTTATCAGCGGGCGATCTCGCCGAAGCATCCTCCGTCGTGCCGCTTTGTGCCGACCTGCTCCGCCTATGCCGTCGAGGCGATCGAACGCTTCGGGGCTTTGCGCGGCGGCGCGCTGGCGCTGTGGCGCATTTTGCGCTGCAATCCGTTTTGTAAGGGCGGGTATGATCCCGTTCCGGAGAAAAAACAAAAACATTCCTGATCGGACACCTCCTCCCGTCTCTTATCTCCGGAGACCCCACCGTCCGATCCTCGAAAAAAAGGAGGCAAAAAATGGGTATATTCAGCATTTTCGCAAAGCCGCTCGGCTGGCTGATGTCGGTGATGTACAGCTGGATCGGCAGCTATTTTCTGACGATCCTGCTGTTCACGCTGCTCATCCGTCTGCTCATGTTCCCGCTTTTCCTGCACCAGCAGAAATCCTCCGCCGACCGCGCAAAACTGGCGCCGCGGCTGGAGCGTTTGCAGAAAAAGTATGCGAAGGATCCCAAAAAGCTGCAGGAAAAGCAGATGGAGCTGTATCAGAAGGAAGGCGTGAAGATGACCGCCGGCTGCCTGCCGACCATCGTCACCATGCTCATCCTGTTCAGCGTTATCGCGGTCATCTATAAGCCGCTTTCCTTTCTGCACAAAATTCCCGACGCCGCCATCAATGCATCGACAACGGCGCTGACCGAAATGAAAAACGATGCCGGCGAGGCGATCATCAAGAAAAACGAGCTTTCCGGCTATTATAACGAGCTGGGTCTTCTGCGCTATGCGTCGGAATATCCCGATGTCATCAAAGACGCGCTCACCAAGGCGGCGACAGAGGACGCCTCCGTCGGCGATGTCGATGCGCTGTACACCGAAATTCTCGAGGTCAAGGAGGAATTTCAGTTCCTCGGCGTTTCGTTCCTCGACCTGCCGTGGCAGGGCGGGAAGATTAACTGGCTGTGGCTGGTGGCGATCCTGTCCGGCGTGACCGCGCTCGGAACGAGCTTAATCTCCATGCACTACACCAAGGGCACCATGCCGCAGCAGCAGGGACAGGGCTGCTCCATGAACACGATGATGTATGTGATGCCGCTGACCTCGCTGTTCATCTCGTTCGGCGTGCCCGCCGGCGTGGGACTCTACTGGATCTTCTCCAACCTGCTTGCCATGGTGCAGACGGTCGTGATGAATAAGATCTATAACCCCGTGAAGATCCGCGAACAGGCGGAAAGAGAATATGAGGAGCGCCGTCGGCAGAGAAAAGCGGACAAGGAGCGTCTGCGGGAGGCGCGCGTCCGCGAACAGCAGGCGTGGCAGAAGGCGCAGAACGAAGAAGCGCAGAAAAAGAAAAATCCGCAAAAGCCGCAGCCGACTTCCGCTTTGCCGGTGGAGACCGCTGCGCTGCGCGAGGACGATGCCGAGAAGGGCAAGGAGGAAACGGACAATGGCTAAGGAACTCATCATGAAGGCGACGACCGTGGAGCAGGCAAAGGCGAAGATTGCCGCCGCCTTCGGCGTCGAAGAGGAAAAGATCACTTTTGACGTGCTGCAGCAGCCGCAGAAAAAGACGCTCGGTCTTTTCGGCGGCGCGGACGCCGAGGTGCGCGGTACGCTGGCGGAGAAGGATCCCGCCGAGGCGGCAAAGGCGTTCCTCTCGAAGGTGCTTGAAAAAATGGGCGTCGTCGGCGCGACCGTGACCGCCCGCGTGGAGAACGAGACCTGCGTGCTTGCCATCGAGGGCGAGGATATCGGCTTCATCATCGGCAGACGCGGCGAAACGCTCGACGCGCTGCAATATCTCACGGGGCTTGTCGCCAACCGTGTGGACAACAGCTATTATCGCATCAGCATCGACATCGGCAACTACCGTGAAAAGCGGGAGCAGACGCTGGTGGCGCTGGCAAAGCGCATCGGCGAAAAGGCGGCAAAAACCGGCAGACGCACCTCCCTTGAGCCGATGAACCCCTATGAGCGCCGCATCATTCACACGGCGGTGCAGGAGATCGAGGGCGCCACCTCCTTCAGCGTCGGCAGTGATGCTGCGCGGCATGTGGTGATCGCTCCCTCCGACGATAACCCGATGAAGAATAACAGCCGTCCCCGCCGCCGTCGCGGCAACCGTGCAAACGGCGCCTCGCGCCGTTCCGAGGGCGAGTGCACCGTTGGTGCAGCCCCCGAGCATATCGAGCGTCCCGTGCGCCGTGAGCGCACCCCGCGTGATGCGGATGTGGTCGCGCCGAACCGCCCCGTGCGGCAGTTCGTCCCCCGCAGCAACCCGCTGCCGATGGCGGACGGCGCCACGCCGCAAAAGACCGAGTCCGAGCGTGAAAAATCCGCCTCGCTTTACGGCCGCATTGATCTGTAATATACAATAACACCCCTCACCCGCCGCGTCTGCGGCGGGTGCGCCCCTCTATGGAAAGAGGGGCGCCACAGGGGCGCGCAAAAAGCAAGAAGCCCCCGACCGCAAATTTTTCGGTCGGGGGCTTTTTTATGGTGTGTCGGTTTCTTTGAGCATGTCCGCCGTGACGAGAGACACCGGCTTTTGCGCCTTTTTGCAGGCGTCGATGACAAATGCCGTGCCGCGGGAATGGTTATCCCAAAACACCAGCACCGCATCCGCATAGGCGACGATCTCCTCGTTGCGTTTGAGCGGCGCGCCGCGCCCGAAGCGCCGATAGTCCGGCAAAAACTCCGTGAGCTGTAAGCCGTGTGCCGCCGCGTATGCCGCGGCGCAGCGGTCGATGCCCAAAGCGCCGCCCGAAACGATCTCCGTGACGCCCTCCGGCAGAAACCGCTCCAGGTGCTCCACCGTCAGCGTGCGTGAGCCGACAACCGCCAGTTTCATGGCAGCTCCTCCTTTCTTCTTTTCCCGCATACAGTATAGCACAGGCCTACAGATATACGCAAGTGCGTATACGCATCCGCGAAAATTTGGGTACAATAAAGGAGCGAAAAATCAAAAACGGGAGACACTTCAAAGGCGTGTCTCCCGTTTTCTGCATGCAGGGTTCATTTCCCCCACAGCGGCGGCTTCGGGCGCGGCGGCGGGAACAGCCGCGGGGGCGGGGTTCTTTCCGGTCGGATCACGACTTGTCCCCCGATTTTCCGACCAGTCCGCACAGAAAGCTGAAAAACACCGCAGCGGCAATGCCGCCCGCCGTGGCGGTCAGCCCGCCCTGCAGCACGCCGAAAATGCCGTTTTTTGCCACCGTTTCCTCGACACCCTTCGCCAGCGTATAACCAAAACCCGTCAGTGGCACGGTCGCGCCCGCGCCCGCAAATTTCACCAGCGGCGCATACACGCCCACCGCCGTCAGCGCCACGCCCAGCGTCACAAACAGCACCAGGATGCGCGCGGGCGTCAGCTTGGTGTAGTCGAGGAGCAGCTGTCCCACGACGCAGATCGCCCCGCCCACCAGGAACGCCTTCAAAAGCATCAGAAGATTCATTTCCTTCACCTCACCGCTAGCATATCCGCCGACAAAGTGATTATACTATTTTTGATGTGAAAATATATACAAATTGTATTTTCACACAAAAAATAAACAAAAAGGAGAACGCTTATGCCGGAATTGAAGGGAACAAAGACGGCGGCAAACCTTGCCGCTGCGTTTGCGGGGGAGTCGCAGGCACGCAACAAATACACATTCTATGCCCAGAAGGCGAAAAGGGACGGGTTTGAGCAGATCGCCGCCCTGTTCACGGAGACCGCCGACAACGAACGGGCGCACGCGAAGATCTGGTTTTCGCTGCTGCACGGGATGCCGGAAACGGCAAGCAACCTGAAGGACGCCGCCGACGGGGAGCATTTCGAGTGGGTGGATATGTATGCGACCTTTGCAAAGGAGGCGCTGGAGGAAGGCTTCGAGGACATCGCGCGCAGGTTCGAGGAGGTCGGCAAGATCGAAAAGGCGCACGAGGAGCGGTTTTTGGCGCTGCTGCAAAATGTGGAGAACGGGCGGGTGTTTTCCAAGGAGGGCGACACCGTCTGGATCTGCCGCAACTGCGGGCACATCGTCATCGGCAAAACGGCGCCCGCCGTCTGCCCCGTCTGCGGGGAAAAGCAGGGCTATTTCGAGGAAAAAGCCAAAAATTACTGACCGCGCCACCGCGACGGCACAAAATCCGCGTAAAAATTTTCCTCCTCACTTGCGGGCTGTCGGATAGTATGGTATACTTTTCTCAATTCTTCGACTTTCGCAGGAGGATCGTATGCATATTGTCAACGAACGGCAGCGCGCTCTCATGGCGTGGCTGATCGAAAAATTGGGACTTCCCGGCGACCCCGACACGGCGAATACGCAGGCGCTCATCGAAACGGCGCTCGGCACGGTGCAGCGGGACGGCGTGGACAAGCTCATTGCCTATCTTGCGGGCAGCGACTATTACCGCGCGCCCGCCTCCACGCGGTTTCACGGCAACTATGCCGGTGCGCTGGCGGAGCACAGCCTCAATGTCACCGCCCTGCTGCTGCAAAAAAACGAGCAGCTTTCCCTCGGCATCCCGCAGGAAAGCTGCCTGCTTGCAGGGCTGTGTCACGACCTGTGCAAGGTCAATTTTTACTCCGTGGACTACCGCAATCAAAAGGTCTATGCCCCGAACGGACTGAAATCCGATCAGAAAGGGCGGTTTGACTGGCAGACGGTGCCGGTGTTTGTCATCGAGGACACCTTCCCCTGCGGTCACGGCGAAAAATCCGTCATCATGCTGCAAAATTTTATGCGGCTGACGCAGGAGGAAATTCTCATGATCCGCTGGCACATGGGGCCTTTCTCGTCCCCGAACGACTATGATTTCAGCAACGCCGTGGATTTTAAGCCCGAGATCGTCGCGCTGTTCACAGCGGACATGGAGGCGTCGGCACTGTTTGAAGAAACGCGGTGCCAAGGAGGAAAAACATGCTCAAAAAATATCTGATCGTCTTTCTCGTTTCCATGGTGCCGCTCATCGAGCTGCGCGGCGCTATCCCGATCTCGCAGCTCCCGTCGGTGGGTCTGCCGCTGTGGCAGGCGTACATCATCAGCATCATCGGCAACATGCTCCCCGTGCCGATCATTTTCCTGTTTGCCCGCCGCGTGCTCGAATGGGGCAAGGATAAGAAATATATCGGCAAATTTTTCACCTTCTGCCTGGAAAAGGGGCACAAGGGCGGTCAAAAGCTGCAACAAAAGGCGGGGCGCGGACTTTTCTGGGCGCTGCTGCTGTTTGTCGCCATTCCCCTGCCGGGGACGGGCGCCTGGACGGGGACGCTGGCAGCGAGCCTGCTCGACATGGATTTCAAAAAAAGCACCCTTGCCGTGATGCTCGGCGTGCTCATCGCAGGCGTCATCATGGGCGCGGCGAGTGCGGGACTTTTCGGCGCGATCGGCGCGCTGTTGTCATGAGCCGCCGGTTGGCGGCAGCGGCGGCGCTGTGCCTTGTGCTGCTGCTGATGCTTGTCGGCTGCGGCGAGAAGGAAGACGCCTTTGCACAGAATAGGGCGCGTATGGTCGGCACATGGCGGATGACCGCCTATACCGACGGAGACGGCAACACCTATGATTTCACGGATCGGGCGGTTCTGTTCACCTATAATGCCGACGGCACGGGAGAAAAGACCGTTGCGGGCGCGGTGGAATACACCCTCACCTATTCCTATGACGGCGAGCATCTCTACACCACCGCCGCCTATCCCGACACCGGCAGAGTGCAGATGCGCAACGACCTCTGCACCGCGACGGCGGACACGCTCACCGTGTTTTCCTATGACGAGAACGCGACGATCACGCTGGTGCGCGCGGAGAAATGACAACACCGCACGGCGAAAAAATTTTTACAGACAGCAGAACCCCCGACACACATAGGGTGCGTCGGGGGCTTGTCATAGATCCTTGAAAAATTCGTCATAGCTGCATGCATACAGGTCATGCAGCGCAATGAGGACACTGGCACGGATGTTCAGTTCACCCGATTCATATTTTGCATAGGTGGTTCTGCCGATGTCGCAGCCTTCTAATTGAAGCGCTGCACAGAGCTTTTCCTGCGACAGATCCCGTTCATTGCGCAAGCGGCGCAGGTTATCGCCCATGCACCGATCCCGTCGGACTTTTTGTTCCATCTTGCAGTTCCTTTCTGACCGGTATTGGTTGCAGTTTTCTTTATTGTGTGATAGAATAAAGAAAAATATTGACCGCTATACTGGTCAGAACGAAGGAATGTCGTTATGATTTGCACATTTTTTGGTAATAGCGATTGCTCCGCAGATATATGTCCCACGCTGGAAAAAACCATTTTTGATTTGATAGAACAAAAAAGAGCAACTCATTTTCTTGTTGGTAATCACGGCAACTACGACTATTTTGTTTATACTGCCCTGAAAAAAGCAAAAACGCTGTATCCGTATATAAGATACAGCGTTGTATTAGCGTATATGCCGAGAAAGGATGTGCTGTTTTCGGAGGAGGAAACCCTGCTTCCCGATACTATAGAGACCGTCCCAAAGCGGTGTTGCATTGCGTACCGCAATCGTTATATGCTTGAAAAGGCAGGGTATATCGTTGCCTATATCCGACGCAGCGGTAATGCGGAAAAATATGTACAGCTTGCAGAGAGGAAAGGAAAGACGATCATCTATATATGAACCCGCTCACCGTTCATCGCCGGGCGTATGTGATGTCTGCCAACCTGCAACACCCCTCAGTCCTCGTGTATGCGCGGACTGCTCCCCTCTATGGAAAGAGGGGAGCCTAAGGAGAGTGTGTGCAGTTTTCGGAGAAAAACCCACCGCCCGCAGTTGCGGGCGGTGGGTCCCGGGTACATATGGTTCAGTGTTTTGCCCTGATGGCGTCCTTGGCCTTTGCGGCGATGTTTGCCGCGCAAAGACCGAAAAGCGGCAAAAGCTCCTTTGCCGGTCCGGATTTGCCGAAGGTGTCCATGACGCCGACGCGCAGCACCGGCACGGGCACGGTCTCGCAGATGACCTCCGTGACCGCGCTGCCGAGACCGCCGATCACATTGTGCTCCTCGGCGGTGACGATCGCGCCGGTCTCCCCTGCGGCGGCGACGAGAATGTCGCGGTCGATGGGCTTGATCGTCGCCATGTCGATGACGCGGGCGGAAATGCCCTCGTTTTTGAGCTGCTCGGCGGCGATGAGCGCCTCCGCGACCAAAAGCCCGGTCGCCACGATGGTGACATCGTTTCCGGCAACAAGCTGCACGCCCTTGCCGACGGCGAACGGATAGTCCTTGTCAAACAGCACCGGCACCGCCAGTCTGCCGAGCCGCAGATAGACCGGTCCGTCAAGCGCTGCGGCGGCAAAAACCGCCTTGCGCGCCTCGGTGTCGTCCGCGGGATTTAAAATCGTCATGCCGGGGATGGAGCGCATGAGCGCGATGTCCTCACAGCACTGATGCGTCGCGCCGTCCTCGCCGACGGAAATGCCCGCGTGGGTCGCGCCGATCTTCACATTCAGATGCGGATAGCCGATGGAATTACGCACCTGTTCAAATGCGCGTCCCGCCGCAAACATGGCAAAGGACGAGGCAAACACGGTCTTTCCCGTGGTCGCAAGGCCTGCGGCAACGCTCATCATGTTGCCCTCGGCGATGCCGGCGTTGATAAAACGGTCGGGGAACGCCTTTTTGAATATGCCCGTTTTGGTGGCGGCGGACAGGTCGGCGTCCAGCACCACGAGATCGGGGTTGCTCTTGCCGAGCTCTACCAGCGCCGCGCCGTAGCTGTCGCGGGTGGCGATCTTTTTCACTTCACTCATACTTCACCCTCCGAAACCGCCGCCAGCGTCGCGCGCAGCGCGGTCATCGCCTTTGCATATTCCTCATCGTTCGGGGCTTTTCCGTGCCAGCCGACCTGATTTTCCATGAAATCGACGCCCTTGCCCTTGATGCTCTTCTGAATGATGGCGGTCGGGCGACCCTTCACCTGCCGCGCCTCGGCAAACGCTGCCTCGATGCGGTCAAAGTCGTGTGCGGGGATTTCGATCACATGAAAACCGAACGCGGCGAATTTTTCGGGGATGGGATAGGGAGAGTTGACCTCATCGAGGCTGCCGTCGATCTGCAGATCGTTGTTGTCCACGATGACACAGAGATTGTCGAGCTTTTTGTGTGCGGCAAACATCGCCGCCTCCCAGACCTGCCCTTCCTCGAGCTCGCCGTCGCCGAGAATGGTATAGACGCGAAAAGCCTTGTCGGACAGCTTGGCGCCGAGCGCCATGCCCGCCGCAGCGGAAACGCCCTGCCCGAGAGAGCCGGTCGACATATCGACGCCGGGAATGTGCTTCATGTCGGGATGTCCCTGCAAAACAGAGCCGATGTGCCGCAGCGTCGGGATCAGCTCCTCGGAGAAAAACCCGCGCACAGCCAGCGCCCCGTAAAGCGCGGGCGCGGCGTGCCCCTTCGAGAGCACAAAACGGTCGCGATCCTCCCAGTCCGGCTGTTCCGGACGGATGCGCATTTCGGAGAAGTAGAGATACGAAAGCGTATCCGCGATCGAGAGTGAGCCGCCGGGATGCCCGCTTTTCGCATGATAAGTCCCTTCGATGACCGCCATGCGGATGCGGGTCGCGGCGATTTCCAGTTGTTTTTTCGTTGCAGCGTCCATGGAAGATCGTCCTTTCGCACTTGTATAGAACCATAATAGCACATTTTTTGCCATAAATCCAGTGGAAAAGAAAAAAAGATCATGGACAAGCGAAAAAATATTTGGTATACTGTAAACATCTGTAATAGGGAGGCTGTTATCTTGAAACTGAAAAAACTGATTGCTGCGCTTTTGTGCGCGGTCATGCTCCTTTCCTTCACCGCCTGCGGCTCCACCCCCAAGGTGGCGATCACCGTCGACGGCAAGGACTACGGCACCGGCGAATATCTCGCCTATCTGCTGGATGCGTTCCAGCAGGTGTACTATAACGGCGGGCTGTATTACTATGCCCAGCAGGGCACCGACATCTGGGAGCAGACCTATACCTACAACGACAAGCAGGTCAAGCTCGATGAATACTTAAAGCTCTCCACCGTGGATACCGTCATCCGCCAAAAGGCGCTGGAGAACAAGCTCAAAGAGGAAAATGTCGCCTATAACGAGAAGACCACCGAAAACGCCAAGAAAATGGTGGATGCGGTCAGCGAAAAGACCCTGCTCACCTTCGGCGTGAGCAAGGAAAGCTATGAGAAGATGTGCATGGCGTACTATCGCAACGAGCTGTCCCTGTTCCTCGCCCACTATGACAAGGGCGGCAGCAAGGAGGTCGCCGAGACCGATGTGCGCACCTATTTCGACGAGAACTATATCAGCTATAAGCTCATTTCGATCTCGCAGACCGACAGCAACGGCACGGCGCTGTCCGACGAAAAGCAGGCGCAGAACAAGCAAACGCTGCAGAAGTATCTCGATATGTACCAAAAGAGCGGCGACTTCAACGCCGTGATCGCGCAGTATAACTATGATACCGCCGACGGCGAGAACAAAACGCTGCAGACCCTGACCGACAAGGACACCCGCACCGATGCGGACGCAAAGCAAGCCTCCGACTCCGCGCTTGCCGAGGCAGTCAAGAGCGTGCCGGTCGGCAAGGCGCAGATCGTCGATTATGACGCGGGCGGCACGAAAAAGACCTCCGCGCTCATCCTGCGTCTCGATCCCGAGTCGGGCGACGACCACAAGACCTATTATGAGGACAGCCGTCAGAGCATCCTCCTTGCGCTGAAGTTCGACGAGTTCGACGAAGAGATCAAGACCTATGCCAAGACGCTGCAATATGATCTCAACAGCCGCGCTTATAAAATGTGCGATCCGAAGGACTTCGTTTCCGCATCATGAGGGAGCTGCACATAGGCGGCAGATACCGCCACTTCAAGGGCATGGAATACCGCGTGTTGGCGCTGGCAAAGCACAGTGAGACGGGCGAGCCGCTCGTGATATATCAGCAGCAATACGGGGACGGCGGCGTGTGGGCGCGCCCGCTCGCCATGTTTTTGGAAACCGTGGAGCGGGACGGCAAGACGGTTTTCCGTTTCACCGAGATCGAGGAATAACAAAAAGGCACACCGAAAACGGTGTGCCTTTTTTGCACCCTGCAAAGGCTTTGACGCCTCACAGATCGTCCGCGTCCTGCACCGGTTGCCCGCCGTCGATCGGCGTGCCGGTGTAGCTGCCGCCCACATCCGACGGCACGGCGTTTTCGCTCTGATGCTGCAAAACGACGCTGCTCCCCGCCACGATCGGCGTGACCGGCGACAGCTTTTTGTCGTCCTCGTCCTTTTTCGGACGCGGTGCTTCAATTTCCCGTCTTTCCATCTTCATCCCTCCGCCGCTAGTGTACCCCGCAAAGCGCGTAATATGTCGGAAGAAAAATTTTTATTCCGCGACCCGCTGCATGGCGGAGAGCACCGTGAAAGCGGCAGCGATGCGGAAAATCTGCAAACAGCAGGGCAAAAGCCCTGCTGTTTACGGGACATTTTATTCCTGCAGGAGCTCGAGAGGCGTGAGACGCATTTTTTCGAGTCTGTACAAACTGGGGCTGGCGTCCTTCAGCATCTCAACGCACGCTTTGTGCTCTTCCCACGCCGACTCAAAGTCGATGGAACAAGGATAAAACGCGGCAGTCAATGCGGTTGTTCTTTTCGATGCCTCCTCCAGCATCGGGACATTTCGAATGAGCTCGGCGGGGGTGTCATCGGAATTGTTTTGTCCGGCACGGATTTCCTCATCGATATCGCCAAGCATACGAAAAGTATAGTCGGAAAGCTTTTCTAACGGTGACCGTTCTGCTTTGGGTTTGGGCGGCTCCACCAAGGACTCAATGGGCTCTTTGTTTTCTTTTTCCATCTTATACAATTCGGGACAGCCGACCTTCAGCAGCTCAACAGCCTCTTTATATTGCTCCAGTGTGGTTTGCACATCAACGGTTCCGGTTTTAAACGCTTCATGCAAGCTCTTCAATTTTGCGACTGCCTCTTTCATTACAGGAATATTTCTGCTGTCATCGTCTGCAGAAACATGTCCGCTATGCTCGGCGTAGGAGATGTCCTCGCTTATTACCCCGCGAAACCAGTTGATGTGATACAAAATCTTTTCCTCCGGCGTTCTTTCCCGATTAAGCTTAGCAATTTCGCCAAGTGTCTCTGTGAGGTAGTGGCAATTGGTATCGAACACCTCCTGCGGCATGGCTTTGCCGTACAGGCTTTCAATATAGGCCTTGCACTCTTCGATCATCTGATTTTTTGCTGTGATGCGTGCTGCTTCCTTTGGCGTTTCGTTTCCCGTGACGCTTTCGTCAATTAAAAAAACGCCGTTATAAAAATAGTTGAGATAGAATTCCCTCTCATAATCACCAAAGAGGCACAAGCCGTTGTCGGGCAGCGGTTTTCCGTCTTTGTATTCATATCGGTTTATATAACGAACCTGATCGGCGCCGCTCGGCATTGCCAGCAGGATAACGCCGACTGTTGCCAGCAAAGCGCCGCAAAGCGACAGAGAGACAATGAGCCGTTTTTTCACATTCGTCGCCTCCTTTTCCTTTGCAGAGTGACCGGTTGCTGTCACCATTTATCATTCTTGTTTTTTGATACAACTGCGCTTTTCATTTTCTGCCAAGACAGGAACACATACCCACCGGTATCCCCTCCCAAAATTGCAAAAAGCACATATTCTGCACATCCATGTTATCATATATTGTATAAAATGTAAAGACTTGTTTTCCTTAACAAAAAATGTAACAAAAAATCCCCGCACAGGTTATTCCACGATCCGATACAGGGCGGACAGCACCATGAAGTTGGCGGTGGCGGGACGCATCGCGTCCCAAAAGCCGACGCCGACAAGGTCGTTTTCGGCGGGGAGCGCCAGCCGCGCGCGGATGCTGCGCGGGTCTTCAAACCACACGACATGGGCGCGTCCCGCCTCGTCGGTGTAATAGAAATACGGCGACTGTGCGGTCTCGTCATACAAAATCTGTGCGCCGTATTGCACCGCGAGTGCCACCGCGCGTTCGGGGGAAAGCGAGATAGCGCGGCTCTCACCGCGGACATAGGGCAGCGTCCAGTCATAGCCGTAGTTCGGCGCGCCGAGAAAAATTTTCGACGCGGGCATCTCGGTCAGCGCATAGGACAGCACCCGCCGCACATTCGGCAGCGGTGCTACCGCCATCGGCGGCCCGTAGGTATAGCCCCATTCATAGGTCATGAGCAGCACAAAATCCACCGCGGCGGAGACGGCGGCATAGTTGTGCCCCTGATACAAAAGCCCCGGCTGGTCGGCGGAGGTTTTGGGCGCGAGCGCGCTGAACAGCAGGCGATCGACAGCGGCAAGCTCGGTGTGCAGCCGTTCGAGAAACGCGCCATAGGCAAGGGCGTCCGCGGGCAGGATAAATTCAAAATCCACATCTGCGCCCGCATACCCCTTTTCGGTCACGGTGCGCACGATCTCGGCGATGAGCATATCCCCCGCCGCCTCATCGTTCAGGATCGCGTGCGCCAGCGCGTTGCTGAACACGCCGGCCTCGGTGAGGGTGGAAATGTGCATGAGCGGCAGCGTGCCGTAGTCGCGGATGACGGCAAGCAGGCGGTCGTCGTCGAGCGGGACAAGCGCGCCGCTTTCGGTGAAGCCGTAGGTAAACGGGGCAAGATAGGTGAGATACGGCAGGATGCTGCGCAGCTGCCGATCGGGGACGTGCGGATAGGCATAGGAATTGACCTGCAGCGGCACGGTGGGCGTGTCGGTGAAACGGATGACGAGCGTCTGCCCCGGATACAGCGTCGGCAGCCCGTGCAGCGCGGGATTGTTGCGGTAAAGCGCGCGCACGGAAACGCCGAAGGCGGCGGCGATGCCGGAAAGCGTCTCCCCCTCCCGCACGGTGTGCACCGTTTCGGCGGTGAGGATGACGAGCGCCTGTCCCACCGCCAGCGCCGCATCGGGCAAAAGCCCGTTTTCCGCCGCCAGCCGCGTCGGCGGCACGCCGAAACGCGCACCGACCGAAAACAGCGTATCCCCCGCCTGCACCACATAAATTTCCAAAGCTTCACCCCCGAAAAATCATGATGAAAAAGGAAAAGCGCACATATACGATGTATATGTGCGCTTTGGTTATTTCATGCCGGTTGCCGGAGATGTCATCGCCGTGGTGGACAGCGTGGTGCGGCTGGTGTTGCCGACCTTGCCGTCCTTGCCGGTATCCTCGGCGCCTGCGCCCTCGCCGCATCCCGCCAGCAGCAAAAGCGCCGCGGCTGCCGCCGTCAGCAGCGACAGTGTCAGTTTCTTTTTCAAGAGACCGCCTCCTTTCCGGCTTTAGTATTCCCTACCGACAGCGGAAAATGCGGCTTCATTTTTGTTTGTTTTTTGATTTTCGTTTTTCTGTTTCCTGCCTGTAGAACCAGTCCTTTTCTTCCTTTGTCAGCGGGCGGTTGCCCTCTTTCATCATCAGTTCAAACATAAACGGCATTTTTGCGCCGAACAGACGGAAAATGAGCGCCAAAACATCCCAGCAAAGAAAAAGGAAGAGAATAGCGCAGACGCCGAGAAAAGTCAGCATACACATCGTTTCCTTTCCAAAAAAATTCACTTTTCCGGAGCGACCGGACCGTCCGGCGCGATCGGACCGTCCGGCGCGATCGGACCGTCCGGCGCGGTTGTGGCGGCGGAAAACGGGTCTTCAAAGGTCAGATACTGTCCGCTGACATAGCCCGTTTCGGTCTCGCCGAAGCGGATGGCATACCAGTCCCCGCTCTTGCCCGTGATCTCCACGCGGTCGCCCTGCACCAGCCCGCCGATGATGTCATACTGCATGCCCGCGCCCCCGCGCACGCGCAGCGAGTCGGCGGTGATCCAGCCGACCTGCGGCAGCGCCGCCGTGGTGCGCACGGTCGTCGGGGCTGTCGTCGGCGCGGTGTCGGCAGCCTTGCTGCCGCAGCCGACGGCCGGGAGCAGCGTCAAAACAAAAAGGAAAACAAAGATCGCGCGCTTCATATGCTTCACTCCTTAGTACCGTTGTCAATCGACGGTATATTCAGCATACCACATTTTTCGGGAAAAGAACAGGGCTTTTGCGGAAAATCTCTTGCGACGGCATCGGAAATGTGCTATGCTGAGAAAAACGGAGGTGCGTGACATGAAGTGTCCTTTTTGCGGATTTGAGGAGAGCAAGGTGATCGATTCCCGTTCCACCGACGACGGCGCCCGCATCCGGCGGCGGCGCGAGTGCCTGCAGTGCGCCAAGCGGTTCACGACCTATGAGGTCATCGAGCATGTGCCGGTCGTGGTCGTGAAAAAGGACGGCTCGCGCGAGGCGTTCGACCGCGCAAAGCTGCTAAACGGGCTTTTGCGCGCCTGCGAAAAACGGCAGGTGCCGGTCAAGGTGCTGGAGGAGGCGGTCGACGACATCGAAAATCAGCTGCAAAACTCGCTTGACCGCGAGGTGAAAAGCACGCTCATCGGCGAATATGCGATGGAAAAGCTCATGAAGATCGACGATGTGGCGTATGTGCGATTTGCATCCGTCTATCGGCAGTTCAAGGACATCAATTCCTTCCACGAGGCGATCAACAAGCTGCTCGCGGAGGAAGGCTGAGGGGAATTTTCGTGAAGGTATGGAGGGTGGTGCGCCGCTGTCTGGCGGTGCTCGGTGTGACGCTTTTTGCGATCGTCGTCGCCTTTTTTGCGGCGGTGACGGTCATTTGCCGCGGTCCGTCCTCGCAGGCGCGGGGACTGTTTGTCACGACGGTCATGGAAACGAGTGCGGCAAAATTTTTGGCGCGGATGTATTTTTCCGATGAGGAAATCGCCACCATACGGCAGCAAAACGCCGTCATCGAGACCGATCTTATCACCGATGACACCGCGTTTGTCCCCGCCGCGCCGACCGAAACCGAAAAGCCGCTTGTCATCGAGGATGTGATGGGCGGCAGCTTCAAGGGAAAAATGATGATCGTGCGCGATCCGAAACGCCTGTTTGTCGGAACCTCTGCGCCCTATGACGGACGCGCGGGGAAAAAGCTCGAGGACCTCGTGAAGCTGCACGGTGCCGTCGGCGGCATCAATGCGGGCGGCTTTCAGGATGAAAAAGGGTTCGGCAACGGCGGCACGCCGATCGGCATTGTGATAAGCGGCGGCGTGCTGCTCTACGGCGCGCCCTCGACCGTCACGACCGTCATCGGCTTTGACGGCGACGGCAAGCTGATCGTCGGGAAAATGTCGGCGGCGGCTGCGCTGGAAAAGGGAATACGCGAGGCGGTGTCGTTCGGGCCGGTGCTGGTCGCCAACGGGCAGGCGGCGCCGGTTGCGGGAACGGGCGGCGGACTCAACCCCCGCACCGCCATCGGTCAGCGCGCAGACGGCGCGGTGCTGCTGCTTGTCATCGACGGGCGGCAGTCGCACAGCCTCGGCGCAGGGTATAAGGATTGTCAAAATATCATGCTGCAATACGGCGCGGTCAACGCCGCCAACCTCGACGGCGGCTCGTCCACGCTGATGATCTATGAAAACGCGCCGGTCAACTACTGCGCCAGCCTCTATGGCTCGCGGGAGATCCCGACCTCGTTTCTTGTGAGGTGACGGCATGAAAAAACACGGATTTTTGAAGGTGCTCGCCGTTTTGGCGGCGGTGTATGCCGTGCTGATCGCGGTCGGGACGGGCGTTTTTTGGAAACGGCTCGACAGCTTTGAGAAGCAGCACCCCGTCGGGGCGATGAACGCCTATTTTGCGGCGCTGAAAAACGGCGAGCGGGACAAAATTCTTGCCGACAGTGCCTTTCCGTTCGATGCGGTGAATACCGAGGATGCCTATTGGCAGTATCTCCTTGCGAAATATGCAAACGGCGAGAAAAGGTGGCAGTATGCCGAGCGCCCGCGCGAGGACGGCGCGACGGTCTACGATGTGTATGCAGAGAACAGGCACTTCGGCACGCTGACGCTTGAAAAGACAGACGACGGCTGGCGCGTGCGTTCGGATTGCACGCTCACGCCGCTCACCGTGATCGCCGCCGCGCCGCCGCTTTTGGACGGCGTTTCGCTGGCGGACTTTGTGACCGCCGATGCGCCGACGCCGGTCGCAGCGTTTGACGGTGCGGGGGGTGACATTCCCGCGACGCGGGTGTATAGGGTCGATTGCCTGTCGGTCGGCACGCTGTCGCTGCCCTCCGGTGCAGCTCTCGGCGAAAAGGACGCCGACGGCGCGGTGCACCTGACGGCAGTGCCGTCGGATGCCGACAGCGCCGCCCTTTTTGCCTTTGCGGAAAAGACGGCAAAGACCTATGCCGCCTATATCAGCGGCGACGCCGCCCGTGAGGAGCTGTTTGCACTCATGGAGAGCGGGACGGCGTTTGCCGGACAGGTGCGCGCCTACAGCAGCTATTGGTATAATAAGCACATCGCCATCGGCTATGAAAACCTGAAAACGGAAATGCCCGTCGCCTGGTCGGCGGAGGCGTTCACGGTGGATGTTTCGTTTGACTTCATCGTGCGCCGCACCTATGACAGCCACACCTACCCCACTAAATACCGCATCGCCTGCCGCCGCCGCGGCGACGGGTTTGCGGTCTCCAACATTTTGACGCTGTGAGGGATTTTCCTCTTGCTTTTTTGGGGAAAATAGTGTATACTCACTATCAGTGCCATGCCGGTGTGTTGGAATTGGCAGACGAGGCGGACTCAAAATCCGTTGGTAGCGATACCGTGTGGGTTCGAGTCCCACCACCGGCACCAGGTTTAGACGTCACTTTTGATACAAAATGGCGTGAGAAAAACTCCCGATTTCTCGGGGGTTTTTCTTTATATCTGCACCAATTTTGATGGAAAAAGTATGAGCGCAGGCTTAGAAAACGAGTGCTTTTCTAATCACGGTTACAAATTCAGTATCAGTTTGCACCAATTTTGCTGGTCTTTGTTTGATAGAATTGGTGCATCGCAAGCATAAGCTCACGGCTTTTTTGAAATTGAGGCAAATAAACATAAGCCACACGGCTTTTCATAACTGCACCAATTTTACAAAATCTGGAATTTCATGAGGCTTATGAGTAGTAAAAGACCAATAAATTAAAGCAAGAAAAAGAGCGGTCATTGCTGGCCGCTCATATTTTGTGGTATATAGTTTGCCTGAGATTAGATTGTGATTTTTATCTTCTCGCCATTCTTAAATTCGAAGTCAAGCGAATCCGGCTTTACAACTATGCGCTCTACTAAGTTGTTCCATTCTTGCTCTGTAAATACCGTAACATCTTGGTAGTTTTCCAGCGTTTCTACAAATCGGTGGAGCCTCTCGCGCATACCTACCGTTTTAAGTTCTTCGGCTTTCAAGTCGGCTATACGTTTTTTCTGTTCATCAATTTGCTGGACGAACTTATTGAATTTAGCTCGGTATCTCTGCTGATCCTGAGACTTTCTGGCATTTTCATGGACTAACTCCTGAATTTCTACCATAAGGTTCTCAAGTGAAATCTCAGCCTGCAGGCGCGTTTCCTTAAGCTGTACTAATATATATTCATTCTCGAGACGCTCCTGACATTCTGTAATGTATGAATCCTTGTTGGACAGTAATTTTTCCACGGCTTCCAGATAATATTTCTTAATATCTGATTCAGAAATGCTGGGAGATACACATTTTTCGTCACCATCATACCGATGGTTACAATACCACACGACCTTTCGATGCTTTTTGCTGTTGCTGTGAAGCACTTTTCTGCCGTAAAAATATCCGCATTCTCCACAAATGATTTTCGTACTGAATATGCTGTTATCTCTTAGAGCAGACCTAAAGTTGCTTCTTCGCTCAAGTTCTGCTTGTACTAGATTAAAGGTATCTTCGTCGATTATTGCTTCGTGCGAGTTAGAAACGTAATACTGTTTTACCTCACCATTGTTTTTTCGGACTGTTTTCGACAGATAATCTACAGTATAGGTCTTTTGGCGTAAAGCATCGCCTTTATATTTCTCGTTTGAGAGAATACTCTTGACAGTACTGACCGACCACCTATCTTTTCCACCAGGTGTCTTAATGCCACGTTCGGTTAAAGTGTCCGCAATGGTGCGGATCGTTTTTCCATCGAGAAACATTCTGTAGATATCTCTGATAATTTCAGCCTCTTCTGGTACGATTTCCGGCCTGCCGTCTTCGCCTTTTTTATAGCCGAGGAAACGTTTATATGGCAAAGAGATGTTTCCATCCTGCATACTTTTCTGCATTCCCCAGCGAACATTTTCTGAGATAGACCGGCTTTCCTCCTGCGCAAGGCTGGACATGATTGTCAGCATAACTTCGCATTGCTTATCCAAGGTTCGGATTCCCTCTTTTTCAAAGATTACTTCGATTTTGAGGGTGGAGAGCTCACGGACTGTTTGAAGCGTATCGACGGTATTGCGGGCAAAACGGCTGATCGACTTCGTAAGAATCAGGTCAATTTTGCCAGCTTTTGCGTCGGCGATCATACGGTTGAAGCCATCGCGTTTTTTGGTATTTGTCCCGGTTATACCTTCGTCAGCGTAGATACCGACAAATTCCCAGGCCGGATTACTACG
>SFCS01000020.1 GCA_004558485.1 Ruminococcus sp. | reverse complement strand
CTACTAACCTCTTTTCCCCAACGGAAAAAATGCGGCAAACACAAGCGGAAAGCGGGTTGCGGGACTTTTCCACTGTTTCCACCGCCCCTACTACTACTACCGAAAAAGAGAAAGAGATATATCTATCTTTTCTTTTCATTTTCCCACACAAAACACTTTCCACAGAGAGGATGAAGGATCATGCAATTTACATGTGCTATGGAGGACCTCGTCAGTGCGGTGTCCAATGTGCAGCGTGCCGTCGCCGCCAAAAGTGCTGTGCCGGCCTTGGAGGGTATTCTGTTGCGCACCACGCACAACGCGCTGTTTGTTGCCGGCTTTGATATGGAGCTCGGCATCACCACCACCGTTCCCGCAAGTGTCAAGGAGCTCGGTGAGATCGTGGTCTCCTCCCGTCTGTTCGGCGACATCGTGCGCAAGATGCCGGGGGACAGCGTGAGCTTTTCCTGCGACGAAAAGGGCAACACGACCATTCGCAGCGAAATGACGAGCTTTACCATTTCGGGCATCTCGGCGGCGGATTATCCGGAACTGCCCTCCGTCAGCGACGGGGTCGGCTTCACGCTGCCGCAGAATGTTTTGAAAAGCATGATAAGACAGACGCTTTTTGCTGTCGCACAGCCGAACGATCCGCGTCCCATCTGCACCGGTACGAAGTTTGAGCTGGCGGGAGGAAAATTGAAGCTCATTTCCGTCGACGGCTACCGTCTGGCGATGCGCAGCGAGGCGATCGACAGTGAAGAGGAAATCTCCTTCGTCGTTCCCGGCAAGACGCTGCAGGAGGTCTTAAAGCTGCTTGGAGACGAGGACAGCGCCGTTTCCTTTGCGGTCGGCAAGCGCCATGTCGTCATGAGTATTGACGGCTATGCGGTCATTTCCCGTCTGTTGGACGGCGAATTTATGGCATATGAGCGCACGATCCCAAAGGAGATCAAAACGACCGTTTTCGCCAACACGCGCAAGATAATGAATGCGGTGGATCGTGCGTCGCTCGTCATCAACGACCGTATGAAGTCGCCGCTTGTGTGCGATTTCAAGGACAATGTTGTGAACATTTCCTGCTCCACGCCGCTCGGCAGCGCCAGCGACTATGTGGAGGTGCGACAGGACGGCAAAGCGGAGCTCATGGGCTTCAACAGCCGCTTCCTCCTCGATGCGCTGAAAAACAGTGAGACGGACGAAATTCGTATTGAACTCAACGGCGCACTGTCGCCGATGAAAATTTTGCCGGCAGAGGGAGACAGCTTTTTGTTCCTCGTTTTGCCGGTGCGGCTCAAAAATTCTGCAAACTGAGGCGGCACATGAAAAAAACAGTTACGATCGACACGGGATATATACGGCTCGATGCGCTTTTGAAGCTGTCCGGTGAGGCAGACACCGGCGGCATGGCAAAGGTGATGGTGCAAAGCGGCGAGGTGCTTGTCAACGGCGAGGTCTGCACCATGCGCGGCAAAAAGCTCAGAAACGGGGACACCGTCACCGTCCCGAAAACCAAAGGAGAGATCGCGGTTTGTTCATCCGGCGGCTGAGTTTTTCCGGTTTTCGCAATCTGAAGGAGGGAGACCTCTCCCCCGGACAGGGTGTGAACATCCTCTATGGCGACAACGCGCAGGGAAAGACCAATCTGCTCGAGGCGTGTTGGCTGTTCACGGGAGGAAAGAGCTTTCGCGGCGCGAAGGACAGGGAATGTGTGAGCCTTTCCGCTGACGAGGCGACGCTCTCGCTGCAATTCGAGGCACAGGAACGGGAGCAGGAGGCAACGCTGCATTTCGGCATGCGCAAAGCACTCACCCTGAACGGCGTGCCGCAGCGCGCGGTTTCCGCCATCACGGGCAGGTTTTGCGCCGTGGTGTTTTGTCCGACGCACCTGCAGCTCATTTCCGGCGCCCCGGACGGGCGGAGACGGTTCATGGATGCCGCCTACTGCCAGGTGCGCCCCGGCTATGCGGGGGTCATGCGCGACTATCAGCGCGTGCTGACCCAAAGAAACGCGCTTCTCAAAATGCACCGCGACGACGATCTCACGAAAACGCAGCTCGACATCTGGGATGCGCGCATGGCGGAGGCTGCCGCAAAGGTGACGCTCGCCCGGCTTGCGTATCTCAAAAAGCTGGCGCCGCTGGCAACTGCGTTTTATGACGGGCTGTCCGGCGGACGGGAGCAGCTGACGCTCTCGCTCTCCACGCAGGTGGAGACGGCGGGCGTGACGCTCGGCGAGCTTGCCGCGCAGTATCGCGCACTGCTGCAAAAAAGCCGCGCAGTCGACATGGCGGTGGGGTTTTCCACCGTCGGTGCGCACAGAGAGGATCTGTGCCTCGACATCAACGCGGTGAGCGCGGGAAAATATGCCTCCCAGGGGCAGCAGCGCAGCGCGGTTTTGGCGCTCAAGCTCTCCGAGGCAACGCTGCTCAAGGAAATCTCGGGCGAACAGCCTGTGGCGCTTCTCGACGATGTGATGAGTGAGCTGGATGTCGCAAGGCAGGATTATATTCTAAATCACATCGGCGATTGGCAGGTGCTCATCACCTGCTGTGACCCTGTCGCCATCGAGCGGCAGACCGGCGGCAAGGTTTTTCATATACAAAACGGAGAAATCACAGAAAAATAAACTGTCTGTAAAGGAAAAGTGTGTATGTTTTTGCATATCGGGCAGGAGACCGTTGTGCGCGGGGAAGAGATCATCGGGATCTTCGACATCGAAAACACGACGGTCACGAAAAACACCCGCGGCTTTCTCGCAGCGGCGGAGAAAAAGGGGCACACGGTCGCGGTGTCGGCGGAGCTGCCGAAGTCCTTTGTGGTGTGCAGGGACAAGCGGGGGAAAGAGCGGGTGTTTATCTCGCAGATCTCCACCGCGACACTGTATAAAAGATACAAAGCGATCGCCGCGAAAAGCATCCGCGGCAGGTGAAAAGCCGTTTTCCTTTGTCAACGGATGGGGGAAATCGTGAGGAACGGAAAACCGAGAGGAAAGGTAAGGAATAAGATGGCTACTGAAATGGAAATGGATCTGGAGCTGGAGAACAGTCTCACCCGCGCCGACGACACCGCCTATGACGCCAGTCAGATACAGGTGCTTGAAGGACTGGAGGCGGTGAGAAAGCGCCCCGGCATGTATATCGGTTCGACCGGGCCGCGCGGACTGCACCATCTGGTGTATGAAATTGTGGACAACTCCATCGACGAGGCGCTGGCGGGCTTTTGCACGCACATCGAGGTTGAAATTCTCCCCGGCGACATCATCACCGTCAGGGATAACGGCCGCGGCATCCCCGTCGATCTCAACGAAAAGCTGGGGCTGCCGGCGGTGACGGTGGTTTTGACTGTGCTGCACGCGGGCGGCAAGTTCGGCGGCAGCGGCTATAAGGTGTCGGGCGGTCTGCACGGCGTCGGTTCGTCGGTCGTCAATGCCCTGTCCGCGTGGCTCGAGGTGGAAATTTCCAGAGAGGGCAAGGTGTATGCCCAGCGCTTTGAGCGCGGCACGCCCGTCAACGACCTCACCGTCATCGGCACCTCCGAGACCGACGGTACCTTCATCCGCTTCAAGGCAGATGCGGAGATCTTCACGGAGACCACCGAATATGATTTTGAAACGCTGCAAAAGCGGCTGCGCGAGCAGGCGTTCCTCAACGCGGGACTGCGCATTTCGCTGACCGACAGCCGCGATCCCGAAAAGCCGATTGCGGAGACCTATTGCTATGAGGGCGGCATCTCCTCGTTCGTGGAATTCATGAACAAAACGCGCGGCTATGTGCCGCTGCACGACACGGTCGTGCACATGTCCACCTATGAGGGGGACTCCATTGCGGAGGTCGCGTTCCAGTATAACGACAGCTATAACGAGAACATCGTCTCCTTTGCCAACAACATCCACACCGTCGACGGCGGCACGCACGAGACGGCGTTCAAGAACGGCATCACCCGTATTTTCAACGACTATGCCAGACGGTATAAGATGCTCAAGGACGGCGACGCCAACCTCAAGGGCGACGATGTGCGCGAGGGCATCACCGCCGTCATCAGCGTCAAGCTCAAGGACGCGCAGTTTGAGGGGCAGACAAAGGCAAAGCTCGGCAACACGGCGATGGGGACGCTGGTCAATCAGCTCCTCAACGAGAAGCTCGTCCCGTTCCTCGACGAAAACCCCGCCATCGCCAAGGGCATCCTTGAAAAATCCATCAATGCGGCGCGTGTCCGCGAGGCGGCACAGAAAGCCCGCGAGGCGGCGCGCAACAACAAAAAGCTGTCCGCCACCCGCATGCCCGAAAAGCTCGCCGACTGCATCTGGAACGATGCCGCGCGCACCGAGCTGTACATCGTCGAGGGCGACTCCGCAGGCGGCTCCGCCCTTCAGGGGCGCGACCGCAACTACCAGGCGATCCTGCCGCTTTGGGGCAAGATGCTCAATGTCGAAAAAGCGCGCATCGACAAGGTGTTCACGAACGAAAAGCTGCTCCCGATCGTCATTGCGCTCGGCTGCGGCATCGGCGAGGACTTCGACATCACGAAGCTGCGCTATGGCAAGATCATCATCATGGCGGATGCCGATGTCGACGGCTCACATATCCGCACGCTGCTGCTCACCTTCTTCTTCCGCTATATGCGGCCGCTCGTCGACGAGGGACACATTTATATCGCCCAGCCGCCGCTTTTCAAGGTGTCACGCGGCAAGCAGCTGCGCTATGCCTTCTCCGACGAGGAGCGCGACCGCTATATCGCCGAATTTGAGGGCAAGGCGGATGTGCAGCGGTATAAGGGTCTCGGCGAAATGGATCCCGAGCAGCTTTGGGAGACGACGATGGATCCCGCCTTCCGCACCATGCTCAAGGTGTCGCTCGGCGACGCCATCGCCGCGGATGAGACCTTTTCCATCCTGATGGGGGACAAGGTCGAGCCGCGCAAGGATTTCATCGAGAAAAACGCACAGTATGTGCAAAATCTGGATATTTGATATGGAAAACAGAGAGAAGGGGTTTTTGCCGCTTTCGTTCGGCATCGACCTTGACAAAAAGGAATATGTCCGCTTTTTCATGGCGGTGCGCATGTTCGATGCGCGCTATCGCATGAAGGTGTGGCTCGGCAGCACGGTCACGACGGGGCTTTTATGTCTGTTGTTCTTTTCCGTTGACGCGAGCGTTGCGTCGCTCAGAAGTCCGATGACGCTGTGGCTTTTGGGGCTTTTGGTGCTGGCGGCGGTGCTGACATGGGCGGTTTTGCCGCTTTGCACCCGCCTGCAGGCAGCGCGCCAGTATGTGACGGCGCGGGAGGACGGCGTGGACTTTTTCGGCGTCGTGACGCTTTCGGAGCAGGCGATCGAGAAAAAGACAACGAGCGGCACGGTGACGCTGCCGTTTTCCGAGGGCGTGATGTTTTTTGAAACGCCGGACATGCAGGTGTTTTATAAGCCGGGCAGCCGCGCCATTGTGCTGCCTGCCCGCTGCATGACGAGAGAAAACGCCGACACCGTGCGCGTTGCGGCGGCAAGGCTTGCCGTCAACCCGCCGATCCGACAGGGGGGACAGCTTGTTCCCGCGCGCACCGAGCCGCTGCCGACGGAGCTGCCCCCACAGAAAGAGCCGCTTTTCTCGGTGCGCATCTGTTACCGCGACGACGAGCGGCGGGTGCTGGCCCGCGAAATTTGTCGGCGGCTTGCCGACGGGTATATCCTGCCCTATGCGTTCACCGCGTTTGCGGCGGCGCTGGTGCTGGGGCTTTTGGACAGCTTTTCTGCCGCTTTGATTGGCTTTTGGGTGACAACTCTGCTGCTTTTCGGCATTTTGTTTTTGCGGGTGCGGCAGCACTATCACAGCATCACGGACAGCGACACCTCCGGCTATACCCTGTCTCTCACCGACGACGCCATCATCGCGGACGGCGGCGAGGGGAACGGACGGCTGGTGCTTCCCTGGGAAAAGCTGCGGCACGCGGTGGAGGGAGAGGACGCGGTGGAGTTTTATGACCGCCGCCACTACATCTACCTGCCCCGCCGCTGCATTGAGGATATGGACGCATTCCGCGCGCTGGTCGAGCGCTGTCGGAAAAGAGAAAGGAACGGTTGAGAATGGACGAATTTACTCACGATCCGGCGCTTGCCGCCGAGGAGACCGCGGGCGGCAGTCAGGTGACGAAGGTCTTTCCCGTGGATCTCGAAAGGGAAATGAAAAAGAGCTTCCTTGAATATTCCATGTCGGTCATCGTGTCGCGTGCGCTGCCGGATGTGCGGGACGGACTCAAGCCCGTGCATCGCCGCATCCTGTACACCATGCACGAAAACAGCCTGACGCCGGACAAGCCCTACCGCAAGTGCGCGGACACGGTCGGCGCGGTGCTCGGCAGATACCATCCGCACGGCGATGCGTCGGTCTATGACGCGATGGTGCGTATGGCACAGGATTTTTCGCTCCGCTATCCGCTCATTGACGGTCACGGCAACTTCGGCTCCATCGACGGCCATCCCGCCGCTGCCTACCGCTATACCGAGTCGCGCATGAGCAAAATGGCGCTGGATATGCTCGCGGACATCGACCGCGAGACCGTCGATTTCACCGGCAACTATGACGACCGTCTGCAGGAGCCGGTCGTGCTCCCGTCCCGTTTCCCGAATCTCATCGTGAACGGCTCGATGGGTATTGCCGTCGGCATGGCGACCAACATCCCGCCGCACAACCTGTGCGAGGTGGTGGACGCCATCTGCCTGCTCATCGACAATCCCGACGCGGAGCTTGCCGACATCATGGAGCACATCAAAGGGCCGGACTTCCCGACCGGCGGCGTCATCATGGGCCGCTCCGGCATCCGCGCCGCCTATGCGACCGGCAGAGGCAGAATTGTTGTGCGCTGCCGCGCCGAAATCGAGGAAAACGGCAACCATAACCGCATCGTTATCTCCGAAATCCCCTACAATGTCAACAAGCTAAAGCTCGTCAAATCCATCATCGACCTTGTGGACGACAAGCGGGTGGAGGGGATCCGCGATGTGGTGGATCATTCGAGCCGCGAGGGACTGCGCATCGTCATCGACCTCAAAAAGGACGCGGTGCCGCAGGTCGTGCTCAACCAGCTCTATGCCTTCACCGAAATGCAGACGACCTTCGGCGCGATCCTTCTGTGTCTGGTCAACGGCGTGCCGCGCGTGCTGACGCTCAAGGAGATTTTGCAGGAATACATCAAGTTTCAGGAGGAGGTCATCACCCGCCGCTGCCTTTTCGATCTCAAAAAGGCGAAGGAAAAGGCGCACATTTGGGAGGCGCTGCACACGGCGGTGGACTTCATCGACGAGGTGGTGAACATCATTCGCCGCGCCGCCGACACGCCCGAGGCGAAAACAAAGCTCATGGAGCGGTTCGACTTCGACGAGGTGCAGGCGCAGGCGATCGTGCAGATGCGTCTCGGCCAGCTGTCGGGTCTCGAACGGCAGAAAATCGAGGATGAGCTCGCCGCGCTGCATGCGCGCATCGCGGAGCTGGAGGACATTCTCGCCGACGAGCACAAGGTGCTGGAGATCGTGAAGGCCGAGTGCCTCAAGATGCGGGATAAATACGGCGACGAGCGCCGCACCGACATTTCCGCCGTTTCCGGCGAGGTCGACATCGAGGATCTCATCCCCGAGGAGGCGTCCGTGCTGACGATGACCGCGCTCGGCTATATCAAGCGGCAGGCGGCGGACACCTATAAGGCGCAGCGCCGCGGCGGCAAGGGCATCATCGGCATGACGACCAGAGACGAGGACTACACCGAGACGATGTTTGCCTGCTCGTCGCACGATTATGTGATGTTCTTTACCTCATTCGGCAAGGTGTATCGCCTGAAATGCTATGAAATCCCGGAGGGCGCGCGCACGGCGAAGGGCATGAACATTGTCAATCTCCTGCCCATCGAAAAGGAAGAAAAGGTCACGGCGATGATCCGTGTCTCCGACTATGAGGGCGAGCAATATCTCTGCATGGTGACGGCGCACGGCGTTATCAAGCGCACCCGCCTGTCCGCCTATGCCAATGTGCGGAAAAACGGTCTCATTGCGGTCGATCTCGATGAGGGCGACCGTCTTGTGAGCGTACATATCACCGACGGCAGCCGCAAGCTGCTTGTTGCGACGAGAAACGGCTTTGCCATCCGCTTTGACGAGAACGACGCGCGCGTGGTCGGCAGACTTGCCCGCGGCGTGCGTGCCATCACGCTCACCGGGGAGGACACCGTCATCGGCATGGAGCTGTGCGACAGCGAGCATCGGCTGCTCACCGTCACCGAGACGGGCTTCGGCAGACTGAGCGACATGGACGAATACCGTCTGCAATCCCGCGGCGGCAAGGGCATCATCAACTATCACACCGAGACCTACGGCAAGGTCGCGGGCGTGCGCATGGTGACGGGCGACGAGGATCTCCTCCTCATTGCCGACAACGGCGTGATGATCCGTATGCGCGTGAACGAGATCCGTCAGTGCAGCCGCACCTCGAAGGGCGTGCTGGTGATGCGCTTTGCGGATGAAAACACCCGCATCGTGTCGATGGTCTGTGTCCCGCACGAGGAGCCCGAACCGGAAGCTCCGGAAGCTCCGGTCGTACCGGTCGCACCGGACGCACCGGCAGCACCCGCCGACGGCGAACCTGCCTCGGACGCATCCGAGGCTGCGCAGGCACCGGACGCTCCGGATAGCGCAGAATAAGAGAAACGGCATACCGCAACATGCGGTATGCCGTTTACAAATAGTTATAGTTGACACTGATATTACTTAAAGTATTCGGAAAAGTACCCCTTGAAGGTGTCCATGGAGACACTGTGGGACACGGGATAGCGCGGCAGCGCCAGCGGATCGCTTTTTCGCGTCAGCTTTCCTTTATAGGCGCGAAAGGCGAGGGTGATGCCCTGTTCCTTCAAAAGTGCCTCCACGCGGTCGCTGTAGTTGCCGTAGGGGTAGGAAAAAAGATAGTCGACACCCGAAGGGAACTGCCGGATGACGGTGAGGCTCCTTTTGATGTCGGCGGCAGCGGTCTCGCTGTCGGCGGTCACGAGCGCTGAGCGCTTGCCCGTCAGGTGGTGCAGGTTGTCGGTGTGCGATGCATAGTAGAACACATCGCCCGCCGACGCCATCGTCTTGCGGTCGAGCATGTTGATCTGATTGGCGTGAAAGCTTGCGGGCTGCTCCGAAATGCCGCCCGTGACCGAGAAGATGACGGCGGTATAGCCGTGCGCTTTGAGCAGCGGGTAGGCATAGACAAAGTTGCTCAGATACCCGTCGTCAAAGGTGATCATGACGGGGCGCGGCGGCAGCGGCGTGCCGTTTTCAAGCCAGTCGCGCAGCATGGCGGGGGAGACGGTCTCAAAGCCCTCGGCGGAGAGCCAGTCGAGCTGTTTTTCAAACGCATCGACAAAGGTGACGATCTCGTTGTCCGCATACCGCCCCGCCTCGGCGCGCTTTAGCAGGTGATGATACATGAGCACCGGCACGCCGCGCTCTTCGTCGGCGGCCGCCGTGGCTTTGCGCTCCTCCTCGATGCGGGAAAGCAGCATCGTCACAAGCAGGATTGCCAAAAAAAGCGCCACCGTGGATAGCTTTAGGCTGCGTCGCGCCATCGTCATCACCTCTCACTCAGTTGTATGCGGTCCTTGCCGAAAAAATTACAAAGGGTTGTTGCGCCTTTACGCTTGTCCTGTGGCAAACGGAGGGAAAGGGACGGTGGAAAAAGCGGTAAAATCCGGTGTGCGGATGGGTAAAATTCCCGTAAAACCGCGCGAGAGCGGCATTTTTTTCCAAACGCCGCGCGCGGTGGAATTGTGGAAAGTTTTGTGGAAATGGTGAATTGTAACAGTTTCGTCATTTCCGCAGGGTATAAAATACGGGTGCAAAGGCGGTTTTCCACCGTGATTGTGGAAAACTACGCCGAAAAAGTGGAAAACCCCGTGTGGAAAAATGTTGAAAAGTTGAAATCGGGTCTGCGAGAAAAAGGGGATAAAAAACGGATGAAATTTTTGGATGCGGCATATGATGTCGCCGTGATCGGCGCGGGACATGCGGGCATTGAGGCGGCGCTTGCCGCCACAAGGCTCGGCTGCAAAACGGTGGTATTCACCATCAATATGGATGCCATCGGCAACATGCCGTGCAATCCGTCTATCGGCGGCACGGCAAAGGGGCATTTGGTGCGTGAGCTGGACGCGCTCGGCGGCGAGATGGGGAAGGCGGCGGACGCGACCTTTTTGCAGTCGCGGATGCTCAACCGCGGAAAAGGGCCGGCGGTGCACTCGCTGCGCGCGCAGATCGATCGCAGAGCGTATGCCGGCTATATGAAGCATGCGCTGGAATTGCAGGCGGGGCTCGACATCAAGCAGGCGGAGGTTACGGCGCTCGAAAAGACCGCCGACGGCTTTTTGCTGACGACGCGCCTGGAGGCGCAGTATGCGGCAAAGACCGTGGTGCTGGCGACGGGGACCTATCTCAACGGCCGCATCTATGTCGGCGATGTGAGCTATGACGGCGGGCCGGACGGCATGTTTGCAGCGACGGCGCTTTCCCGTTCGCTTGCCGACCTCGGTGTGCGGCTGCGGCGGTTCAAGACGGGAACGCCCTGCCGCGTGCTGCGGCAGAGCATCGACTTTTCGCAGTTGGAGCGGCAGGACGGGGACGAGCCGGTGACACCGTTTTCCTTTGAGACAACAAAAAAGCTTGAAAACACGCTGCCGTGTCATGTGACCTGGACATCGCCCGCGACAAAGGAGATTATTCTCCAAAACCTCGACCGCTCGCCGATGTATGCGGGGAAGATCGAGGGTGTCGGGCCGCGTTATTGCCCGAGCATTGAGGATAAGATCGTGCGCTTTGCGGACAAGGAGCGGCATCAGGTGTTCATTGAGCCTTGCGGCGCCAACACGGAGGAAATGTATCTGCAGGGGCTGAGCTCCTCGCTGCCGGTGGATGTGCAGCTTGCGTTTTTGCGCACCATTCCGGGGCTGGAGCAGGTGCAGGTGATGCGGCCGGCGTATGCGATCGAATATGACTGCATCGACCCGCTGCAGCTGAACATGACACTGGAGTTTGAAACGGTCGCGGGGCTGTTCGGCGCAGGACAGTTCAACGGCAGCTCCGGCTATGAGGAGGCGGCGGCACAGGGGCTGGTCGCGGGCGTGAACGCGGCGCTGTCGGTGCTGAAAAAGCCGCCGCTGCTGCTGGATCGCGCGTCCGGCTATATCGGGACGCTCATCGACGATTTGGTGACGAAGGGATGCAGCGACCCGTATCGCATGATGACCTCACGATCGGAATACCGCCTGGTGCTGCGGCAGGACAACGCCGACGAGCGGCTGACGGAGCTTGGCAGAGCGGCGGGACTGGTGGACGATGCGCGGTATGCACATTTCTGTGCGCGGCAGGCGCAAAAGCGGGCGGAAATGGCGCGTTTAGAGCAAACGGTCATCGCGCCGAGCGAAGCGGTGAACGCGCTGCTTGTTTCACATGAAACATCGCCGCTGACCACGGGCGCGCGGCTTATTGACCTCATGCGCCGCCCACAGCTCGGCTATGACGCGCTGACGCCCATTGACACCGGCCGCCCCGCGCTGTCCGCCTGCGTGATGGAGCAGGTGGAGGTCGAGGTGAAGTATGAGGGCTATATTCGCCGTCAGATGGCGGACATCCGCGAGATGCGGCGGCTGGAGGAACGGCTGCTGCCAAATGACTTGGACTATACGACCGTGACGGGGCTGCGCAAGGAGGCACAGGAAAAGCTCAACCGTGTGCGCCCGCGCAGCATCGGGCAGGCGTCCCGCGTCAGCGGGGTCAGCCCCGCGGATGTGTCGGTGCTCATTGTATATACCGGTCGGCACCATGTTTCACATGAAACAAAGGGGGAGGATACGCATGATTGACAGAGAGCTTTTGACACGCGCCGCCGCGCCGTTCGGCGTGACGGTGGATGCCGCGCTTTTTGAACGCTTTGACAGCTATGCCCGCCTGCTCACGGAGTGGAACGAAAAAATGAACCTCACCGCCATCACCGATCCGACCGACATCGCCGTCAAGCACTTCGCGGACTCGCTGACGGCGGCGCATCTGCTGCCGCAGGGCGCATTTTCCCTCATCGATGTCGGCACAGGCGCCGGTTTCCCCGGTGTGCCGCTGGCGATGCTGCGGGACGACTGCGCGCTGACGCTGCTGGACAGCCTCAACAAGCGGCTTGTGTTCCTCGAAACGCTGTGTGCCGCGGTGGGGGTCAAGGCGATCCGTGTGCATGCCCGCGCCGAGGACGGCGGCAAAAACCCCGCGCTGCGGGAAAAATTTGATGTCGCGACCGCCCGCGCGGTGAGCAATCTGCCGGTTCTTTGCGAATATTGCCTGCCCTTTGTGCGGGTGGGCGGGCGCTTTCTGGCGCTCAAGGGTGCGGAGGTCGGGGAGGAGCTTGCCGCCGCGAAACGCGCCATTGCCACCCTCGGCGGTAAGTGCCGCACGGTGGAGGCGTGTGCGCTGCCGCCGGACAAGGACGGCGTCTGCGGCGCAAGACATTTGGTTTTCATCGACAAAATCAAAGAAACCCCGACAGCATATCCCCGCCCCTCCGCAAAAATCGCAAAAGCGCCGCTGTAAACCTATTTCCCACCCCGCAAATTCGCCAAATCCCGCGCGGGACATCCTGTATAGTGGAAGCCGAAGGAAATGATGTCCTTCGGCTTTTTCAACAGGAGGGAAGAACATGAAAAAGGAAAAGAAACAGGAAATTGCCGCAAATACGGTGGAGCAGATCGCCGTCGCCGACATTCTGCCCAATCCGCAGCAGCCGCGCAAGAGCTTTGACCGCATGAAGCTGCTGGAGCTTTCCGAGAGCATTGCGGAAAACGGCATCCTCCAACCGCTCATCATCACCGTGCGGGACGGGCGGCCGGTGCTGCTCGCGGGGGAGCGGCGGCTGCGCGCCGCAAAGATTGCGGGCTTGCGCACCGTGCCCTGTGTGCGGCGCGAGGCGGACGATATGCAAAGCGCGCTTTTGGCGCTCATCGAAAACCTGCAGCGCGAGGACATGAACTGCTTTGAGACGGCGGCAGGGCTGCGCATGCTCATCGACACCTACGGGCTGACGCAGGACGAGGCGGCGCTGCGGCTGGGGCTGTCCCAGTCGGCGGTCGCCAACAAGCTGCGCCTTTTGCGGCTTTCCGCCGCAGAGCAGCAGACCATCCTCGAAAACGGCATGGGGGAGCGGCACGCCCGCGCGCTTTTACGCCTGCAAAAGCCGGAGGAGCGGAAATATGCGCTGGACGAGATGGTGCGCCGCCATCTCAATGTCGCGCAGAGCGAGGCGCTCGTGGAACATCTGCTCTCCGGCAAGGGCGCGCGGCATCGCCGCATCATCCCGCTGCCGAAGGACATGCGCGCCTTCTTCAACACGCTGGAGCACGCGGTCGACACCATTAAAAAGGGCGGTATCGCCGCCGTATCCACCCGGCGCGAGACCGCCGCCTATATCGAATGTGTCATCCGCGTCCCCAAACCTGCGGTGAGAGCTTAACATAAATAGTATAAAGGGAAATCCTCGGACTGCAGTCCGAGGATTTCTCAGCTTTCTGTCAGGAAATCCGCAGCATCCACAATGCGAACGCCCTCATATTGATAGACGCTGTGGCGTGTGCGCGCAATAACCAGCTTGGGGTATGCATCCGGGATCTTCAGAAGCGGGGAGACCTCCCTTTCAAAGGTTTTTTCGTCGGAGATGTTGTCGGCAACCTGAATATACAGCTTTTCGCTGCGTCGAATGGCAACGAAGTCGATCTCCTTCTTATACAAAACACCGACATATACCTCATACCCTCTGCGCAAAAGCTCAATGGCAATGATGTTTTCCAGCATCCGCCCGTAGTCCATGTTTTTTGTTCCGAGCTTTGCATAGCGAAAGGTGTGGTCACACAGGTAGTATTTATCGTTGGCGGACAGATACTTTTTACCTTTAATATCATATCGGCGCACCCTGTAAAAGGCAAAAGCATTGCAGAGATACTGTATATATGCGCCCACGGTCGTGTGGTGGATCTTTTCCATGGCGCCGTTCAGAGCGCTTGTGATATTCCGTGCCGACGAGAGGTTGGAAATGTTGTCCATCAAAAAATCGACGATCCTGTAGAGCAGCTGTGGGTTGCGGATCCTGTATTTGCTTTGAATATCGCGCACGATCAGCGTATCAAACACTTCGGCGATGTAGTCATATTTTGCCTCGGCGTCGCTGTAGAGATACGACCCCGCCATGCCGCCCTCCAGCATGTAGTTGTCAAAGGCGGCGTATTTGTCCGTGGTGCCGAAATATTGCAGGTATTCGGCAAAGGAGAAGGGAAACATCTTGATTTCAAAGGTTCTGCCGGTGAACAGGGTGGCGAGATCGGAGCTCAAAAGAAAGGCGTTCGAGCCGGTGATGTATAGGTCATATTTCTCTGCCGCATGAAGGCCGTTGATGGCTTTTTCAAAACCGTCGCACATCTGCACCTCGTCAATGAGGACAAAGTTTCGTTTGCCGTCTGCATATTGGGAGCGGATATAGTCGTATAACGGACGAAAGGTAAGCAGGTGTTCATATTCCGGAAGATTAAAGTTGATGTGAATGATATGGCTGTCCGGAATGTTTTTCTCGATATACCCCTTGAAGGCTTCCAGCAGCTTGGATTTTCCGCAGCGGCGCACGCCGGTGATCACTTTAATGTCCGGCGTTCCGATCACATGCACCAGCTTGTCCAAATATTTTTCGCGTTCGATCAGTTTCATCCTTCGTCACCTCACAATGGTAGTATACCAAAAATACACGCCAAAATCAACATTTTTTCATTTTTGGCTAATAGACACATTGCCGCCTATATCGAATGTGTCATCCGCGTCCCCAAACCTGCGGTGAGAGCTTAACATATTGTATAATTTCATATAAACAATACAAATCGTTATCCATCGGATGCCGCTCAGACGGTCAAAAAAGTCCGCAGAACGCAAAAGCGCATTTTTTAGAAAAGGCCTTAACAAAAAAAGGGTGAGGAAAAAGTGGCATTTCTGCGAAACGCGCGCTTTCCCGAAAACAAAAAACCGGCAGCGAGCAGCTGCCGGTTTTTTGTTTATTCGTCTTACTGCAGTACGGTCTGATTGGCGAGGGTGGCGGAGGTGAGGCAGATATAGGTTTTGCCGGTCGCCACCGTCAACGGCGTGCCGTCGGCCTCGGTGAAGGAAAGACCGCTGTCGGTGCGTTTCCACTTGACGGCGCGGCTCGTGCCGCCGGAGACCAGCGTGCCGTTGCCGGCGTTCAGCTGGAAGCTGATGTGGGCGCTGTCCTCGTCAAAGCGGGTGTCATACATGATGATGACATTGGAAACGCGGATGGGATCGCCGTCATAGGACACATGCTCGGGGGAGGAGAGCACATTGCGGTGCTTTGTGTACTGCTTTGTCGCCGCATCGTAGGTGAAGGACACCTTCCAGCGGGAGGAGATATTGACCTGCACGGCGTTGCCCGCGCCGTCGCCCGCCTTTTCACCGAAGGCGTAGGGCACGGGGGTCGCGGTCTTTACGGAAATGCCGCGTTTTTTGATGGCGTCATCCATCTTGGCGCGGGAGAACACCTTGGTGTGCTCAATGGCGCCGTTGACGGCTTTCAGCTCCCGGCTGACCTCCACCAGGCTGTCGAGATCGGTGAGGCGCTTTTCCTTTATCATCGCCTTGCCGAGTGTGCTGCCGCCGACATGGCAATAGATCGCATCGAGCGCCTTCGCCATTTTCACAAACGGGGTGCGCGCACTGCGGCAGGGGCCGACCTGCGCAGGCACGCTGTCGATGCTGCCGAACACCGCCATGATGCGGGGGATGCCCGCCTCGGTCTCCGCCTCGACATAGAGGTCGGCTTTGTCGATGTTTTTCTGCCGCACGCTCGCGGAATAGTTGTCGATCATGAACGCCACGGGACGGTTGTTTGGCGTTTTCAGCGATTTTTCGCCGGTGAGCAGGTTGTCATACAGGGTTTCCGGCACGGTCGTCGGCGCGGTGGTTGCCGCAGTCGTCGGCGTCGTGTCGGAGACGGGCGCGTCACTGTTGCCGCAAGCGGCAAGGGACAACAGCAGAGCGCCGCAAACGGCGGCAGCGCCGCCGCGCAAGAGCATGTTTTTCAAAAGAAATCCCTTCCTCTCTTTTTGGTTCTTTTTCAGTATACTACAGCTTTCATCAAATTGCAACAAAAGATGCGGCGGCGTTTTTGCGATGTCTGCGCCGAAAGGCGGCGGGCGGAAAGCCGGTGCGCGCTTTTATCTGCGCGGCAAAGCACTTCATATCATGATAGCCGACTGCCTCGGCGACGGCGGCGACAGGCAGGGCGGTGTCCGCCAGCAGGCGGCACGCCTGCGACACCCGCAGCGCCGTGACATACTGCGTGAAGGTCACGCCGACCTCCGCCTTGAAGCTGCGGCTGATGTGCGGCAGGCTGTAGTGCATGTCGGCGGCAAGCGCCGCAAGGGAAATGTCCTCGGCAAAATGCGCCTTGGCAAAGCTGCACAGGCGGGCGGCGGGCGTGTCGGCGGGGGCGTCGGTGTCCGCGATGCTGCGCAGCGACAGAAGCAGAATTTCCACCAAAAGACAGCGGCACATCTCGCGGCAGCCCGCAGGGCGCGCCGCAAGCTCCCGCTGCAGCCGCTGCAAAAGCGTCAGCACCTCGCCGTTTTCGTCATGAAACACCAAATGCGCCGGATCGGCGAGCAGACGGCGATCGAGATGCAGCAGATAGTGCGTCAAAACGGCGCTAAGATGCACCGACCCCGCAAGCGCGGGGTCGAGCACCTGCGGCAAAAACAGGCAGTCGAAACAGTCATAGCTGTCGGACAGCGCGCGATAGCCGTGATGACTGCCGCGGTCGATGAACACATAGTCCCCCGCGCGCAGGCGCGTCGTCTGCCCGTCCAGCGTGTGCAGCGCCTCGCCGCGCAGAATATAGGAAAGCTCCAAAAAGCTGTGGTCATGCAGATCGACCGCCGTTTTGTTTCGCCGCTCCAAAAGCTCCGGCAGGTCGGACGGATGCGTGTCGGCAAGGTTGACCGTTCCCATATCAAAATGCCCCCTATTTTTTGAAAAAATACCGCTTGTTTTATTATAACACGGCAGTATACTGAAAGCAACAGGAAAGGAGTGTGCAAGGATGGCAGCTTTCGGAAAATGGATCCGCTCGCCGCAGGCGACCGATCTCGCGGCGGTGAGCTTTGAAAAGGCGTTTTCGCTCGAAAAGCCGGTGAAAAAGGCCGAACTGCGGGCGACGGCGATGGGCGTCTATGTCCCGACGCTCAACGGCAAAAGGGTGGGGGACAGCGTGCTGATGCCGGGATGGACGGCATATGAGCACCGGGTGTTGTTTCAGACCTATGATGTGACGGCGCTGCTGAAAAAGAACAACCGCCTTGCGATCGGTGTCGGCGTCGGCTGGGCGGTCGGCATCAAGGGGAAAAACTGGCATCACCACAACCGCTATACCGACCACACGTCGCTTTTAGCTGCGCTCACCGTCACCTATGCCGACGGAAGCACGGAAACGGTCGCGACCGACGAAACGTGGCGGGTGTATACGACGGCGGTCACGATGAACGATTTTTATCTCGGCGAAACGCAGGACTACACGAAACGGCGGCGCCTGCTCGGCGCGGCGGTGCGCTCGGAGGTGAAAACGCGGGTCGTGCCGCAGACGGGAGAATGGATCCGCGAGCAGGATGTGATAAAGCCCGTTGCCGTGCTGAAAACGCCGAAAAACGAGTGGGTCGTCGACTTCGGGCAAAACCTTGCCGGGTATGTCCGCCTGCACCTTGTCGGCAAAAAGGGCGACCGCGTTGTTTTGCATCACGGCGAGGTGCTCGACGCGGACGGCAATTTTTATAATGAGAACTACCGCGCCGCCGAAAGCCGCGTCACCTATGTGCTCGACGGAAGGGAGCGCGACCTCACACCGCTTTTCACCTTTCAGGGCTTTCGCTATGTCCGCCTGACGGAATATCCGTTTGATACGGTCGATCCCGATGCGTTCACCGCCGTGGCGGTACATTCGGACATGGCGCGCACCGGCGATTTTGTCTGCGGCAATCAGAAGGTCAATCAGCTGTATCATAATATTATTTGGGGGCAAAAGGGCAACTATCTCGACATCCCCACCGACTGTCCGCAGCGGGACGAGCGTCTCGGCTGGACGGGGGACACGCAGGTGTTTTGCCGCACGGGGGCCATCAACTTCGATGTCGAGCGCTTTTTCACCAAGTGGATGGAGGATATGGCGCTCGAGCAGGGCGAGAACGGTGAGGTCAATTGGATCATTCCGCATCCTGATAAGCAGGAGCCGTCTGCGGCGTGGGGCGATGCGGCGTGCGTCGTGCCGTATGAAATCTGGCGCGCCTACGGCAACAAAAAGCTACTGAGAAAGCATTTCCCCGTCATGAAAAAATGGGTGGACTATATGCACCGCGCGGGGGACGCGGAGTTTCTGTGGCGCGGCGGCACGCACTTCGGCGACTGGCTCGCCATGGACAACGGCGAGGACAATCTCAGCGGCGCGACCTCGAAGGACTATATCGCGTCGGCATATTTTGCCTATTCGACGGCGCTGCTCGTCAAGGCGGGGCGGGCGCTCGGCATGGACATGCAGGCATATGAGACGCTGCACGACAACATTATCGCCGCCATCCGCGCGCGGTATTTCAAAGACGGCAGAACCGACATGACTGTCGACGGCGACGAGTGGAAGACCGAGACGCAGACGGGCTATGTGCTGGCGCTGCATTTCGAGCTGTGCGACGAAAAGGATCGTGCGGCGTTTGCCGACCGCCTCGCGGCGCTTGTCGCGGAAAACGGCGGACGCATGACGACCGGCTTTGTCGGCACGCCGTATCTGCTCCACGCGCTGTCGGAAAACGGAAAGACCGATCTTGCCTATTCTCTGCTTTTGCAGGAGAAGACGCCGTCATGGCTGTATGCGGTGAACCACGGCGCGACCACCGTGTGGGAGCATTGGAACAGCCAAAAGGAGGACGGCAGCTTCTGGAGCACCAGCATGAACTCCTTCAATCACTATGCCTACGGCGCGGTGTTTGACTGGATCTTCGGCGTGGCGGCGGGCATCGCGCCGCTCACGGCGGGCTATGCCAAAACGCGCGTTGCACCGCACCCCGATCGGCGACTGGGGTTTGTGAAAACCGCGATCGAAACGCGGCACGGCAGGCTTTCCGTCCATTGGTACTACCGCGACGAGCGGGTGGTGTATGAGCTGACCGTTCCCGCGGACATGACCGTGGAATTTGTACTCCCCTCCGGCAGGACACACACGCTGACGGGCGGCAAGTACCTTTTTGGAGAATGACAGAATAAGGAAGAAGAGGAATACAAACAGTATAATCCGCTATGAATTATACAGGAAACAGCGCTGATTTTCATTGAAAATGCGCGGGCGGTGTGCTATACTGTCCGCAAAAGGGGGCGCCTGTTTATGATCCTGAACGGTGTCGAGCTGTATAATGTGGTGGAGACCGATCCCGCAATGCTGCGGCTGCCGAAGCGCCTGTTTTCCGCGCTGCCGCCGCTCGGCGTCGGTGCGGCGCAGAACGCCACGGGCGTGGAGCTGCGGTTTGTGCCGGAGGGGGAAGTGAAGCTCACGCTGTCAACGGTCAGCACTTCGCATCCCATAGTGGCGCTGCTGTACTACGGCAGCACGCAGTCGGGCGGCAACACGCTGGAATATTATATCGACAAAGAGCCGAAAACCTTCACCTTCACGCCCGCACCGCATCTGAGCGAACTGCCGACCGACACGCCGTTTTCGCCGCAGGTGCTGCGGCTGATGCCCGCGGGCGGCGACATCGTGCTGCACAAGGTCGAGGGAAAGGTGCGCCCGCCGCGCGCCGATGAGGTGCCGACAAGGACGCTGCTTTTCTATGGCTCGTCCATCACCCACGGCAGCCTTGCCTGCGCGCCGAACATGTTCTGGTCGCGGCGCACCGCCGAGGCGCTCGGCTTCGATCACCGCAACTTCGGCATTGCAGGCTCCTGCCGCATGGAGCCGGAGGTCGTCGATTTTCTCTCGAAAGAGGTGAAATGGGACGCGGCGGTTCTGGAGAGCGGCATCAACATGCTCGGCGACGATCCCGCGCTGTACAGAGAGCGGCTGCGCCATATGCTGGAGACGCTGCACGCGGCGCATCCCGAAAAATATCTTTTTTGCATCGATCTTTACTATTGCGCGTCGGATCTGCGCGGCGACGGCAGAGCACAGCGCTTCCGCGACATCCACACCGAGGAGGTCGCGCGCATCGGCAGCGACAGGGTCTTGAAGCTGTCGGGGCTTGACCTTTTGCCCGATCGGACATTTTTGTCGGAGGATCTCGTGCATCCCTCCGTCGAGGGCGTCATCACGATTGCCGACCGCCTGACCGCACGGCTGCGGGAATATACCATATGAAAAAAGCCGCCTGCGAGGCGCACTTCCTTGCGAAGTGCGCCTCTGTTATATGCGCCTGACGGCGCGTGATATAAAGCGACGATGGCCGCATCCTCCATACTACCACCTCCCACTGTATATACCGATAAAAAAGAGAAAAGGTTGCAAGCTTTGCACGATGTCAGCATAACACACGCTTATGAAAAATGCAAATTTCCCCATCGCCGCAAGGCGTGCTTCATTTGAAAAAGGCACTTGCTTTCGCAAGTGCCTTTTTCATGGCGTCCCGGAAGGGATTTGACCCTCCGACCTACCGCTTAGGAGAAGCCCCCGAGGGGCATTTTCGACTCCCTGCAAATCCCCGAAAATCCCTGAATTTACTGGCTTTTCCGAGGTTTTGCTGTCAATAAATTCTCGTCCAAAACCTGCTAATTTTTCGTGGTTTTTTGCCTTCCTTTTAGCAGGGTATCAGCAAATGCAAAGAAATATGGGAAACATCATTGAGTTAATCTGTAACCC
>SFCS01000019.1 GCA_004558485.1 Ruminococcus sp. | reverse complement strand
GGGGAGCGTTATCAAATCGTTATCAAAAGAGAGATATAAAACCGCAAAATCGTTGTGCCGCAACGGGTTCGGAGTTTCAAAAACTCACTCCCACTCCACCGTTGCGGGGGGCTTGGTCGTGATGTCGTAGACCACGCGGTTGACGTGCTTTACTTCGTTGGTGATGCGGTTGCTGACGCGGGCGAGGATGTCATAGGGGATCTTTGCCCAGTCGGCGGTCATGAAGTCGTCGGTCGTGACGGCGCGGATGGCGACGAGGTGGTCATAGGTGCGGTGGTCGCCCATGACACCTACGGTGCTCACGCCCGGCAGCACGCAGAAGAACTGCGCCAAGTGCTGCTCATAGCCGTTTTTGGCCATTTCGTCCCGCAGCACCCAGTCGGCGTTTTGCAGGATCTCCACCTTTTCGGCGGTGATCTCGCCGATGATGCGCACGCCGAGTCCCGGACCGGGGAACGGCTGACGCCACACAAGCTCGTGCGGAATGCCGAGCTTTTCGCCGACGCGGCGCACCTCGTCCTTGAAAAGGTCGCAAAGCGGTTCGATGATGCCGAGGAACTCCACATCGTCCGGCATCTTCACCTTGTTGTGATGCGTTTTGATCTTGTCGGCGTCTCCCTTGCCGGACTCAATGCAGTCGGGATAGATCGTGCCCTGCGCGAAAAAGCCCTTTTCGCTGCTGCGACGACGGATCTCCTCCCAAAACACCTTATAAAACTCCGTGCCGATGATATGCCGTTTTTGCTCGGGATCGACGACACCCTTGAGGCAGGACAGAAAATGCTCCTGACAGTTCACGCGCACAAAGCGCATGTCAAACAGCGAGGTGAAGGTCTTTTCGACAAAATCCCCCTCGTCCTTGCGCATAAGGCCCTGATCGACGAACACGCAGGTGAGCTGCTTGCCTACCGCGCGGCTGAGCAGTCCCGCCGCGACCGAGGAGTCGACACCGCCGGACAGGCCGAGGATGACCTGCTTGTCGCCGATTTGCTCCCGCAGGCGGGCGACGGTGTCCTCGATGAAGCTGTCCATCTCCCAATCTCCGCTGCAGCCGCAGACGCGATAGAGGAAGTTTTCCAGCAATTTATTGCCGTAAACGCTGTGGGTGACCTCGGGGTGGAACTGTACCGCATACAAACGGCGCGTGGCATCCTCCATCGCCGCGACGGGGCAGGCGTCGGTGGTCGCCGTGACGGCAAAGCCGGCAGGCGGCACAGTGACGCGGTCGGTGTGGCTCATCCACACGACGCTGTCCGTCGGGATGTCCGCAAAAAGCGGCGATGCGGCGTCGGTCACATGCAGATCGATCTTGCCGTATTCCGACTGCTCGGCGGTCTCCACCCTGCCGCCCGCCATGAAAGCGGTGAGCTGGCAGCCGTAGCAGATGCCGAGGATCGGCACGCCGATGTCGAGGATCGCCGGATCATAGTGCGGCGAGGCGGGGTCGAACACCGAGTTCGGGCCGCCCGTGAAAATGATGCCGCGATAGCCGTTTTCCTTGATGACCGACAGCGGCGCGGTGTAGGGGAGGATCTCCGCAAACACGCGGTGATCGCGCACGCGGCGGGCGATGAGCTGATTATACTGCCCGCCGAAATCCAAAACCAGAATTTTTTCCATATGACACCTCAACGATAGATAATGGCTTCCCGCTCGGGGCCGTTGGACACCATGTCAATATGGTGCCCCAATTCTTTTTCGATAAACTCCACATAGGCGCGCGCCTCGGCGGGCAGCTCTTCAAAGGAGCGGATGCCGCGGATGTCGCAGTGCCAGCCCTTGAGGGTCTTGAACACCGGCTTTGCTCGTTTCAGTCGATTGGTGTTGGGGAAATCGCGGGTGATCTCGCCGTCGATCTCATAGCCGACGCAGACGGGAATTTCTTCAAGATAGGACAGGCAGTCGAGCGCCGTCATGACCACCTTGGTCGCGCCCTGGCAATCGACGCCGTAGCGGGAGGCGACGCAGTCATACCAGCCCACGCGGCGCGGTCTGCCGGTCGTGGCGCCGAACTCGCCCTTGTCGCCGCCGTGGAGACGCAGCTCCTGTGCCTTTTCCTCGTCGAGGATCTCGGACACAAATTCGCCCGCACCCACCGCAGAGGAGTATGCCTTCGTGACGGCGATGATCTCCTTGATCTCATGCGGCGGGATGCCCGCCCCCACCGCGCCGTAGCCGGCGAGGGTGGACGAGGAGGTCACCATCGGGTAGATGCCGAAATCGGGGTCCTTGAGCGTGCCGAGCTGCCCTTCGAGCAGAATGCTCTTGCCCTCCTTGAGTGCCGCGGAAAGGAAGGCATGCGTGTCGCAGACAAACGGCGCGATCTTCTCGCGGTAGTCGACGCAGGTCTTGTACAGCGCGTCGGGATCCAGCAGCGGCTTGTGATACACATGCTCAATGATGAGATTTTTGAGCGTGCAGACATTTTGGAGCTTGGCTTTGAGCGTCTCGTCGTCGAAAAGGTCGTTGACCTGAATACCGATCTTCGAGAACTTGTCGCTGAAGAACGGCGCAATGCCGCTCTTGGTGGAGCCGAAGGCATTTTTGCCGAGGCGCTCCTCCTCATAGGTGTCGAGCAGAATATGGTATGGCATCAGCACCTGCGCGCGGTCGGAGACCAGCAGGTGGGGGTTGAGGCCCGCCGCCTTGATGTCGGCAAGCTCCTTCACGAATTTGTCGATGTCAAGCGCCACACCGTTGCCGATGACGCAGGTGACATTGTCATAGCACACGCCGCTGGGCATCAGATGGAACGCAAAGCGTCCGTGCTCATTGATGATGGTATGTCCTGCATTGGCACCGCCCTGAAAACGGACGACAATGTCCGCCTCGCCGGCAAACATATCCGTGATCTTTCCTTTTCCCTCGTCGCCCCAGTTGGCACCGACGATTGCACGCACCATAAATAACATCCTTTCTTTCCTGCGCCGCACAGCGCACACACTGATTTTATTCTACCACATCCTCCATTTCATGACAAGACCTTTTCCCACTTTTTCGGCAGGAGCGTTATGCAAAAACAGCAGCGTTATGCGCTGTTTTTCTCAATATATCGCCCGTTTTCACTGCTTTTTGTTTTTCACACATATGACATGAAATGAAAAACGAGAACAGGAGGAAACGGGAGCAAAAAGGAGAGAAAACGAGAGATTGCGGGATATAAATTAAAAAAAACGGAAAATACCTCTTGACAGCGGAAAATCGGTGTGGTATGCTAGCAAAGCTGTAAAAAAGTATCAATAGGAGGAAGAACTATGTCCACTTACATGGAAAAGGCGGGCAAGGTCGAGCGCAACTGGTATGTGCTGGACGCCGCCGGTAAGTCGCTCGGCCGCGTTGCCGCCGAGGCCGCCGCTTTGCTGCGCGGCAAGCATAAACCCACCTACACCCCGCATGTTGACTGCGGTGATCATGTCATCATCATCAACTGCAAGGACGCCGTCCTGACCGGAAAGAAGCCGGAGCAGAAGAAATGGCAGCGTCACACCGGCTGGATCGGCGGTCTGAAGGAGACCAAGTATGCCACGCTGATGGCAACGAGACCCGAGAAGGCGATGGAGCTTGCCGTGTACGGCATGATCCCGAACAACACCATCGGCGATGCCGCTTACAACCGCCTGCATTGCTATGCCGGCAGTGAGCATGCGCACGCTGCGCAGAAGCCCGAAGCGCGGGAATTCTGAGGAAAGGGGTAAAGAAAGATGGATTACAACAAGAGACCTTATTTTTACGGCACCGGCAGAAGAAAGAAATCCGTTGCCCGCGTCCGTCTGTACCAGGGCACCGGCAAGGTGACCATCAACGGCCGTGACATCGACGACTATTTCGGTCTGGAGACCTTGAAGCTCATCGTTCGTCAGCCCCTGGAGCTCACCGAGCTGACCGACAAGTTTGACATCGAGTGCCGCGTTGCCGGCGGCGGTGTGACCGGTCAGGCGGGCGCTATCCGCCACGGCATCTCCCGTGCGCTGCTGCAGTACAACAGCGACGAGCTGCGTGCCCAGCTGAAGAAGGCGGGCTTCCTGACGCGCGATCCGCGTATGAAGGAAAGAAAGAAGTACGGTCTGAAGGCCGCCCGTCGCGCACCGCAGTTCTCCAAGAGATAATTTCCTGTCAAAAAAAGAAGTCGGATTTTTCCGACTTCTTTTTTTGTTTGACAGAGACATCCATGCGGCGTAAAATAGAAGAAAAGGGGGTGCGGGCATGGAATACAAACCGATAGAAAGACAGGAGACCTATGTGCCGAAGACGGGCATGGAGCCGCTGTATACCTATTGTGTTGTGCGCCTGCGCGCACGCAACGGGCGCGACATGGAGCGCACGTTTTCCTATCTTGTCGGGGATCTGCCGATCAAGGTCGGCGACTGGGTGCAGGTGCCGTTCGGCAAGGAAAACCGTCCGCAGCGCGGAAAGGTGCTCGGGGTGATGACCTGCGGTGCTGCAGAGGCGCCCTGGCCGCCGCAGGAAACGAAAACGGTGCTGAAGATTGTTGAGGAGCCGCAGGAGGAGCCTGTGTTGCAGGTAGGGACTGCGCAAACGCCCCCCGCTCTGCGGACAGAGGAACCGTCGTCGCCTGCCGCAAAAGAGGTGCGCCCTGTCGCCGCAAAACCGCGGCGCCGCATCCCTGCCCGCTGCATCGCCCGCGCCGTAGCCGCCGTCGCGGCGGTCGCCGCTGTTGCGGGATTCGGCTTTTGGCGATATACCGTGTGGGACACGGCATACACGGCGGCAAACGAACAGCTCCTTGCGGGGAACTACGCCGACTGCGCGCTTTCTCTCGGAAAGGTGCCGTCCTTTTTCGGGGAATGTCGGCACATGCGGCGGCTGGCTGCTGCGGGAAGGGCGCTGCAAACGCCGACGGACGGAGAAGCTGTCGCAAAGGCAATCAAAAACCTGAAGCCGCTTGCGGATTTTGCCGACAACGCTGCCTATGCCGCGCTGGCGGAAAAGCTTTCTGCGGCGCTTGCGGTTGCCGACAGGGAATGCCGCTATGTTGACAGTGTGAAATTCCTTTTGGACTATGACAGCGAATATGCCTATGAGGACCTCAAGGGCTTCAGGGGTTACAAGGATGCCGATGTGCTGTGCACCTATTATGAGGCGTACAAAAAGGATTACTATGGCAGCTTTGAGGAATGCAAAGCAGCAGAAGCGCTGATGAAAACAATCCCGACCGACTATGCAGGCGCCGGCGCCGACAAAATTGCCCTTTTGCGAAAAATTCTTTCCGCGCGCGGTGAAAGGTGGCGGAAATGGGACGCGGAAAACACCGCCGACAAAAAAGCGGGACTCCCCTATGTCGGTATGCCCGAACAGCGAATCCACGAAACAAAGCAGCTGGGCAAGGGCTGGTACTCTGGTGCCGACGAATTTAAGAAAGATGCAACGGGAAAGTTTGTCAGAGAGAAAAAGGCAGAATACACCTGGAATGACGAAATGGGTCAAACGGTTTTCCGTGCCGTGTGCAAGGACGGCGTGGTGATCGAAACGGAAAAGCTCGGCGGCAGCGCCGTGTGGAACGGCAGCAAGCTGCGCGTGAAGCTGGAAGCGCACTCCGCCGGGATCGTCGGTCGCCCGAACGGCGCGCAAACCGAAAAAACGGAAGAGAACCCCTACAGGGAAGAATACGATTTCCCGGAAGACCTCTATGAAGACGGTGATTTTGAAGACCTGGATGAGGCCTACGATGCCTGGGAAAACGGGTGAAAGCCGCCGAAAACTCCACAGGAGCTGTGTCAGGCGCCCGCTCGGCGGCAAGGCACGGCAGAGACAAGCGATGTGCGCACACGGAAAACCGTTGCCTTGCGTGTGCGCCGTCGGGGACACCTTCCTTGCTCCTGCGGCTTTTGGGCGGCTTTCGAGAACCGAAAACTCCACAGGAGCTGTATCAGGCGCCGATCCATAAAATGTATCACAAAAAAACGCCGAAACCTCTTTGGTTTCGGCGTTTTTTCAAAAACGGAATCAGGACATATCATATGTGCTGATGCCGTATTTTTCGATCTGCTTTTGCGGCTGCCGCAAGCGGGATACCCTTTTCGTCTATGAGGACAGCGTTACTGTTCGGACGGATGGCGTCATCATCCAAACGGACAGGGGTCTGTTTCATGGCGGCTCTCCCTATTTCAAGATAAAGATGCCGCCGGACTCGGCGGGGAGGGACAAAACGCCGTTTTCAATTCTGCCGTCGCCGATGACGGGAGCGGCGTTTTCAAACGGTGCGGGCAGCGCCAGTCCTGCGGGCTGCCAGGCGCGGTTGACGGCGCAAAGCAGCGTTTCGCTTTCGTCGGCGCGGACGAAGCACGCGATGTCCTCGTTGCCGCGCACGGCGGCAAAGCGCCCCTCCTTGAGGGCGGAGCAGCCGCGGCGCACAGCGCCGAGGGCTTTATACCATGCGATGAGCGCCGTGTCCTCACTGCCCCACGGATAGCAGCCGCGGTTGAAGGGGTCGCGGTAGCCCTCCATGCCCGCCTCGTCGCCGTAATAGATGCACGGCACGCCGGGCAGGCAGAACTGCAAAAGGGTCGCCAGCCGCAGGCGGCGCACACCTTTTTCTCTTTCAGCGGCAGACAGGCGTTGCTCCGCCTGCCAGTGCCGCCCTCTGCCCGCAGACGGCTCGCCCGCCAGGACGGTGAGGGCGCGTTCGGTGTCGTGCGTGCCGATGTGGTTCATGAGCAGGCGCAGCACCTGCGGCGGATAGTTTTCCGCGATCTGTTCGACACTGTTCGCAAAATCCGTCGCGCTTCCGCCGTTCATATAGCGAAAAATCGCGTCACGGAACGGATAGTTCATCACGCTGTCTAGCTGTCTGCCGAGCAGATACGGCCGCAAATGTCCATAGCTTTCCTTGCAGCTCGCGTCCTCCCAAACCTCGCCGAGCAGCAGTGCGTCGGGGTCTGCCGCCTTGACGGCGCGCCGCAGCGCATACAAAAAGCCGTCCGGCAGCTCGTCCGCCACATCCAGCCGCCATCCGCCGGCGCCCTGCTCGATCCGCTGCCGCACGATGCCGTTCTCCCCCGTGATGTAGGCCATAAACGAGGGCACCAGCTCATCCAGCTCCGGCAGGGTGTCAAACCCCCACCAGCTGGCATACTGATCCGGCCAACGGTCAAAATGATACCACGGATAATAGGGCGAGGCGACATCGCGGTATGCCCCGCCGTCGCCGTAGCGTCCCTCACGGTTGAAATATTTGCTGTCCGCGCCCGTGTGACTGAACACGCCGTCGAGCAGCACCCGCATCCCGCGCGCCTTTGCCTTTTGCATGAGCGTCGCAAACGCCGTCTCGTCGCCGAGCAGCGGGTCGAGGTGTTCATAGTCGGCGGTGTCATAGCGGTGATTGGAATGTGCCTCGAAAATGGGATTGAGATACAGGCAGGTGACGCCGAGGGATTGCAGATAGTCGAGCTTTTCCGTGATCCCGTCGAGGTCGCCGCCGAAATAGTCGTTGTTGCGCACCTTGCCCGCAGCATCCGGCTGCCACATCGGCTGTCCGCCCCAGTCGTCCCGCAGCACGCGGTCGGCGGGCACAGCCGTCTTCGGCTTGCCGGAGCAAAAAAAGCGGTCGGGAAAGATCTGATACATGATGCCGCCCGCTGCCCAGTCGGGCGTTTTGAAGTCCTTTTCAAAGCAGGTGAGCTGCCAAAGCGCACCCGGCTTGCGCCATACATTCGCCGTGCCGTCCGGCAGCGCGACCAAAAAAGCCGTGCCGTCGTCGCGCGTCAGCTCAAAGCCATAGCGATAGATCCCCGCGGCGGCGGGCGCAAAATCACATTCCCACCACTCGGTGTCGCCGTCCGGCTGTCCCGCCCAGAACATGCCGTCCCGTTTTGCGGGCATGTTGGCGGCAAAAACAAGCAAAAACGCCGCCCGCACGCCGAAATGCCGCGGCAGCCGCAGGCGGAAATGCACCGAAGTGCCCGCCGCGACCGCGCCGACGGGCGCACGGTAGGCGGGGTCTCTCGAAGAAAAATAGGGCGTCACAAAATCTGCTCCTTTTCATAATAAACGCGGTCAGCCGGGAGGCTGACCGCACAGCATGTCAAAAGTTGCTTTCGACAGCTTTGTCTATTCGTCGATCTTGATTTCCTTCGGAGGCTCTTCGAGGAGCGCCGGGTTTTTGATATACCGTTTGAACACATGGAACGCTCTGGCCAAATAGCTGCCTTGTGCAATGCGCTCGTCCATCACCAGTCCCACCGGCAGGCAGCGGTCGAAAACGATCTCGCCCGACGCCGTGCGGCGCGGCACCTCCCGCTGATTACCGAGCGCCATGGAGACGCTGGTCGTGCCGAAGTCATAGACATGGTGATAGATGTGATTGGTGCGGATGCTGGCAAGGTTGGTGATGAGCAGGCTCGCATGGAAGGGACTGAGCTCCACAATCTTTTTCGGCAGCCATCCGTGCTTGTCAAGAAACTTTAAGAACCCCACGGCGACGCGCAGAATTCCCGGAATACGGGTCAGCGTGTCGATCATTTTATCCGTGCTGTTCTCCGTAGAGTATTTGCGGTTTTCATCGATATAATGCAGAATCTTCTTCTGTACATCGAAAATGGTGTCCTCCGCCTCAAAGCGGATCTTGGACATCGTTTCGTCCTCCATGGAGTTTGCCTTGAGCACCACGAGACTCACCGTAATATCCTTGTGCGCATACACCTTACGGTTGCCGATAAAGCGGTTGAGCGCGGGAAATTCCGCCAGCGTGCGCAGATAGGCGGCAAGAATGAGCGCCATGTGCGAAATGGTGATGCCTTCGGCGGCTTTGCTGCGGATATAGCGCTGCATCGGCTCCATGGGCAGGTTGAGCGTGATCATGTTCATGGAATCGTGTCGCTCCACCATAATGTGTGGCACGATGCGGTACATCGGATCTACCTTTTTGAGCTTTTTGCCGTCGCAGCGCATGAAATCACCCTTTCGCGGCATTTCGCCGTGTTCATGAAAAATTCATATATAAGGATAGCACAAACCTTTCCCTTTGTCAAAAAAAAATCGAACCGCGTCAGTGATTTTCGAGATAGCGCGCAAGGAGCGTCCTTTCATTTTGCGCACCCACCCCCGACCGCGCAGCAAAAAGCAGTCCGTCGCTTTCCTGCAGGATGCCGAAAAAGTCGTCGGAGACATGCGGCGCGACCAGCTCCTCATAGCAGGCGGGCTGCATGATAAACAGGCGGTAGTCGTCATTGAGAAACGAGGTGATGAGCATTTCCCGCTGCAGCGTCGCGTCCCTCAGCTCCTCACTCACCGTGAGCGACCGCAGGCGGAGGTTCACCTTGCCGTCCCCGTCCACATCCTCGCCGACGGCACAAAGCGCATCGGTCAGCGTCTGCTCCTTTTCGGCGGAGAGAGGGAGAGCGGTGACGAGCGTCAAGGTGTAGTCATATTTTTCCGGACGCAGCAGCGTGACCGTCGGAACGAGGAGGATGAGCAGGGCAACGATGCCCTCGACGATCCAAAGGATATATTTTTTATAATGCCGTTTCCATTTCTCCTTCGCGTTCGGCACGGAGGTGTCGATGTCGCCGAAGGTGTCCTGTATGCGGCGGGTATCGGTTTTTATATACCATTCCTTGGACACGGTGCATCCCTCTTTTCTGCGTTGGATTTTGCCGCCTGACGGAACTGCAGCGGCGTCATGTGCTTTGTCTCACGGAAACGGCTGATGAAATAGGAGGCGGTGGAAAAGCCGACCGCCTGCGCAATCTCGGTGATGCTGTCGTCGGTGAACAGCAAAAGCTGCTCCGCCCGCCGCAGCCGCACCAGCGCCACATAGTCGGAAAAGGACTGGTGCATGGCGCGCTTGAACATGCGGGAAAAATAGGTTGCGGAGACGCCGCAGGCGTCTGCCGTTTCGGCAGCGGTCAGATCGGGATAGTGCGTCTGCACATAGGCGATGGCGTGCTTGATAAACTCCGTCTGCCCCATGTCGCGGATGCGGGACAAAAGCGGCACATGCTGCGCCTCCCAGTAGCGCAGGATATAGAGATAGATCTGCGTCACATCGGCGCGCAGGCTCAGCTCATAGCCGAGCGCCTGCTCCTGCCATTCGCTGCGGATGTGGAGAAACAGCGCGGGCAGCGCCGTTTTTTCGAGCGCGACGGGCGGGAAGGCGATCTGCTTTTCGCCGCTGTTCTCCATGAGCGCCAGCACATGACCGTATGCCGACGGCGTTTGCTCGTCGGCAAGCAGCACCTGCGGCAGAAATTTCACAACAATATAGGAGCAAGAACCCTCCCGACACAGCACATCGTGCGGACAACCGGTGTGTACGATGACCATGCCGCCCGCCTGCAGCGTATAGTGCTTTGCGCCGATATACACCTGCGCGCTGCCCGTGAGACCGAATAAAAGCTCGGTATACTCATGATAATGCAGGGAAGGCGCGTTGGCGGAGGCATCAAGCCCGACGGTGATGCACTGGATCGGCATGCGCACGCCGTCGCGGTAAAACGGTTTTTCATAAAATGCCATACAAACCTCACAACAAAAAATTGATATTTTTACACAGAATTATTGTAGCATATTTCGGCGGTGCTGTCTATAATGAACTTAGATTTTTGAAACGGAGGGAATCATTATGATACGTGTACTTGTTTGGAACGAATATGAGCATGAGCGCTGCGAGGAATCCATCGCCGCCATCTACCCCAAGGGCATCCACGGGGCGATCGCGGAATTCCTCGGCAAGGAAGAGGACTTCACCGTGCGCACGGCGACCCTGCAGGATGAAAACTGCGGCATCACGAAGGAGATTCTCGATGAGACCGACGTGCTCATCTGGTGGGGACACATGGCGCACCACAAGGTGCCCGATGAGGTCGCTTTCCTGGTGCGGGACGCGGTGCTGTCCGGCATGGGTTTCATTGCGCTGCATTCGGCGCACCATTCAAAGCCGTTCCGCTACCTCCTCGGCACGTCCTGCAACCTCACCTGGCGCGAGAGCGGGGACAGCGAGGTGCTGTGGGTTATCGAGCCTGCGCATCCCATCACCAAGGACATCGACCGCTATTTCACCCTGGAGCACGAGGAGACCTACGGCGAGCCGTTTGTCATCCCGACGCCGGATAAGCTGCTGCTCATCGGCAACTACAGCGGCGGCGAGGTGTTCCGCTCCGGCTGTCTCTATGAGCGCGGCAACGGCAAGATCTTCTATTTCCAGCCCGGTCATGAGTCCTTCCCGACCTTCTATCAGGCGCCGGTGCAGAGCATCATCAAAAACGCGGTGCGCTTTGTCGCGCCCGCCTGCCGCATCGACACCACCTGCCCGCACGTGCGCAACATTCACGACGACGAACCCTATGTTATTGAGTAAATAAAAGGAGAGAAAACCATGGCAAGATTGATCAAGGTCGGCATCATCGGCTGCGGCGGCATCGCGGGCGGCAAGCACATGCCCTCTCTCAAAAAGGTGCAGGACTGCGAAATGGTCGCGTTCTGCGACATCGTCGAGGAGCGCGCCCAAAAGGCGGCAGCGGCGTTCGGCACTGCCGACGCGAAGGTCTACACCGACTATAAGGAGCTTTTGAAGGATCCCGCGATCGAGGTGGTGCATGTCTGCACCCCCAATCGCTCCCATAGCTTTATCACGGTGGACGCGCTGCATGCGGGCAAGCATGTCATGTGCGAAAAGCCGATGGCAATCAACGCTGCCGAGGCGCAGAAGATGCTCGATGCTGCGAAGGAGACCGGCAAAAAGCTCACGATCGGCTATCAGAACCGTTTCCGCGACGACTCCCTGTACTTAAAGCGTGAGGCGGACGAGGGCACGTTCGGTGATATCTATTATGCCAAGGCGACGGCGCTGCGCCGCCGTGCCGTCCCGACCTGGGGCGTGTTCCTCAACGAATATGAGCAGGGCGGCGGTCCGCTCATCGACATCGGCACCCACGCGCTGGATCTGACGCTGTGGACGATGAATAACTATAAGCCGAAATATTGCCTCGGCACGGCCTATCACAAGCTCAACAACGACACCGAGCAGGGCAATATGTGGGGCAACTGGGATCCCGAAAAGTTCACGGTCGAGGACTCCGCCTTCGGTTTTGTGGTGATGGAGAACGGCGCGACGGTGTTTTTGGAGTCCGCATGGGCGCTCAACACGCTGGATGTCCGCGAGGCGGTGACCACCGTCTGCGGCACAAAGGCGGGCGGCGACATGCAGGACGGCGTGCGCATCAACGGCATCCGCGGCGGCAGACAGTATGTGCTGCGCCCGAACTTTGAAGCGGGCGGCGTGGCGTTCAACGACGGCGCCAAAAGCGAAAGTGCCGCCGATCGCGAGGAGCGGCTGTGGATCGAAGCGGTGCGCAACGACACCGAGGTGCTGACAAAGCCGGAGCAGGCGTTCTGCGTGACCCGCATCCTGGAGGGCATCTACACCTCCGCCAAGACCGGCACGGTCTATACCTTCTGATCCATCCGTAAGCAGCGACACCCCCGCAGCACGAAAGTGCGGCGGGGGTGCTTTTTTGTTTATTCTTCCGTCGGGTCGTCTCCGTCGGCCAGGAGCGTTTCGAGCGTCACCGTGTCGGTCAGCGGCGACGGTGCCGTTTCAACGGGGAGCGGCGCTGCCGGCTGCATCGGCGCCAGGATCAGCGGGTCTTTGCTTTTTTTTCTGCCGGTGATGATGAGCAGCAGGAGAAAAGCGACAAGGCTGACAGCGGACAAAAGCAGTCCGACATACAGCCCGCGCGGGACATAGCGAAGCGAAATTTCATGCTCGCCCACCCCGATGTCAAACGCCAAAAATGCGCCTGCCGCGTCGTCCTTGCTCGGCTCGCCGATCGAATAGGTCTCAACTTTTTCGCCGTCCACCGTCACCGTCCAGCCGGTGTCATACGGAACGGAGGTGAACACCGCGCCGTTTGCCGAGGCGGTGAGCGTGCCGTCGATGCGGCTGTCGGAGAACGCCGTCACCCGCATCCCGTCGGCAGCAAGCGCCGTCATGTGCTTTTCGAGCAGTGCCGTGTCCAGCGCGGCGACATAGATGTTGCCGCTGACGGCGGTGTCGGCAGTGACGGAAACGGTGATGACCGTGCCCTCCGTGAGCGTGCCTGCGTCGACAATATACGGCTCGTCCGTCGAGGCGTCGAGGTTGGTTTCCGTGCCGTCCGGCGCTGTGACCGTCACCGACGCGTTCTTTGCCGCCAGGCAATCGACATAGACATAATACGCCGCGCGGCTTTCGATCGCGGCGGTGAACCAGCCCGTGCCGCCGTTTTCGCCGCTGATGCTGAACTGTGTGCCGTAGGCGGAGGCAGTGCCGAGGCTGCTGTCATCGGTCGCGATGTCCGCATAGGTGTACAGCGGCGTGCTGTCATCGGTCATGGCGGCAAGCAGTGCCTCCTGGGTCGCAAAGGGGTGATACCGCCGCGCGGTAAAGTCTGCGATGTTCGGCGAAACACGATAGGCGATCGGCAGAGCCAGCCTGTTGCGATAGATGATATAGTCGCCGTCGTCGGTGTGGCTCTCTCCTGCTTTTTCGAGCTGCGCGTGTCCTTCGAGGTCGGTGGAGAGCGCCAAATAGCGGATGCCGAGCAGCGAGTCGACAGTCGGCATAAAGCTTTCATAGAGATAGCTGTTCACGCCGTTGCAGGCATAGCCGAGGCTGCCGAGAAAACGGGTGGTGCGGTAGTAGTTGCTGGAGGAAAACGAGGTGAGGCCGCGATAGTGGAACAGCGCCGTGTCCACACAGGTGCGGCGCGGCAAAAGCTCCGCGCGGTAGAACCCCTCCCCCTGCTCTTTGTCGCCGATGGCGTTCATTTCCGCGACCGCCGCCGCGGCAGCGCGGGTCTCGGCGTTATCCACATAGGCGTCATGGTCGGTGTAATATTCGTTGCCGTTGAGGGCGTCGAGCGTCAGTCCGCCGGAAACGGTCATTTCAAGCGTCACCGCCAGCATCAGCACCGCCGCCGCAGCGCGCACCGCCAGCCTGCGGTAGGCAAAAAGCAGCAAAATGCCGCCGTAGAGCACAACGAGCAACAGGCTGACATACACCGACAAAAACACATCGGTGTTTTTCGCATACAGCGCCTCATACAGAACGATCGCGGCGCAAAGCCCGCCGACGGTGGCAAAGATCTGCCGCGGGGTGATGTCCTTCATGTGCGGGAACAGCATGCCCGCCAAAAACAGCACCGTGAAAATGAAGAGGAACGAAAAGCGATAGGGCAGATCGTTGGGGCTGTGCAGCCCGTGCCAGATAAGGTTCGGGAGGTTGAGCGTGCAGCTGAGGCTCATCACCGTCAGCAGCCCGCCGTAGGCAAGGCGGCGGCGCAGCGGGATGGAGCGCACGGTGAAAAACAGCGGCAGCAGCGTCAGCGGCAGGATGCCGCAATAGATGTTCGGCAGCTTGCCCGAGCGGATGGTGGGGGTCGTACCGAACAGCAGCCGTGCAAACAGCTTGAAGATGTCAAAATTCGAGCCGAGCTCCGGCAGCGTCTCCCCCACAGCGGAGGTATACTGCAGCGCAAAGAACACCGGCAGCAGGATCGCCATCGCCAGTCCGCCGCTGATGAGCGAGCCGACGGCAAAGCGCAGGAAGGCGTGCCCCTGTGCCGCCGCGCTGCGCTGCCGTCGCAGTGCAAACGCGATATAGTAGAGGACGAGAAACAGGCACACCATGAACCCGATATAGTAGTTTGTGATGAGAATATAGGCAAGCGACAGGATATACACGCCGTATTTGCCGGTACGCATCATGCGCTCAAAGCCGAGAACGGCGAGCGGGAGCATCATCACGGCGTCGAGCCACATGATGTTCCAGGAATAGGCAAGGGCATACATCGACAGAGAATAGCACAAAGCCAGCATCACCGTATACAGTCCCTTCTGCCGCAGGACATATTGCAGGCAGGCGGCGAAGAGCGCCGCAGTGAGCGCGTTTTTGAGCAGCGTGATGACAAGCACACCCTCGGTGAGCAGCGACGGCGGGAACAGCAAAAGCAGCAGGTTGAAGGGGCTGGCGAGGTAATAGGCAAACAGCGAAATGAAGTTTGCACCGATGCCGGTCTTGAAGGTGTACAGCACATCCCCGCCGTTTTGCAGCATTTCCCGCAGCTCGGACAGCATAGGGCCATACTGATGGTGAAGATCGACGATCATGACCGACTCCTTGCCGAACGGCCACACGCCGAGCCAGATATAGGAAAGCGCCATGCACAAAAGTCCCAAAAAGCCCGCTACGAGCGGATAGAACGCAGCGCCGTGCTCCGCAGCCCGAAACCGCTCGCGCGGCAGGAGCACAAACAGGACATAGCAAAGCAGCCCCGACAGCAGCGCGGAGAACCCGACGGCATAGCCCCATTTTTGCAGCGTGAAATCAAAGTCGCCGCCCCGCAGGATGCAAAAGGCGTTCGCGGCGGTCAGCAGCAAAAACGCGACAAACAGCGAAATTTTCGTTGAGAGCGGTGTGCGCTCGGACAGATCTTCTCTCATTTCGTTCCTCCGTTCCAAACAGATAAGATCATGATACCATACTTTTCCCGAAATGTAAAATCTCTTTTTGCGTATCTTTGCGGCGTCGGCGACATATACATGCCATAGACACCAAAAGGAAGGATGCGAGAAAATGGAAAACACCACATTTTTGCCGGAGGGCAGGCGGATTGACACGGCGGAAAACGCCGCCGCCATCGCAAGCTATGAGGCGCTTGCCGCTGCCGCCCTGGAGGGGTGCGTGCTGGAGGCGCCGGTGAGCCTTTGCGACGCGGCGCACGACCTGCATGTGACACTGCCCTGCATGGAGGGCGTCATCCCGCACGAGGAGGGCGCTCTTGGCATCGCCGAGGGCACGACGCGCGACATCGCGCTCATTTCCCGCGTCGGAAAACCGGTCGCGTTCACGGTCTCCGGCTTTGAGCATACAGAGGACGGCAGCCTGCGTGCCGTTCTGTCCCGCCGCGACGCACAGGAGCGCTGCCGTGCGCACTATCGCCGCACGCTGCACACCGGCGACATCCTTTCCGCACGGGTGACGCGGCTTGAGAGCTTCGGCGCTTTTTGCGACATCGGCTGCGGACTGACGGCGCTCATGCCGATCGCGGGCATGTCGGTGAGCCGCATCTCCCATCCGCGCGACCGCCTGCAGGTGGGGCAGGATATTTTGGCGGTGGTGTCCTCGATGGAGGACGGACGCATCTGCCTTTCGCAGCGGGAGCTGCTCGGCACATGGGAGGAAAATGTCGCCCGCTTTGCGCAGGGCGAGACCGTGACCGGCATCGTGCGGTCGGTGGAGAGCTATGGGGTGTTCATCGAGCTGTCCCCCAACCTCGCGGGCCTTGCCGAGCCGCGGCAGGAGCTGCAGGTAGGACAGTGCGTCAGCGTATACATAAAAAGCATCCTGCCGGAGAAGATGAAAATTAAGCTCATCGTCATCGACATCGCCACGCCGCAAAGAACGCCCGCCCCGCCGCACTATTTTATTAGAGCAGGACACCTTGACCGCTGGGTCTATTCTCCCGCCGACAGCCGCAAGCTGGTGGAAAGTGTTTTTGAAAAAATCAGCGAGAATACTTGTCAAACCGATGAAAATTTGGTATACTGGGGTTGATCCCCACCGCGCCGCGCGTGTCGTGCGGCGCGGTTTCTGCTTTTTATCGAAAGGAGGCACGCCATGAAACGGTTGGGAGCGCTGCTGCTTTGTGCCGCTTTGCTGTTTTCGTTTGCCGGCTGCGGCAAAAAGGCGGGCGGCGAGAGCTTTGGCTTTGTCCTGTCCGCCGAGCCGAAGCAGATCGATCCGCAGGCGGTCTCCGATACGGCGTCCCTTGCCGTCATCAGCGCGGTCTTTGAAGGGCTGACCGCCCTCGACGAGGATGGAAGGGCGATTCCTGCCGCTGCGGACTGGACGGTGTCGGCGGACGGCTGCACCTATACCTTTATATTGAAAGAGAGCTATTGGAGCACCGTTTCCGTGCGGGGCGAAAAAACGGGGTTTGAAGATCCCGTGATGGTGACGGCGGACGATTTTGTGTTTGCCGTGCGCCGCACCGCCGACCCCACGACCCGCTCTCCCTACACGGCGCAGCTTTCCGGCATCCGGAACGCCGCCGCCGTGTTGGCGGGGGAGGCGTCCTCGACCACGCTCGGTGTGGAGGCGCTCGACGAAAAAACGCTGGTGTTTCGCCTCGATGCGCCCGATGACGGGTTCACGAGACGGCTTGCCTCCCCCGCGTTCATGCCCTGCAACCGCGAATTTTTCGCCTACACCGCGGGACGCTATGGGCTGGAAACGCGGTATATCCTGACAAACGGCGCTTTTCGCGTCTCCGGCTGGGAGCACGACACCGCCGTCACCCTGCGCAAAAATGAAAACTACCATGCGGCAGCCGCGGTGCTGCCCGCCTCGGTGAAATACCGCATCTCCACCGACACCGCAGAGAACTATGATCTTTTGCGGCGGGCGTATATCGACGCCGCCGAGGTGCCTGCCGCCGAGCAGGACACCGCCGAGGAAAACGGCGTGCGGTTGGTGGAGCTGCGGGACACGGTGCGGTTTTTGTATCTCAACACCGCCGACGAGGTGCTCGCCAATGTCGACGTGCGCCGCGCCGTGCGGGATGCCGTCGAATGGGAAACGCTCAAAGCGGGCGTCGGCGCGGGCTGCACGGCGGCGATCGGATACACGGCCCCCGCGGCAACGGCGGGCGGCAAGGCATACACAGCGCCTGCAACCGCCTGTCCGCTGAAGACCGATGTGCCGAAAGCGCAAAAGGCGCTTGCCGACGGCTTGACAGCGCTGGAGCGCACCCGCACCCCGTCGCTGACGCTGCTCGCGCCCGACGATACCGACAGTGCCAATCTCGCGCGGTATATTGTGCAGTCGCTGGCAAAAAACCTGTCGATCTATTGCTCGCTGGAGCTTGCGGCGGCGGAGGAGGTGCAAAAGCGCGTGCGCGCCGGGCGGTATCAGCTCGCCATCTGCGATGTGACTGCCGCGGGGCTGACCGCGCTCGAAAATCTCGTCGCCTTCAAGAGCGGCAACACGCAAAACTATGCGCGGTTTGAGAGTGCCGCCTTCGATGCCGCCTATGACAGGGCGACCGACAGTGCGGCGGCGGTGACGACGCTCGAACAGCTTTTGTATGACGCCGCTCCCGCGCTTCCGCTTGCCTATGTCACCCGCTGCTACGGCGTGCGCGCCGAGGACACCGGCATCACCGTGCGCCCCTTCAACGGCGGCGCGTTCGGCGCGCTTCTGTCCTTCAAAACGGCGGACAGGAAGAAATAGTTTATTTTAGGAGGTTTGAAATATGCAGAAAATTCAAATGAAAACGCCGCTCGTCGAGATGGACGGCGACGAAATGACCCGCATCCTGTGGCAAGCCATCAAGGATAAGCTCATTTTGCCGTTCGTGGATCTCAAAAGCGAATACTATGACCTGGGGCTGCCCTATCGCGACGAAACGCGGGATGCCGTGACGGTCGATGCCGCCAACGCCATCAAGAAATACGGCGTCGGTGTGAAATGCGCTACCATCACCCCGAATGCGCAGCGCGTGGAGGAATACCACCTGCACGAAATGTGGAAAAGCCCCAACGGCACGATCCGTGCGGTGCTCGACGGCACGGTGTTCCGCGCACCGGTGGTGGTGAACGGCATCACGCCGACCGTATCCACCTGGAAAAAGCCGATCGTTTTGGCGCGTCATGCCTACGGCGACATCTATCGCAATGTCGAGGCGCGCGTGCCCGCGGGCGGCAAGGCGGAGCTTGTCGTCACCGACCGTGACGGCAACGAAACACGACAGCTTATCCATGCCTATGACGGCGACGGCGTCGCCATGGGGATGCACAACACCGATGCGTCCATCTCCGCCTTTGCGCACGCCTGCTTCAACTATGCGCTGTCCTGCAAGCAGGATCTGTGGTTCTCCACCAAGGACACCATCTCCAAGACCTATGACCATCTGTTCAAGGACATTTTCGCCGAGATCTATGAAAATGAATATAAGGATGCATTCGAAAAGGCGGGCATCACCTATTTCTATACCCTGATCGACGACGCGGTCGCCCGCGTGGTGCGCTCGGAGGGCGGGTTCATCTGGGCGTGCAAGAACTATGACGGCGATGTTATGAGCGACATGGTCGCGACGGCGTTCGGCTCGCTGGCAATGATGACAAGCGTGCTGGTCTCGCCGGACGGCAAGTATGAGTATGAGGCGGCGCACGGCACCGTCACTCGCCACTACTACCGTCACCTGAAGGGCGAGGAGACCTCCACCAACTCGGTGGCGACCATCTTCGCCTGGAGCGGTGCGCTGCGCAAGCGCGCCGAGCTGGACGCGCTGCCGGAGCTTTCGGCGTTTGCCGACCGCCTGGAAAGGGCGACGATCGACACTATCGAGAGCGGTGTCATGACCAAGGATCTCTATCTCCTGTCCACCCTGCCCGAAAAGCGCGCGGTGAATTCGATGGAGTTTCTCGACGCTATTGCGGAAAGATTATCGTAAAAACTGTCGGAGCTGAAAAGCGGACGCCAAACGGCGTCCGCTTTTCAGAACAGCAGATATGCCAGCAAAATGAGCAGTGCGTGCTCCCCGCCGTCCTGCAAAAGCCACAGAAAAAGCAGCAGCGGCAAAAGATCGCTTTTCCCCTTTGCCGGCTTTTCCGGTTCCTTTGCGGGCGGCGCGCCGAAGGTGGGTGCACCCGCAAGCGCCTGCAGCTGCTCATGCATCCGCCTGACGCGCTGCTCCGCCTCGCGCTGCATGGCGACGGTATCCTCCATTCACAGCACCCCCTGCTCCTTGAGCATGGTCGCAAGCCGCAGCCATTTGAGAATTTCGATCGCCTCGTCCAGCCGCTTTTGCCGCTCCCCGTGCATATACGGGCGCAGCGCGCGCAAGAGCTTTGTGCTGTCGTCCTCCTTTTGCATTTCCTGCAAAAACGGCGCCGCCTTGGTCAAAAGCGACAGATCCATGCTGCCCTTTTTCTCCGGAACGGTGGGAAGGCTGCCCGCAAACGCCTGCAAAATCCCGGAAAGATCGCCGCCCTCACCGAGCGCCCCCTGCAGCTGCTTTGCCGCTTCCTGCAGCTTTTCCATGCCGTCGGGCGAGGACAGGATGGATTGCAGCTTTTCACCCACGTCCATGGCTTTGTCCCTCCGCCGCGCGTCGCAGCAGCTCTTTGGCCTGCGGCGACTCCAAAAGATCGTTCACCGCCTGCCGGTTGCCGAGCAGCGTCGACAGCCGTTTCTCATTCTCCTCGGACAATCCCAGCTCCCCGACTCTGCCGCTTTGCAGCGTGCGGGCAAGCTGCTCCTGCGATACCCCGAGCTTTTTGGCGGCGAATGCCAAAAGTGCCTCCATCTGCTGCGGTGTCAATGTGTTTTCTCCCATACGGATCATCCCTTCTCTGTAATTGCGGTAACCCGCGTATATAATTATGTATATAGTAGGTGGTTTATGATGCAGGCTTTGATCTTCTCCGACTCCCACGGCGACAGTGCCCGTCTGCGCGAGGCGCTTTTGCGGCATCCGTCCGCGGCGGCGGTGTTTCATCTCGGCGACGGCGCGCGTGAGGCGGAGACTGTCCCCGCCCTGCTGCCGACGGCGGCGTTTTTTGCCGTGCGCGGGAACTGCGACATGCTGTGTGCGCTGCCGTATGTACGGCTGGAAAACTGCGGCGGCTGCCGCATTTTGATGACGCACGGGCATCTGTACCATGTAAAAAGCAGCCTTGTGACGCTGCGGGATGCCGCCGAGGAGCAAAAGGCGGACATCGTTCTTTTCGGGCATACGCATACGCCCTTTGAAAGCTATGAGGACGGCCGCCGGTTTTTCAACCCCGGTGCGCTGCGCGACGGGCGGTATGGGCTTTTGGACATCACCGACCGCGGCGTCCTTCTGCAGCATATGCGGCTGTGAATACCATATGTTGTGCCTCGCTTTTTGCCGTTCTACCACGCTGAAAACTTTTTTGAAAAACCCCAAAAAACCTGTTGACAAACGAAAAAACGGGTGGTATTATAACAAAGCTGTCTTTTGGCGGCGGCGCAGTTTGGGAGAGCCCGTGAGAGCGAGCGAAAAAA